>DATNIC010000095.1:0-17020 GCA_035604635.1 Binatia bacterium
TCGGCTGACTATAGGTTGGCAGACCAACCTTTATGAGGGTTTGTAGATGACGCAGACGCTTAAAGCTCTTCTGGGATTCGTTATTGCGGTAATCCTTTGCACGCCCGCCGCGTTTGCGGAGCAAACAGCGGCGAATGCTCAGGACAGCGCGCAGATGGCGCAAGCGGCGAACCCATTCCCTGACGTGCCCACGAACCAGTGGGCGTATGATGCGGTGCGTCAGCTCGCAGCGGACGGCTACATTCAGGGCTATCCTGATGGTCAATACAAAGGCCAGCGGCCGATGACCCGCTACGAGATGGCCGTCCTCACGGACCGGGCCGTGCGCAGCATTGAAGCGAAGATGACGCAGCTCCAGCAAGTCGAGCAGCGCGACATCGCCGCGGTGCGAGCCCTCCTGAACGGGTTCCGCCCCGAAGTCGATCTCATCAAGAGCCAGATCGCGGCCCTCAATCGGAAGACCGACGATCAGCAAAATCAGATCACCAATCTCAAGAACGAAGCCGACGCGACCCAGCTGCGCGTGCAGCAAGGCAAAGTCGGCATGACCTTCGACTATCGCCCCGGTACGGCGAACAACAACGTCCAGGTCTTTGCCCCCGCAGCCAACGGCGGCGCCGGTGCGTTCCTCGCTCCGGGCGGTTCGACCGCGTTCGTGAACGGCCCGATCACAGCCCCGGGCGGTATCGGAGCAGGGGGCGGCGCGAACTTCGCGCCCGGGGCAGCAGCGCCGGTCAACACGATCGCGTGGGCCCCGGGTGGGACCAACGCGACTCCGATCGGGATAACCGCGCATGGTACCAACTACATGGTCGCGCGGCCAATCTTTTTCGGGCAGCTCAGCCCGCGCTTCGGCTACGGTTTCCGGTTGAGCGCGAAGCTCTTTAACGAGACCGCGATGGGCAATTCGGTCGCCAGCCCCACGTTTTGCGCCAACCTGACCAGCATCAGCTGCTCCTATTCCGATCTCAACGGGACGCAGGGTAGCATCCCGGTTAATCTCGACTACCTGTATGTCGGATATACGTCGCCTGGCGGCATCAACGCTCGGCTCGGTCGCTACGGCGTCGGTCAGAGCAACTTCATGTCCACGCCCGGTGCTTTACTCTTCGGCGGCGCATCCTACTCGGGCTTTGCCGTCGGCTACAAGGATACGGTCGGCCGTTTCGATAGCCAGTTCTACTATCAGATTCCAGGCCAATCGTCATACAATCTAGCGCAGCAGCAGACGGGTGGCACCGCCACTGCCGTCACGGGCACGACCCCGGCCGGCGGTATCGCGTCGACACCGGGCTGTACGGCCGGCGTGATCGGTTACAACCTCGGCTTCGTTCAGCCGATCTACTCGGGCGTCAACCCGAACTGCAACTCGAACGGTCAAGAGATCGGCGGCTACGCCTCGTACTTCTTCCCGACCTACAACACCGCCGTCGGGATCGCTATGGACTCGCTCCTGGGTCGCTCGTACACGTACTGGGATCCGGCGGCCGTCAACTGCGCCGGGACGCTCGCGACGAGCGGACCGGTTTGCGTTGCGAACGGAAAAGCCGTCACCGCGACCGGCGGATTCAGCGGTGCGTTTCTCAACGGCTGGGGAACCAACGCGTACGCCGATGCGTTCGTAAGCCAATTCTTTGGCCCGCACAATCGGCCGATCTGGAAGTTCAGCGCTGAATGGGGCCGTCATCTCGGTGCCGATCCCTTCACCGGTGCTGCTTGGGCGGGCGCGAATGCCTACATCGCTCAAGTGGATTTTGCCAGCAAGGGCAACCTCTACTCGAACAACGTGGCGTTTAGCGGTTCTGCCTTGGGAACGAACAACTCGAACGTTGCGCAGATATGGTTCCGGTACTTTGGCCTCGGCGCAGGCAGTCTTGGCCAAGGCGATCCCAACGGGACCTACGATCCACTGGCCAACATCTACGGCAGCGCTGCCGCGAACTTCAACGGGCAGATGGGGATGGGCATCAACGTGGGACACTGGCTCAATAGCAGCCTACGAGTGGGCGCCGGCGTCTATCACATGCAAAACATCCCAGGCGTTACGATCCCGGCCGGCAGCGTCACCGGGGGCGGAGCCTGCCCAGGGTGCTTCGTCAACCAGGTCAACCTGAACGGCGCGTACCTCGACACCTTCTTCCTGTTCATCTAGGAGAGGCAGAAGGGTAGATCAGACGGGGGGCCTCGCGCAAGCGAGGCCCCCTTCGCATCCGCTGCGAATTCTTCAGGCTCGGAGGAGACGAGTTTTGCCGTCTGCGCGGATTCTCGTTGTCGAGGGGCGGGATGAAGACCGCCGCATTCTGGAAACGGTTTTGCCGGGCGCCGGTTTGACGGAGGTCCGCTTCGCTACGTCCGCGCAGGCGCTGGAAGCCCTGGCGGGGCGGACGGTCGACCTCATGCTGCTCGACGTCCTCCTGCCCAGCAACGACGTCCTCGAGCTGCTGCGTTCGGCCGCAGGCAAAGCCGCGGGAGCCTCTCCCGACGCCCCGGCGAAGCCGGGGAGCGGGCCGCGCATCCCCGTGATCGTCATGGGCCCGGCATCGGCGGCCGGCCGCATGACCGCGTGCTTGCAGCGGGGCGGCGCCGAGGACTACATCCTCTCGCCGTTCGACGGCGAGAACGGGCTGCTGATCACGCGCCGCATCGCCTTGGCCCTAGACCGGCGGAGATTGCGCGAGTCCGGCGTCCGCTTGAAGACGTCGAGCGACGATCCGCAAGAGACCGCGGTCATGCAGCTCTACAACGACGCCTCGACCCGGTTCGTCCCGCGGGAATTCCTGGAGAATCTCGAGCGCAAGTCGCTTTCAGAGGTCAAGCTCGGCGATCACGTCCAGCGCGATATGTCGGTGTTCTTCAGCGACATTCGCGATTTCACGACGCTCTCCGAAGGGATGACCCCGCAGGACAACTTCAAATTCCTCAACTCGTATCTGCGCAACGTCAACCCGATCATCCGGGCGCATCGCGGCTTCATCGACAAATATATCGGCGACGCCATCATGGCGCTGTTTCCGAACGCGACCGACTCATTGGATGCGGCGCTCGATCTCCAGAGAGAGGTCGTGAAGTACAATCAAGGCCGCCGTCTCGCCGGCTATGAGGCGATTCGGATTGGGATCGGGATCCACCACGGCGATTTGATCCTCGGCACGATCGGCGAAGAAGAGCGCATGCAAACGACCGTCATCGCCGATGCGGTCAACGTCGCTTCGCGGCTCGAGGGTTTGACGAAGACGTACGGCGTGACGCTCCTGATCAGCGGAACGGTCGTCGAGGCGCTCGAACCCGGACGCTCCTACAAATTGCGCTGCCTCGGCGGCGTCAAGGCGAAGGGCAAGACGCAGAGCGTCGAAATCTACGAGGTCTACGACAACGATCCCGAAGAACTCGTCGAGCACAAAGACAAGACCAACCCAGCGTTCACCTCGGCGATGGAGGAGTTTCGCAAAGGGATGTTCTTAACGGCGGGTAGGGTGTTTGCGCGCATAGCAGAGATGAACCGGGACGATACGGTCGCGGCTTTCTACCGCGATCGCTGCACGCTCACCGCGATTCGCGATCGCGGCCCCGGCGCATGGGACGGCGCGGAAAAGATCGAGGTCAAGTAGCGCTAGCCTCGCCCGTCGTTATCCAGGAAATTGCACGCGGCCCGCACTTTGACGGTGACGTGCCATTGTCCCGACGGTAACGAGTCGTACGTGGCGCTCAGCTCCGTCCCGCCATCCTGTCCGCCGACGCAAGTGCTCAGTGCCTTGGCGACCGCATCTCTGAACGCGAGATCGTGCGCGAGCTGCTTGTCCCACGCAGTCGCCGTCCCGGTTCCGAACAGAAAGTCGAGGTAGGCGGCCGACGGAGTAGTGACGGCGAAAAGTGTGATACCCGCAGCAAGGGTCGCGACGCCCGCGAGGCGCTTGCGGTTCGTGGCCGTTTTCAACACGGCAGTCCTCCATCAAAGGCGCGTTCCGAATGGTCCCTTCGAGGGCTAGATGAGTTTTCCGGTCGTCTTCTCCAACGCGCTCCAGCCGGCGGGATCAAATTGATCGCGCAACTGCGCGTAGAGGCCTGAATCGCGGATGACTCGCCGGAACGGCTCGATGTTGGGCCGATTGATGACCATCCCTTCGGAACGCAGGGTCGACTGGATGCTTCCTTCCTGCTCGGCCATTGCGCCGGTCGCTGCGACCGCGGCATTTTCGAGCTCGCGCGAGACGATCGTCTGGAGATTGCTCGGTAGACGCTGCCACGCATCCGCGTTGGCGATCGTCTGGTACGTTATGGCGCTGTGGCTCGTCAACGAACAGTACTTCACCTGCTCGTAAAATTTGAAGAATTGGAGCGTCGGCAGCGGCACTTCGATCCCGTCGACGAGGTTCGTTTGGAGCGACGTGTAGACTTCGGCGAGCGAGATCACGGCCGGCGACGCTTCGAACGCTTTGAACGTCCCGACGTCGATCGGCCCGGGAGGGACCCGAATTTTGAGTCCTTTCAAATCGCCGGGGACGTTGATCGGACGCACCTTGTTCTCGATGTGAAACGTCCCGCCGTAGAAGGATCGCGCAAATCTGCGTAGGCCGACCTTTTCCGCCTGCGCGCCGACGTAGGCGCCGAGCGGCCCGTCCGCCGCGCTCATGAGCTGTTTGTACGACGCGAAAGCGAAGGGCAGGCTCTCATAGGCCGCAGCCGGGATGACCGATCCCAGGATGTTATTGCCGATCTGCAGCAGCTCGAGCGCGCCCGATCGCACTTGGGCCAGCATTTGCGGATCGCTGCCCAGCGTGCTGTTCGGGAAGACGCGAATCTCGATCTGGCCACCCGAGGCGTCCAGGATGCGCTTGACCGCCTCCGCCGTGTGGACGTTCATCGGATGCGCCGGCATCTGATCGTTCGCAAGTTTATAGCTGAATTGTGCCGCGCTCCCCGGGTAGCGCAGGATCCCGATCGAGGCATACGCGCCCGCGCCCGCACCGAGTGCGAGCGCGCGCCTGCGCGGGAGTTTCACCGTCGGCGGTTCGTCAGTCCGCGAGCGGATTGGGCCGAACCTGGACGTGCAAGACGATGGGCCGCGTCCCTTTCCCGGTCTCCATGTGCCACGGGGCGCGCGAGCCGAACGTGCTCCACAACCCTCTCCCTTTCCATCCCGCGTTCGGGTCGTCGATGCGGCCGTCGTAGTTCTTGGCGTAGAAGCCGAGCGGATATGGGATACGGAAGACGTCGAACTTTCCGTTCACGAGCGCGATGACCGAGTCGGATGCGTTCCCCGTGCTATACGGGACGTTCGCCCCCAAGCCGACCGTGTTGAGTTGATCGACCCACGTGTAGTAGGCCGCCTCGGCGCTGCCGGAATCGGAGACTCCCTTGAACTGTGGACCCGGGAACGGATACAGCGTCCAACCTTCGGGGCATTGCTTGCCGCTCACGGCATTCGGCCCGTTGAGCGGACCCTTGCAGTTGCGGCGGTCAAAGCTCGCTAGATGTCCGCTCGCAAGCGGCATCCAGACGACGCCGTTGCGATCGATGTCCAAGCCGCGCGGCGAGTAGCCGCGCACCTGCGCGCGCGGATCGTCGACGGGCAACTCGTAGACTTCCGCCAATGCGGTCAATGTGGGATTCGGCCCCGGGATGACGTGGATGATCTTCCCTGGATAGCCCAGCACCGATCCCCAAATCGAGCCGTCGACCGGGCTCACGGCGATCCCGTAGAAGTCGCCGATGATCCGCGTGTCCTTGGTCGGGTCAGCCGGCTTGCCGAGGTCGACGTAATCGTCGCGCTTCCCGTTCCCGTTGGTGTCGACGACCAGCGGCGTCCAGCCTTGCGATTTAGCTGAATCACCGGTCTGGAGGAACGCCTTCGTGTTGAGCCAACCGAGGACGTTCGCGCCGCCGCCGCCTGCACTGAACCACAGCGTGTCGTTCGCATCGGAGGCGAAGACGAGATGGTGCGTCCCAAAGCAGAGGTTCGCGAGTGCGAACTTCCCGGTTTTCGGATCGTACATCTCCGCTTGGCGCGACGAGGCCACCAGCGGTACGACTTTCGACGACGGGATCGATCCGTCTTTACAGAACGCCGGGTCGTCGAGCGGACGGACTCGCGCGGTCATCCACACGCGACCTTGCTCGTCGAACATCGGATTGTGGATGGTCGTTTGGCTCGCCCAGATGCGCTGTGTCGCCCAGTACGGCGAAGGCTGCATCGGCTTCTCGAGCGACGTGCCGCCGAACGACGGCGTGTTGGGATCGAGGACTTGCGCTTTTACGAACGTCGCGAGGTTGCGCACCGGATCGAGGACAGGAAAGAAATCGGTGCTCTCTTCGGTCGAGCCGTAGATCTTGCCGTAGGCGTTGAGCGTTGGATTGCGCTTGTCGGTCGAGATCTCGTCGTGGAGATACGTCGATGCCGTCGCCCAGTCCCACTCGGTGATGACGACGTTGCGCTCGATCCCCGTCGGCCGCTGCGGCTTCGCAAAAGGCAGCTCGCCGCGTGCCACGCGATCGGTCCAATCACCGAACATCTGCAGTGCGCGAGGCCCGAGAAGCGCGATGTTCCTCGTCATGACCCCGCCGGCTTGTCCTGATTCGATGCGCCGGTTCCAGAGCGCGGCGGACGTCGACTTGAAGTCGGCTACCGCAGACGATACGGCGCCGAGGTTCGACGGGATCGTGCGCGTCGCTCTGTTGCCGAGCTGGTGGCACGTTTCGCACCCGTCGGTCTTGACGACGTCCATCCACTGACCTTGTGTCTTCATCGCCGGGCCGATCCCGTTGCCGGTGGTACCGGTCCCCGGGAATTCACTCTTCGCCGGCATCGTCAACATCGCAAACCAGTACTGAGCCGGATAATATTGCGCTGCGGCGGCGGCGTTCGGCGCAACGACTGCGCGCAGGTTCAGATACCTGCCGCGGGTCGTCTCGATCTTCGGCGAATCGACGAGCCCATAACCGCGCACCCAAACCGTATACTTCGCTTTGGGGAGGTCGGGGACCAAGAAACGGCCGCGGTCGTCGGTGACGACGATTTTGGTGTACTTCGTCGGGAGATCGTTCGTCTCGGCGATGACCCAGACGCCCGCCTCGCGACCGTTGACGCTGGCGACGGTGCCGCCCAAATCGTCGGCGCCGACCCGGATCGCCGGGTCCTTCTGTTGTGCCTGCGGTGAGCCGAAGGAGAGCGTCAGCAACACGACGATGCCGACCGAGACTAGACCGACCGAAAGCGCCCGTGGTGTCTTCATCCCCGTACCTCCCGAGAACAACCGGAAACCCGTTGTTCCATGTCGGTACTACGGTTGGAAGATTTTTTCCCGTACTGTGCGGCTTGACCAGGACCCGGTGCCGGAGTCGAGGTAGGGGGCGTGATGCAGATCGCGCACGCCGCGGACTTGGATTGGCAACCGCTCACCCAAATTCGCCAAGGCGGCAAGGACTACAAGGAGCTGCTGCGCGGGGAGGAAGGCGCTCCGGACAACTACCGGCTCGTCCTGATCCGCGAGCAGGGCGCGAAGGCGTCGACGCCGCGCCACAAGCACAATTTCGATCAGCTTCGCATGGTCCTGAGCGGCCGCGCCAATTACGGCCCGAAACGCTGGATCGATCCCGGTCAAATCGCGTATTTCCCGGAAGGGATCCCATACGGACCGGAGGAGTCCGACGGCGACCGGCTCGGGCTCACGTGGCAGTTCGGCGGCGCAAGCGGCTGCGGTTATATCAGTCACCGCCAAGCCGATGCCGCGACCGAGGAATTGAAGCGAGCCGGGGCGTTCAAAGGCGGCGTCTACTACCGCAACGACGGTGCGCGGCCGCAAGACGCCTTCGAAGCGGTCTGGGAACGGGTGAATCAGCGCAAGCTGGATTATCCGAAACCGCGCTATGACGAACCGATTTTGATGCGGCCCGAACATTTCGCTTGGCAAGAGCGGCCGGGGCAACCTGGAGTCGCGGTCAAGCCGCTTGGTGCTTTCACCGAACGTCAGGTCGAGATCGCACTGCTTCGCGTCGATGCCGACAGCAGCACGATGCTCGGGCCGCGCGCGGGGACGCAGACGCTATACGTGATCTCAGGCGCCGGCAACGTCGATGGTCAAGCGGTCGGAGCCGGGACCGCCTTTGCGATCGCTGCGGGGACTGCAGCGCAACTCGCGGCGACGAGCAATCTCGAGCTGATCGTCGTCGGTCTTCCGATCTTCGCGCGCGTCCAACAACCGACTGGAGTCTAGGTCCGATGCGCATCGTTCGCATCGAGGATTTTCACTGTGACTCCGGCCCGCGGTATTTTTCGTTCCTCAAGATCAGCACCGACGAGGGGATCGTCGGCTGGTCTGAATACACGGAGTTCGTCAGCAGCCAAAACCTGACCGCCGTCATCAGCAAGCTCAGCGAGGAGCTGATCGGTCAGGATCCGCGCCCGATCGAAAAGATCACGACGCAGCTCTATGCCAAGACGCGACAGGCGGCGGGCGGCCTCAATGCGCGGGCGGTCGGCGCAATCGAGAACGCGCTGCTCGACATCAAGGCGAAGTCGCTCGGGATTCCGGTGTACGAATTGCTCGGCGGTCCGATCCGCACGACCATCCCGCTGTATTGGTCGCACTGCGGTCTCTTTCGCATCCGGCAAGGCGACCGGTACGGCCACACGCCGGTGCGCTCGCTCGACGATCTCCGCCGTCTGGGTGAAGAGGTGCGCCGGCGCGGCTTCAAAGCGCTCAAAGCGAATCTCTACCTTTTCGAAGGCGAGCGAACGCTGCTCTATCAAGCCGCGTGGGGCGGCCGTAGTTTCCCGGCGCTCAACGTTGAACCGCGCGTCATCCGCGCTCTCGTCGCCGAGCTCGAAGCGTTTCGCGACGGTGCCGGCCCCGACGTCGGGCTGCACCTCGATGCGAATTTTCATTTCAAGACCGAGGGGTTTCTGCGCCTGGCGCGGGCCCTTGAGCCGCTCGACATGGGTTGGCTCGAGCTCGACACGCACGATCCGGCGGCGCTCGCACTGATCCGCCGCAGTACGCGTACGCCGATCGCATCGTGCGAGACGCTGCACGGCCGGCGCGCGTACAAGCCGTTCTTCGAGCAATACGCGATGGACGTCGCGATCGTCGACGTCGCGTGGAACGGGGTGCTCGAATCGCTCAAGATCGCCGCGCTCGCCGACGCTTATGAAGTCAACGTCGCGACGCACGGCTACGGCGGTCCGCTGCTCGACCTGATGAACGCGCACTTCGCGTCGGTTATCCCGAATTTACGCATCGTCGAGTATGAGGTCGACGGCGTGCCGTGGCGCGAGGATCTCGTCACTGTCCCTCCCGTCGTCGACGCGGGCGAGCTCATCCTGCCGAGCGGACCGGGTTGGGGCGCCGACGTCGATGAGGAGGCCGTGCGCGCGCATCCGGCCAAACGCCAACCCGCCGCCGTCGATCTGGTGCGCGCATGAGCGCGCCTCCGATGACCGGCTTGCTGACGGTCGGCGTGATGACGAGCCAAAGCGGTGCTCCGATGACCGAAGCGCTGTCCGGGACCGACGGCCTGCTCGTGCAACGGATCGAGCGGCCGAGCGAATTGCACCGCTTCATCCGCGACCTCGACGTGCTGCTCGTGAGCAACGACTTCTATCAGGCCGGCGTCGCCGAGCTGGTGCGCAAGGCGTCGCGTTTGCGCTATCTCCATTTCGTCTCGTCGGGTTTCGACAATCTGCGCTTGCACGGCGCGCCGCATCATCTCGCGCTTTCGCGGGGCGGCCAGAGCCACTCATCGACGGTCGCCGAGCACGCCGTCACGTTGCTGCTGGGGCTCGTCCGCCGCCTCCCGGAGCTCGAGCGAAACCGGCTCGCGGCGTTGTGGGATCGTGACGGGCTGCGCAAGACGCTGGCATCGATCGAAGGGAAGACGGTGCTGATCGTCGGTTTCGGCGCGATCGGGCAGCAAGTGGCGCGCCGGCTCGGTCCGTTCGATGCACGGGTCGTCGGCGTCATGCGCAGCGCGCCCGAGCCCGAGGTTGCGGCGCTGGCCGAACGGATCGTGCAGCCCGACGCGCTGCACGGTGAACTCGCGGAGGCCGATGCAGTGATCCTTTCGCTGCCGCTCTCGATCGAGACCAAGAAGTTCATCGGAGCCCGCGAGCTCGCGGCGATGAAGCCGAGCGCTTACCTCGTCAACGTCGCGCGCGGTGGCGTCGTCGACCAAGCGGCGCTGATCGAAGCGCTCGCCGCGCGGAGCATCGCGGGCGCCGGGCTGGATGTTTTCGAAGAGGAGCCTCTCGCGCCGGAGAGCCCGTTGTGGCGCCTCGACAACGTGATTCTCGCGCCTCACGTCGGCGGCGCCGGAAGCCGCGCGGGGACGGACCGCGTCATCGCCCTCGCGCGCGAAAACCTCGAGCGCTTTCGCTCGGGCCGCGAGCTGCTCAACCGGGTGGCGTTATGAGGAAGGAAGGCTCAATGCTGGGGATCTGCCGTATGGTTTTGATGCTTGTTGCCATCGGCGTCGCCGTGTTGCCGGCGCGATCTCTCGCTGCGGATCGCATCGTCCTCAGCCAGTACGGCATCGCGGCGACGACCGTCCCGTTCGCGGTGATGCTCGAGCGCGGTCTGTTCAAGAAATACGGGCTCGACGTCGACGGCTTCATCGGGAGCAACGGCGGCGGCACGACGATTCGCAACATGATCGCCAACGGGATGCCGTTTTCCGAGGTCGGGACGCCCGCGGTCTTCGCGGCAGTGCATCAGGGCATCAACCTCGTCATCGTCTACGCATCGACGAATAACATGGGCGAGACGTCCTGGGTCGTCAAAAAAGACTCGCCGGTCAAAACGATCGCCGACCTGAAAGGGAAGAAGGTCGGCTACATCGGCCCCCAATCGGCGACCGAGGTGGCGTCGCGCCTGATCATGCAGCATCACGGCCTAGCTCAGAGCGTGACCTTCGTCGCGACCGGCGCGCAAGGCGGAGCCGAGACGGCGCTCGACGCGGGGGCCGTCGACGCGATCCCGCTCAGCGATCCGGTCTTGACGAGGACCGCGAACAAGTATCGCGTCCTCTTCCGCGTCACGGAGGAATTGCCCAACTTCACCAACGGGGTCGGCGTCGTCATGGCGGACTATGCGAAAGCTCATCCTGACGTCGTCCGCAAGATCATCGCCGCGCGCAAGGAAGCCGTCGATTTTATCTACGCGCATCCTGACGAAGCAGCAAAGATCTACGCGCAGGTTTGGAACGCCGACGATGCGACCGCGCGTCAGACCCTGGCGACGCTGATCCGCATTCACTTTTGGTCCGACGGCGCGTTCAACGCGCGCTCGATGGACGCCGTCGAGGAAGGTTACAAGCTCGTCGCCGACGATCCGAAGTCGGTCCCGGACTGGCGCACGATTACCGACGCGAGCTATTTGCCGAAAGGACGCTAAGCCCGCGTGCCCTAGGGGCGCGTGACCGTCAGGGAATAGCGCGAGTCGGCGGCGAGGCATTCCGCCTCCGGCAAGCCGAGTTCTTTCTTGACGATGTTGGTGCCGAGCACCATCGCGACCATCTTGTACGTGGCATGCCGCCGGCTCATCCCCTCGCGGCCCATTCCGCAGTCCGACGAAATGATCAGACGCTCGGCCGGGATATGCTTGAGCGCTTCGCGGATCAAGGCCGCGACTTCGTCGGGGCGCTCGACTTGCAGGGTGTGATGATCGACGACGCCGATCGCGACCTTCTTGTCCTTGATCACCTGACCGATCGCCATGAGGTCTCCCGTACCGGACGAACACGTTTCGAACGTCAACACGTCGGCGTCGACTTGGTTGAGCGCTTCGAGAGTCGGCTGGTAGCTTTGAACGTCCTTGAACATCCGTTGCTGTGAAGGATTGCCCCAGCAGGTATGGCACCACACTTCGGTCTTCGCGCGCAGCCCTCTGACGGTGTTGTTGAAGACGCCGACGAGGTCGCTGACGTCGAGTTTGCCGAACGCCTTGCCGCGAGCGGGGACCATGTGGATTTGCGGTTCTTCCAATTGGATGACCGGGCAGCCGGCGCCGGCCAGGTCCTGCAGTTCGTCGTTGAGCGCGTTGCTGAGCGCCATCGTCCGCTCGACGGGGTCCTTGTAGAAATCGTCGGTGACGGAAGCCGCCAGCAACTCGGGAAGGATCGTGCCGAACTTGACCGGGCGCTTCGTCATGCGCTGCGCCACCTTCCACATCGCGGTGTACTGCAGGTTGCCGCGGCCCACCGGGCCGACGACCTTCGGAAAGACGCGCGCTTCCAGGTAATCGTGCAAGATGTGCCCGCGGGGATAGGCAACGGCGCCGACGTTGTACACCGCAGGCTGCGGCAGTCCGTCGAAGCCCGCCATGTGTCGCGGAGGATAGCTCGCCCAGCTCATCCCGCCGACCTCTTCGTCGTAGTGCGCGTCACCGTCGGTGCAGATGTCGACGCCGGCGGTTTCTTGTGCCCGCAGGTGGGCGCTGACCGCGTCTTCATATTGCTCCCGGTAGCGCGAGTACATCATCGCTTCGAGAAAGCTGCGCGATCCGAGCACCTCATCGTACCACGACGGCCGTGGCAGCGATCCGATGATCGACGTCGGCAGCACGGTGTTTGCGGACGCTCTGAACATGCGTTTCAACCTCATTTTAGGCGGTCAAGGTGATCGGACTCAGGGTATTCCGGTTCATTCGCCCGAATGTCTGCAGCATCTGATCGTCGAGTTTTTTGACTGACGAAAATGGAGGCCCCATATGAGGCGACCGCAGTTCGTACGTTCTATCGCCGCGGCAGGTGCCGCCTCGGCCATCGGCCCGCTGACGCGCATCCCGGCGCAGGCGCAGAGCAACGCGCCGATCGTTCTCGGCGCGGCGCTTTCGATGACCGGGATTTACGCGGATGGCGGCAAGTACTGCCTCGAAGGCTATAGTCTCGCGATCAAGCACATCAATGCGAAGGGCGGCGTCCTGGGACGGCAGCTCGCACTGAAGTACTACGATGACCAGAGCGAACCGGCCACCGGGGCGCGCCTCTACGAGCGTTTGATCGACGAGGACAAGGTCGACGTCATCATCGGGCCTTACGGGACCGCGATCACCGTCCCGGCGGCGAACGTCGCGGAACGGCACAAGATGCCGATGATCTGCCCGGAGATTGCCGACGTCGTGCTGTTTTCGCGTGGACTGCGCTACATTTTTCAATCGGTCGGCCCCGTCCAGTCGTATCTCTTCGGCGTCCTCTCGATCGCGCACGATCGGGGATTCAAGCGCCTTGCGATCATCAGCCCGAACATCGCGTTCGGACATTCACTCACCGACGCCGTACCGACGATCGCGCGCGGTTTCGGTCAGGCCATCGTGTTCCAGGAATACTATCCGCCCAATACCAGCGATTACGCCCCGCTGATCGAGAAGGTGCGCGCCGCGGGTCCGGACGTCGTTCTCGCAATGTCGTTCCCGGTCGATTCGGTCGGCGTGCTGCGTGCCCTCAAGCAGGCAGACTACGCGCCGAAAATGTTCTACGAAGCGATCGGGGCTTCGGATCCGCTCTTTACGAAGAACGTCGGCTCAGACGCCGAGGGGACATACTCGGTCTCGTGCTGGAATTTTGCCTCGAATTCGGCTGAGAATATTGCTTTCGTGCGCGACTATCGCGCGGAATATCATCGCGATCCCGACTATCACGCGGCGACGAATTATTCCACCGTTTACGTTCTCGGCGCGGCGCTCAAGAAAGTCGGCTCGCTCGATCAGGAGAAGCTGCGCGACACGCTGGCGACGATTCAAGTTCCGACGCTCATCGGTTTATACAAAGTCGATCCGCGCACCGGGATCCAACTCGGTTACACGTCGTACATCATTCAGTGGCAGCACGGCAAGCAGGTCGTCGTCTATCCCGGCAACGTCGCGAACGCTCAACCGATGATTCCGTTCCCCGCGTGGGCGGCACGGCGAGCGTAGTTCACGTTTTCAGCATCAGCGTCGCCCTTTGACCCGAAAAACTCGAACGCGCCGATGATCGCGGCGCTGGTGAACACGCCCGTTACGGCCATCGCCATCGAGTTGCCGATGTCTCCCTGCTCGAATTGCGCGAGCACGTAGGTCGAGATCGTCTGCACGCCCGGCGGCTGCAGCATGATCGACATGACGAGCTCGCGCATTGCCAGTCCGAAGAGGATCGGCATGCCGGCGACGACCGCCGGACGTGCGAGCGGTACGACGACGGCCCACAATGTCCGTAGCGGATCGGCCCCATGGACTGCGGCGGCCCACTCCCAGCGCGCAGGGATCTTCGCCAAGCCGAGCTGAGCGTAGCGCAGCGCCGTAGGAAAGACAACCGTCGTGTATCCGACGAGCAAGATACCCAGATGGTTGTAGACTGGAAGCGGATTCCACGGCGCGTTCCACACGAGGATGATGCCGACGGCGAGGACGATCCCCGGCGCCGCGTTCGGCAAGGCAGACGCCAGATCGAGGGCGACGGTGCCGCGTCCCCCGCAGCGCAGGGCGTACGCGACGGCGAATCCGAGAATAGCAGCAGCGAGCGTCGTCTCGAAAGCAAGCTGCAGGCTCGTCCAAAAGGCGGCGCGCGCGCCGCTCTCCGGGGCCGCGATCGCCGCGAAGTGCGCGAAGGTGAAGTTGCCGGCGCGCAGACCGTTCGTCTGTGCGCGCATCAGCGAGAGCGTGATGACGGCGGCGACCGGGACGACCGCGGTAACAAGCCCGCAGAGCGAAAAGGCGCATGTTCCCCAGAGGCTCGTTTTCCCGGAACGCCGGGCGGCACTTGCGTCCGTCGTACGCTCTCGCGAAAAGATACGGAACGGAACCCATGCGCCTGCGGCCAGGACGAGCAGCACGAGCGAGTACGCCGCACCTTTCCCGAGATCGACCGGCCAGACTGCAGTGACTTCCTGGACTTGCGTCGTGAGGACGGTGATCCCCGCGTAGCCGCCTAGGACCGAGGGGACGCCGAACTCTTCGATCCCCGCGATGAACGTCAGCAAAGATGTCGCTGCGACGACGGGCAGGACGTCGGGGATTACGACGCGCCTGAATGCGTAAGCCTGCGACGCGCCGTGAACGCGCGCGCTCCAGAGAAGGCGCGCCGAGCGGTTCTGCTGATAACCGCGAAACATCAGATAGACGAGCGGATAGAGATGGGAGGCCATGACGAGCGCGATCCCGGGTAAAGAATAGAGCAGCGCCGTCGCCCACGCCGGCTGCCATCCCGTTGCGAGAAAGACGAGCCCGTTCTGCTGCAAGAGCGCGTTCCATGCCAACCCCGTCAGATAGGGCGGGAGTAAGTACGGGACCAGGACGAGTGGAAAGACGAAGGCTGCCCCAGCGGGCGGCATCGTCGCTTCGACGGCTGCCAAACTCGCGCCCAGGACGAGCGAGAAGAGCGCAACGAGCAAGCCGAGGGTGATCGTGTTCAGCGTCGTTTTGAGGAACGAGCTTTGATGGGCGATCGCTCCGAGCGACGACGCGCCTTGCGCGAAGAGCATTGCAAGCGGAGCGATCGCTAAGATCGCAACGGCGGCCCACGCCACGACGCGGACGCCGCGCGTCATCGCCCGAGGATATCGGTCGTGAACTGTTTGAGCACGGCCTCGCGCATCTTCGCGAGTGCCCTCCAATCCGGCGAGAGGAAGCGGATCTTTTGAAGGTTGGGCCAGCTCGACGACGCGGGGACCGACGTTATCGCAGGGAGCAAATTCGCCTTCGCGACGAGTTGCTGGCCCGCCGGCGAAAGCGCGTAGTCGACAAAGCGCTCGGCGAGCGCCTTGGAGGGGCTCGACTTCAAGATAATGATCGGCCGCGGGATAAGGACCGTCCCGCTGCTCGGGAAAAGGAGGTCGAGCGTGTTGCCCTGTGCTTTCGCATCGAGCGCGATGTGGCCGACGCCCGCGAGGAGCGCCCAGCGCGCACCGGCGGTCACCGGCGCGAGCGCTGCCGCATTGGGACCGGGCCAAATCGCGCCGCCGGCTTTGATCGCGCGGAAGAAATTCCAGCCGCGATTGCCGTATTGCGCGATGAACGCGAGGACGAAATCGCTCGACGTCCCGGAGAGCAGGGGATCGGGCATGCTGATCTTGCCGTTCCACGCGGTTTGTTGCAGATCGAACCAATCGTGCGGCGTCGCGCTTTTCGGGAGCGCCGACGTATTGACGACGATCGAGACCGTATCGCCCCCTATCGGAAGGAAGTCGCCCGGGGGCGCAAAACCGGGTCGAATCGTTTTGAGCACCACGGCCGGACGGTAGGCGAAGACCTGATTTTGCTCTTGCAGCGCGAGCCCGGCCGACCACGCTGCGAGGATCACGATGTCGGCTTGAGGCCGGCCCTCCTCGGCCTGAAGCCGCGCCATCTCTTGACCGGTCGTCGCGGCGTAGACGCGCATTTGCGTCCCGGTAGCGGCTTCGAAGCCTTTGGCCAAGTCGTTTGCGAGCGATGCCGGATCCGCCGTATAGATGGTCAATTGCGCGGCGTCGGCGGCGCGCGCGTCGAGCGCGAACGCAAATGCTAGGATGAGCGGAATGAGCCGGAGGAGGACGTTCAAGAGCCGGTTTCTCCTAAGGGTGCCAGCCAGGCGTTTTCGCTAAAGATCGAAAGCGCCACGCTGCCGTGAAGCGGCGTGGGCGACGTGACCGCGACCTCCGAGCCGTCGCTCAAGACGACGTCGACGACGTAATGCTCGCCCGCGAAGCGAGAATCCCGCACGGTGCCGGCGAGCGATTCCGCGTTTGCCGAATCGCTCACGACAAGCGCATCGGGACGCAAAATTAAGGCCGCGATAATGTTCGGGCGAAGCTGCGGATGCGCCGGGACGATTATCGTCCGTCCGGCCAGAGCGATCTCCGCGATGCCGTCACGAAGTGCGAAGTTGGAGATGTTGAGGATGGAAGCCGGACCAGTGATGCGCGCGACGCGCGCGTCGTGCGGCCTGCGGTAGACTGTTTCCGGCACATCCCACTGCACGAGCCGGCCATCGGCCATGACGCCGACGACGTCGGCGAGATAAAAAGCTTCATCGGGATCGTGCGTCACGTGCAGTGCCGTCAAGCCGAACTCACGCG
>DATNIC010000096.1:0-2058 GCA_035604635.1 Binatia bacterium
CGACCCGTCCCGCCTTGAGCGCATCGGCGACCTCCGCGAGCGGGATCCCCGCGACGAAGTGTACGGTGCCGGAATCTCCGCCATGTTGGTCGATCCAGGCCATGGTGCTGATCGTTGCAAGATCCATGCGCGCGGAGGGAGTCTCCACCGTCTTTCCGTTGAGATCTTTCCCGGTGCGGAGATTCGATGACGGCGACTGGACGAGCACCGTTAGCGGAGCGCGCGAATCGTACACGGAGCCGGCAGCTAAGAGGACGACCGGCGATCCGCGCTGGATCGCGCTTGCGATCGAGACGATGTTGGCGAAGCCGACGTCGATCGCCCCGGCGGCGATCCCGTCGAGAACCGGTCCGCCCTGCATCCCGCCGACGATCTTCGCATCGAGCCCGGCACGACGAAAGATCCCGGTCTGTTGCGCGTAGAGCGGCTGGGCGGCCGCGTCGGTGTCCGAAACGCCGATGCGAATCACGGTCGGTTCGGCACTCGTCCCAACTTGCGGTACAGTCAGCGCTAACGCTTGCAGGGTGAGCGCGACGATGGCAATTCGCGCGAGCATGCGGTTCTCTTTTCTGACAGGATTCTACGGGAACCTCGCGGAGTCTATAAGGCCACGGGAGATTGCAATGCTGACGAAAGAACAAAACGACCGTCTGACGCTGACCGGCCCCGGGACGCCGGGTGGTACGCTGCTGCGTCATTATTGGCAACCAGCCGCGCTCTCTGAAGAACTGCCGCCGAACGGTCCACCGAAACCGGTGCGCATCCTGAGCGAGGAGCTCGTACTTTTTCGCGACGAGCACGGCATACCAGGATTGCTCGGGATACATTGCCCCCACCGCGGCTGCGATTTGAGCTTCGGCCGGATCGAGGACGGCGGCTTACGCTGCGTCTACCACGGCTGGCTCATGGCGCGCGACGGGCGCTGTCTCGAGCAGCCGGGTGAGTCGCCGGAGAGCACGTTCAAGGATCGGATTCGTCACATCGCTTATCCGTGCTTCGAAGCGAACGGTCTGATCTTCACGTATATGGGTCCCGGCGAGCCCCCGCCGATTCCGAAGTTGCCCTTTTTAGTCGCGACGAGCGACCGTATTTGGTGCACCAAGCTGTGGACCGAGTGCAATTACCTGCAGGGGAATGAAGGCAACGTCGACCCCCAGCATCTTTCGTTCCTCCATCGCGTGAGTGACGCGGAAGGGCTGTTTCGCGATAGCCGCGTCGTCATGGGCGGGGACGTTGCACCGCGACTCGTCGTCGAGGAGGCGCCCTTCGGACTGCGCACGTACGCGGCGCGCAACGCAAGCCCGGACGAAATCTACGTCCGAATCTCGAACTTCGTCATGCCGAACGGCTCGACGTTCGACGGAGTCCCGCTCGCGGATCCGAAGACGACCAAGCCGGAACCGAACGACGGATATCAAGCGCATTGGCACGTCCCCATCGACGATACCCATCACTATAAGTACGTCATCGTGCACCGTTACGATGCGCCGATCGACCGCGGCTACTTGGATCGCGACGTCAAAGGTGATATCGACGAAAAGTATGCGCGGCCGCCGTCCAAAGCGAACCGGTACTTGCAGAGCCGCGGCGACATGGACGTGCTGTACGCCGGTGTAGGACGGAACTTCCAGGACCAAGACCGTTTTGCCGTCGAGAGCGAAGGGCCGATTTTCGATCGCAGCGGGGAACACTTAGGGACGACCGACCAGGGCGTGATCGGCATGCGCAAGCAGATGCTCAAAGCGATCGACGACGTCATCGCCGGACGAGAGCCGCTGGGGATCGACCGCAGCATGCAAACCGATCCGGTCGCCGAGCTCATCGTCCGCTCGGAGCGGCTCCCGAAAGACGCTGAGGTCTGTGGATTCTGGCGCGCAAAAGTCGGCGCTTGAACCCTATTCCATCATCCAGTAGGCGAAGCCGGGATGCTTGTCCCAAGTACGCGGCTTCCAGTTGTCGTCCATGAGATCCATGTCGGCGAAATACTCGGTCTTGCCGCCGCACGGGCTTTCGAAATACCAAAATAGATTCGAGCCCAAGATATGGCGGCCGGGGGCG
>DATNIC010000097.1:0-8139 GCA_035604635.1 Binatia bacterium
ATCCGGAAGACTCTCATACCTTCGGTCCGGTGCCACGGCGACTGGGGAGCAAGGCCGCAAGCAAGATCGCAAGGACGAGGGCGATCGCATTCGGACCGATGCGGCTGAAGACGGTCGGCTGCGGCGGCCCGACGTCGCCGACGATCGTCTCCTCGACGTCGAGCGGCGCGCGGATGGTCGGTTTGCCGTTGGGGGCGATGATCTCAGATATTCCGGTCGCGGCCGCGCGCAAGACCCAACGCCCCGTCTCGATCGCGCGCATTTGAGCGATCTGCGCGTGCTGGAACGGCCCGGACGTTTGTCCGAACCAGCCGTCGTCCGTCGCCACGACGAAGAACTGCGCGCCCTGCCGAGCTTCTGCGTACGCGAGATCGGCAAAGGCCGACTCCCAGCAAATCAACGGCCCGATCACGAGCGTCCCGACCGGCACCGCGCCGGGGGGCGTTCCGGAACTGAAGCGCGAGATGAAGTTCGCACCGGGGATCTCCCCGAGAATCGATGCCGCCGGCAAGAATTCAGCGAACGGGACGAGCTGATGCTTGTGGTAGACGCGCATCCCCCCGTCGGTCGTGAAGATGAAGAGCGAATTGTAGTACGTCGTCCGGTCGATCGCGTCGATCGATCCGACGATGATCGGCGCGTCGAGCGCACGGGCCAAGGTCGAGAATCTGCCTCGCAGGTCAGGATCGTCCGACAGGAACTCGGCGATGACCGTCTCCGGCCAAACGATGAGCCGAGGGCGGAGCGACGCGATCGCGTTCGTGCGCGCCGTGTAACGGTCTATCGCCAGGCGTATCGAAGCCGCCGACCACTTGAGTCCTTGTTTGACGTTCCCCTGGACGGCAGCGACCCGGATCGACGGCGGTACGACGCTGCGCGCCGGCCACCACCACCAAGCGGCGACGCCAGACGCGACGATGATCCCGAGTGCTGCAGCCGCGACACGACGCGCCGGCGGATCGATCAGCGCAACGAACAGATAGCCCGAGATCGTACACAGCACGAACGTGATGCCGTATGCGCCGACGAAAGCGCCGAGTGGCGCGAGCGGAGCATCGGTTTGCGAGATGCCCAGCTGCGCGAACGGGATAGCGAGCAATCCGTTGGAGCGTGCCCACTCGCACAGGGTGAATGACGATGCGTAGGCAAGCGGCCGCAGAGTGCTCGGCAAGCGGGCGGTCGCGTAAGCGGATAGCGCGCCGCACGCCGCGAACGCGAGCGCTTCGACGGCCGCCGGGACGAGGACGAGGACGAAGGCGAACGGTCCGACGAGTGCGCCCGCCGTTTCACCGAACCAGCCGAACATGATCGAAAAGTAGATGACGCCCGAGACGTAACCGACCCGCGCAGCTTGTGCCGGAGTACGTCTTGACCAGGCCCACCAAAGAGGGATGAGTGCAAAGGGAACCAGCCAGGTGACGCCGGCCTTCGGAAACGCGAGCGGCAGCGCCAATGCGGAAACGACCGCCGCGCCATATTCGGCGAGGCGGCCTTTCACCTGGAGCTTGCGCTCCGCCAGTCTGCTTGTATTTGTGATCTCGATGGTGCTCTCGGCGTGCGGGCGGCAGATAACCGGTGTCAATAACCCCAGTAGTTCGAATAATCCCGCTAATCAAACGGTTCAGGCGGGGTTTATGTCGCTTCGCTTCCGCGTGAAAGCCCCGCTTGACTTCACGAACGTCAGCTACGTGATCGTGTTCAATACCAGCGGGAGCGGAGCTCAGCCGTATGCCAACGCTTTGACGAGCGGTTTTCAGAACTACTCCTTTGCGTGGATCGTCGGCGGGACCGGCGGGAACGCGCAGCCGCAACTCGTTCAGTATTTTTCCGTCCCGGGGACCGGGACCGGATTACAGACGCAACCGGTCGTCGTCCCGCCGCAGAACGTTCAGCTGCTGGTCGGGACGAGCGGCACCCCGAACGAATTTACGCTGAACTTCGCGCGCGTTTCATTCAACGTACCAAACCCCGCAGTATCGGCAACACCAAGCGCTGCGGCGACCGCAACCTCGACGCCGACGAGTTCTCCGACCCCGACGAGCGGTCCGACTCCCACGCCTACCGGGGCGACGCCGGCTCCTTCACTGCTCCCGACAACGGCCGCGCAGGTCAATTGGAACATCAATTTCTTTACCGTGAACGGCAATCCGGCAAACGGGACCGTCGGTACGCCCATCGATGCAAACGGGACGCAGGGCATACAAGACACGTCTTACGTGCAAATCGTCAACGTGACGCAGGTCGTCAACGGCCCCGTATACGTTAAGCCCGCGGGCTCCGCTACGGTTTCCAATCAAGCGGCTGCAATCGATCAGAATCAGGTGAACAACAACCCATGAGCGAGATGACCGTTGAATGCGCGCACGCAATCTGCAATTGCGAAGTGACCGCGCCGATGACCGGCGAGGCGTACTGCAGCGACTACTGCCAAGACGCCGCGCTCACCGACGACCAGGACTTCTGCGCATGCGGGCACCCGCCGTGTGACGAGCCCTAAGCCGATTTCACTCACGGAGGCGGGGAGCGGATGACCGTCGGCGGTAAGCGGAATGTGCGACACGAGCGCGGAGCCAGGATGGCGGGAGCGCTCGTGCGCCCAAGCAGCAATTTTTCCAGGATGGAAAAATTGTAGCGGTTCCGCGTCGCCGACGGTCATCCGCTCCCCGCCGGGCCTAGAACGAGAAGCTCTGTGGGATGATCGGTCCTTGGTTGCCTAAGCCGAAGCTCGCCGACTGGGAGGGGAACGCCAGCAGCTGCAGCGCTACGTTGAATTGCTTGAGATCTTGGTTGTACGAGGCCAAGATCTGATAGCAGTCGCCGATCGTGACCCGGTAGAAGAGTGCTTTGTCGATGAGACGGCCTTTGTTTTTCCAGTCGACGTTCGTCGAGAATTGGATGTCGGAGCCGTTGCCGACCGGTGTTATGATTTGTAGGTTCGTGGTCCCGAAGCCGTTGCCGGGACCCGGGACGTAGCTACCGCCGATGCTGACCGACGAGCGATACGTCGGGCGCATGAGGAACTGATACTGAACCGGCTGCGCCATGCGGTTGAAATTGGTCCCGTCGGTCAGCGTCAGCGACCAGGCGTCGCGATTGTAGAGCCGCAGCACGTCTTGCCCGCCCTTCGAGTTCGTTCCCAACACGTCGAAGGTCGTGAACGGTATTGAAAGCGGACCGTTCGAGTTTTGCTCGTTATATGTAACCGAATTGAGGATGTGCGGGCCGAAGGGCGTCGATAGACTGAACTGCTGCGTGATCAGCGCCTTGAGGTCGCCCGTCCCGAAGTAGTACTGTTGAACGCTGACCGTCCCCGAGAAGTCGCTCGTGCGAAGCACCTTGAACAGCGCGGGACCGAAGTTGAGGTTCCCCTGGAAGGCTTGGGTGGCCAGGGCCGGCTGCGGTTGGGAGTATTCGCCCATGACGAGTTGCGCGGTGATCGGGATGATCCGCTCGTTCGGAAAGAGCGTGTGCGGCCGGACCGTGAACTCGGGGATCTTCGCAATCCCGAAGGGCGTCGCCGACTCGGTGCGGTCGAAGGTCAGATCGTAGTCGACTCCGGGCGACGTATAATGCGTCAGCGTGTTCAAGTGCAGCGTTTGCGTCGATGTATCGATTCCCGAAAACGAATTGAGATTTTGGCTGAGCGTGACGTTGACGCCATTGGAGAGCTTGTCGGTCAGCTGGCGCTGATCGCTGGCGCCCAGGTTGATGCTGCTTTGCTGCGAGCCCGAGGTGTAGCGCTGAAACGTGT
Source organism: Binatia bacterium (assembly GCA_035604635.1). Lineage (GTDB taxonomy): Bacteria > Vulcanimicrobiota > Vulcanimicrobiia > Vulcanimicrobiales > Vulcanimicrobiaceae > DATNIC01. The sequence continues at coordinate 3,752 of DATNIC010000097.1, forward strand.
AATTCTGCGACTCGCGAAAGCCGGTGTGAGCAACCGTCGCGCTGATCGTGTCGCTCGGCGGCAAGAAGATGCCGGGGCCGTAGTTGCCCTGATACGAGAAGCCGACTTGCGAGCGCAACGTCGATGAGAAGTTCTCGTTCTCGTTGACGGCCAGGTTGTAGTTTTGCGAAGCCGTCGAGTTGGTCCGGAACCGGTAGAAGTTCACGTCGGCGGAGCGTCGGTTGTTCTTTTTCCGGAAAAACGCGACGTATCCGAGCCCCAAGCCCAGCTTCGTGTAGATGTCCAGACGATAGTAGCCGTAGTACCACGGCGTCGTACCAAAGCCGATCGTCGACTTCATGTACGCGCCTTCCGCTTGCGAGTAGCCGAAGACCGGGGCAAACGTGGTCGGTCGCCGCTCGCCGGTGTCGTGTCGCAACGGAATCACGAGCAACGGCAGGTAGAAGATCGCGAAACCGCCGAGGAAGAGCGTCGCCTTGCGAATGATGAGCCGGTCGTCGGGACGCAGATCGAAGGACTTGCCTTCAATGTGGTAGCCGCCGTGCGGGTGTTCGCAGGTCGTCATCGATACGTTGGTCCCGGTCGTCGTGCCGAACCGGTCCGTCTGCATGTTCTGCGCGGTGAAATGCAAGGCGCCTCGCTCGACCCCTTCGAGCGTTTCGCCGTGCCCGTTGCGCAGAAACGCTTTTTGCAAGCGCGTATCGAAGCGGATCGAATCGGCGAAGAAGACCGTGTCTCCGATCCGATTGCGCAAGTAGACGCGCTCGCCCGTGATGTCGATGTAGCGTTCGCCGTCGTAATGCGCTTTGTCGCCGACGAGCTGGCCCTCTTGATAGAAGACGTTGACGTGCCCGATCGCATCGGCCGGCGTCCCGTCCTTGGTCGAGCCTTCGATCGTATCGGCTAAGATGGCGTATTGGTTGGGACCGAGCGTCGGAATCGGCGTTGGCCCGGCGCCGGTCGGCAGCGGCGTCGGCGCGACGAACGGGGTCGGCGTTCCTTTCGGCGTGATCGCCGGCGGCGTTCCGCTCGCCTGAATCAAGAGGACCGGGCCCGCAGGCCCGGTCGACGCCGGCGACGGCGTCGGGATCGGCGGCGGCGTTACCCCGCCGCGCGGCGGCGGAGGGACGAGGACGCCGGAGCCGGCCGCCGGTGGCGCGAGCCGAATCGGGATCAGCGTCGGCGTCGCACTCGGCGACGGCGTTGCGCTCGGCGCCGATGATTCGGCCGGGGTGGCGCTGGCCGACGGCGACGGGCTGGGAGCGACCGTCTCTTGCGCGACTTGCGGCGATTTTGAGAGGAAACGTTGCGCTTGCAGACGCTGCAGGACGGTGAGGCTCCCCGGCCCGCACGATGCGCTCAGGACCTTGAGCGCTGCGATCGACGGAGGAACTTCGTTCGCCTCGGCGGGCGGAGTCAGCGAGCCAATGGCTACAGCGAGCGCGAGGATGCCCGCGATCCACGGTCGCGTGCGCCGTTCCGAGAACACCCTTTTAGCGCTCTTCTCGAACGATCAAATACGCGCCGACTCCGCCCATGAGGACGTTCGGCAGCCAGGCTGCGAGGTAGGGATTGATGACGTCGTTGCGGCCGAAGGCCGCCGAGATCGCGGAGAGTGCGTAATAGACGAAGAGGACGACGACCGAAAGCGCGATCCCCAGCGTGCGGCCCTTCTTTCCGAAGCGAACGGCAAGCGGCAGGGCGATCAATACCGCGATGAACGACGCGAACGGGTAGGCGAACTTTTGCGCCAGCGTGATCCGCAACAGGCCCAGACTCGGGCCACCCTGACCGGTTGCCTGCATCACCTTGATCTGCGAGCTGAGCTGTTTGGTGTTCATCGTGTACGGATCGTTGCTCGCCGAACTGAAAAAGCTCTGTGTCGTCTCACCGAGCGGCAGACCGACGCGAACGTCGCGCCCGGTGATGACGCCGTCGATCCGCCCGTTCTTCTTGAAGCGCGTTTCGACAGCGTTTTTGAGCACGAGGACCGAATCTTCGACGGTCCCCGTCTCCGCCGTCGTGACCTCGCGAAAACCCGAGTTCGGCTCGGGCACGAAGATCATGATGTTCTGCATCGTCTTGCCGTCGGGCTGAACCGAGCCGACGTAAAAGACACGCTGCGTCTCCGGATCGCGGCGAAACAGTTGGGGCTCGATCGGCAGCGTCTCGGTACGGTAGATGATCTGATAGAACGTCCGCGTCGACAGATCCGTCGAGAGCGGCGCGATCTGCTCGTTGATCCAGAACGACAGGACGAACATCACGACCCCGAACAGGACCGGCGTCCGGACGATGCGCGCGAACGAGACGCCGGACGTGCGCAAAGCCGAGATCTCGTTGTCCGCGGTGAGCCGTCCGAAGGCTAAGAGCGTACCGAACAGACAGGCGAAGGGGAAGGCCATCGGCGTGCTCTGCGGCAGCCGGAATATCAGGAAGCGGAGGACGAGAAAAAACGGCGCGTGCTGGTTGATGACGTAGTCTGCTGCCAGAAAGAAAATATTGATGAACCAGAACAGCAGAAACGCAGCCAGCCCGAACGTGAACGGACCAGCCATCTCCCGCAGGATGTAGGCGTCGAGCAGCGGCAACCAGCGTTGAGGATGCAGGGTCGGCGCGAGCGACGGGGCGCGAATCCCGGGGACCGAAGCCATTGCTACCTAATTGGTTTTGTAGGCCGCCGTTACCCGCGTCACATAGGTGCGCGTCTCCAAGAAGGCCGGGATCCCATGGGCCGCGTCGACCGCTGATGGTCCGGCATTGTATGCGGCCAGGGCAAGGCGCAGGTTGCCGTGATACCGCGCGAGCAAATCGCGCAGGTAGCGCGCGCCGCCCGAGACGTTACTCGCCGGATCGAACGGATTGCCGATGCCGTAGAGCAGCGACGTCGCCGGCATCAGCTGCATCAGCCCTTGCGCGCCCGCGCGACTGATCGCGCTCGGGTCGCCGCCCGACTCCGTTCGGATGACGGCCAGGATGAGGCGGGGCGGCAGCTTGGTCGCGGTCGACTGGTCCTTGACGATCCGCGTCAGCGCTGCCGAGCTAATCGCGTGCGGGCCGCCGGGGACAAAGCCGCCGCCGCCGCAGCCGCTCAGTGCGAAAACGATCCCCGCGATGAGAGTCAGCCGTCGAACCACAAGACGGGTGGAATTCCTTGGATTTCGGCCGGCAGCCTCCGGACGCGCACCACAGTAGGGCGGCGGGCCCATAAAGGCGATAGTCGCGGAACGCGAAAACTTCTCACGCCAATCGCACCCGTCCGGAGGGCCTGGTGAAGCTCGAGCTTTCGCTGCAGTCGCAGGCTACCGACGTCCTCTCGCTCGAGGGCATCTCCAAGACCTTTGTGACGGATGACGGGACGGTGAAGGCGCTCGAACCGATCACGATGTCCGTGCGCCGCAACGAGTTCGTTTCGGTGATCGGGCCCAGCGGCTGCGGCAAGACGACGCTGTTCGGGATCATCGGCGGCTTGATCGCAGACTACGACGGCGCCGTCCTCCTCGACGGCCGGCGCGTCCGGGGACCTCAGCCGGAGATCGGGATGGTCTTTCAGGAAGAATCGACGTTCCCGTGGCGGACGACTTTGCAGAACATCGCGTTTCCGCTCGAAGTCAAGGGGATGCCGCGAAGCGAGCGCGAGGCTCGCGCGCGTCACTTTCTGCGTCTGGTCGGTCTCGACGGGTTCGAGAACCGGCGTCCCGCGGAGCTCTCCGGCGGGATGCGTCAGCGGACGGCGCTCGCCCGGACCCTCGCCTCTGAGCCCGAGATCATCTTGATGGACGAGCCGTTTGCCGCGCTCGACGAACAAACACGGCTCCTTCTCGGTGACAAGCTCTTGCAGATTTGGCAGGAATTACGGCAAACGACCCTGCTCATCACGCACAACATCGCGGAGGCAGTCCAACTCAGCGACCGGGTCGTCGTCATGAGCTACCGGCCCGGCCGGATCAAGCAAATCGTCGACGTCGATTTGCCGCGTCCGCGCAACTCGGCCATTCTGGGGAGCGAACGCTTCGGACATCTCGTCGGACTCATCTGGAACGATCTGCGCGAAGAAGCAACGCGCGGTCTCGCCGAATCGGAGGGAAAACGATGACTCTATCACGCCGCTCGGTCCTCGCCGGCTTAGCCGCATCGCCGTTTGCGACGATCGGCTTCGTGAAATCGGCGCGAGCCAACGATCTCGTCCGCGTCGCGTGCCCGCAAAAAGGCGCATGGGACACCATGATCACCGTTCAGGGCGACATGAACGGATTCTTCAAGAAGGCCGGGATCGACGTCGACGTAACGTACACGGCGGGAGGATCGGACACGATTCAGGTCGTCGCAACGCGCGGCGTCGACATCGCGATGGCGACCGGGACGACGGCGGCGATCGGTGCTTATGC
>DATNIC010000098.1:0-11519 GCA_035604635.1 Binatia bacterium
CGAGGCCGAAGCGTTCGGGGAGGCCGCCCGTTTCGTCGCCCAAACCTTTCCATCGGTCAACGCCAAGACCAGTGCCGCCGCCCGCGCCCTCCCCGCCCTCGCGCTTTCAGCCTTTAAGGAAGCGTACGGATCGGCCCGCCGATCGCTTTAAAGGCGCTCCGCCCCAGGCTCCGCGCCCCCCAAGCTTCGCTTGGGGCCCCCCAACCAAAGCGGCCATCGAGATTCTGCTCATTTACCGTACCCCGAGGGGCCGCTAAACAACGTTACCTTGACGCGTCAGGTGTCGCCGTGATAGGGTTACTGCGTTATGTTGACCGGTCGACTTCTCGTCCTCGTAGGCCTTATCAGCCGTCCCTTGTGGGATCGGTGCCGGTTGGCGTTCGAGTAGCGAGGTCGTAAAGAACTCACCCGAAGCCCCCCGCCGATCTTAGGCGAGGGGGTTTTTGTTTGTAAGGGACCGCTCTGAAGAGGAGAAGCATGCAAGCCCTGTATGACGCCGATGCCGACCTGAGGAAGATCGCCGACAAGACGATCGCCGTCATCGGTTTCGGCAGCCAAGGAAAAGCCCAAGCCCAGAACCTGCGCGACAGCGGGATGACGGTTATCGTCGGCCTGCGCGAAGGTTCGCGTTCGGCCGATGAGGTGCGCAAAGAAGGGTTCGAAGTCGTGTCGCCGGACGAAGCGGCGAAGCGCGGCGACATCATTCATATGCTGATCCCGGACGAAGAGCAGCCGGCGATGTATATGAAGTCGATCGCGCCGCATTTGAAGCCGGGCAAATACCTGTCGTTTTCCCATGGCTTCGGGATCCACTTCGGGACGATCGTCCCACCCAAAGACGTGAACGTCTTCATGGTTGCGCCGAAGGGTCCGGGGCGGCTCGTGCGGACGGAGTACGTGAACGGGCGCGGCGTCCCGTGCTTGATCGCGATTCATCAGAACCCCAGCGGAGACACGCGCGAGGTCGCGCTCGCTTTCGCCTCGGCGATCGGCGGCGGCAAAGCCGGGATTCTTGAGACCAACTTCCGCGAAGAGACGGAGACCGATCTCTTCGGCGAGCAGGCGGTTCTGTGCGGAGGCGCGAGCGCACTCGTCACGGCGGGCTTCGAAACGCTCGTCGAGGCCGGTTACGCGCCGGAGATGGCGTATTTCGAATGCTTGCACGAGCTCAAGCTGATCGTCGATCTGATGTATGAGCGCGGGATCGAAGGCATGCGCAACGCCATCAGCAACACTGCGAAGTACGGCGACTATACGCGCGGACCGCGGATCGTCAACGACTCGGTGCGCGCGGAGATGAAAAAGCTGCTCGCGGAGATCCAGAGCGGCGAGTTCGCGCAGGAATGGGTTGCCGAACACGCGGCTGGGAAGCCGCAGTTCGCGGAGTACCGCAAGAAGGCCGGAGCGCATCTCGTTGAAGAGGTCGGCCGCAAGCTGCGCGGCTTGATGCCTTGGTTCGAGTCGAACCAAGCCAAGAGCCAGCAGGGCGTGTCGTAAGGACAGCGATGACTTCCCAGCACACGAGCGGCGCGCAGATCGTACTCGACGCCCTCGTCGCCGAGGGTGTCGACGTCGCGTTCGGGTATCCGGGCGGGACGATCATGCCCGTGCACGACGCGTTGTTTACGGATCACCGCATCCGGCACGTCCTCGTGCGCCACGAGCAGGGTGCTGCGTTCGCGGCGGGCGGCTACGCGCGCACGACGGGGAAGGTCGGCGTGTGCATTGCGACCTCGGGCCCCGGTGCAACGAACTTGGTCACCGGGATTTGCGACGCGATGATGGACTCGGTCCCCATCGTTGCGATTACCGGGCAAGTGCGGTCGCCGCTGATGGGAACGGACGGTTTCCAGGAAGCCGACGTCGCCGCGATTACCTCGACGATCACCAAGCGTAACATCATCGTCCGGGACATCGATTCGATCCCTGCGGCGATCCATGCGGCGTTCGAGCTGGCGCGCGGCCCGCGGCCGGGACCGGTGCTGGTCGACATCCCGACCGACGTGCTGCGGACGAAGATCGAAGCCCACGTGGCGCCCAATAGCGCGACGAATGGACATGCCGCCAGCGTGCACACCAACGGCGAGTCCGATCTCGACGACGTTTCGGTCGAGCGCGCGGTCGAGCTGATCTGCGAATCGAAGCGTCCGCTCGTCATCGTCGGTGGCGGCGCACGCATCTCGAACGCCGTCGAGTCGTACCGCGAGTTCATGAGGCTCTTGAACGCGCCGCACACGGCGACGATCAACGGACTCGGGACGGCCGAGCCGCAGGACCCGAGTTTCTTGGGCATGTGCGGCATGCATGGTTGGAAGGCCGCGAACAAAGCCGTCGGCGAGTGCGATCTGATCCTGGCGCTGGGGATGCGGTTCGATGACCGGGTGACCGGCCGGACCGATCGTTTCGCGCGCCAGGCCAAGATCATCCATGCCGACATCGATGCCAGCGAGTTCAACAAGATCATCGCCGTCGATGTCGCGTTGCACGGCGATCTCGATGCGATTCTGCGCGAGTTGACCGGGCGCTTGAGCGACCGGATGGTTCCGGATTTTTCCGCTTGGCGCGAGCGCGTCAAGGAGCTGTACGCGCCGCTCCCGACGGACCGGATCGAGGGCAACAAGCTCTTGGCGACCGAGGTGCTCGATGCGTTCTTCGAGCTGGCACCGTCCAACGTCGTCGTCACCGTCGACGTTGGCCAGCATCAGATGTGGGCCGCGCAGCGCGCCCGCCCGACGCATCCGCGTCACTTCATCTCGTCGTCCGGCTTGGGCGCGATGGGCTTCGGTTTGCCCGCCTCGATCGGCGCGCAGATGGCCCATCCGGAGAAGCCGGTCGTCGCGATCGTCGGAGACGGCGGCTTGCAGATGACGATGAATGAGTTCGCGACGATCATTCGTCACGAGCTGCCGGTCAAGATTCTGCTGATCGACAACCGCAATCTCGGGATGGTTCGCCAGTGGCAGCAGCTCTTTTACGAGAAGCGCTACTCGGCCACGGACCTGTATGATAACCCCGACTTCGTTGCGGTCGCGAAAGCTTACGGTATCGAAGCGATGGCGGTGGATAACGCGGGCGACCTGCGCCCGGCAATCGAAACGCTCCTGCACAGCGAACGCCCGATGCTGCTGCACGCGAAGTGCTTCCCGCTCGAATGCGTCTTCCCGATGATCCCCGCCGGAGCGGCGATCGACGAGATGATCGACGGGGCGCCGGTGTGACGACGATCTCCGTTGAGATGAGCGACGCGCGCCTCGGGGCGCGCATCATCAACATGGCGTACCGCTTCAATTGCCAGACCCACGAAGTCCACATCGAGCCGGCGGCCGGTTCTTACGCCGGCCGTTTCGTTATTGCCGGTGAGCCGGACGCGTTGCGGCGCCTGCTCATGGCCGTTGAAAAAGTTGTTCGCGACGACCGCTGGATGGACGCCGCCGCCGAAAGAAAGGCCGCATATACTTGAAAGGCGCTCCGCCCCAGGCTCCGCGCCCCCCAAGCTTCGCTTGGGGCCCCCGGACCGACGGGCCCATCAAACATTCTGCTAACTTGAAGATTCCCCGAGGGGGCCCGTAACAACATTGAGTAAATCGTTATTAGACAAAGTTTGGGACGCGCACGTCGTCGAGGATCTGCCCGGCGAGAATGCGTTGCTGTTCATCGATCGCGTCATCGCGCACGAGATCACGACGCCGCAGGGTGCAATCGATATTCAGGAGCGCTTCGGCGACAAGCTCTACGATCCGGACCGGATCATCGCAATGAACGATCATGTCTCGCCGGCCAAGGATCAAGAGACGGCGATTCAAGCGCAAGTCCTGCGTACTTGGGCGAAACGGCACGGGATCAAGCTCTACGACATCGGCGATAACGGGATCTGTCACGTGATGGTCCCGGAGCGCGGGTACGTCGAGCCGGGATTGACGATGGCGTGCGGCGATAGCCACACCTGCACGCTCGGCGCCTTCGGCGCGTTGGCGCTCGGGATCGGGACGACGCTGCAGGCTGGGGCGATGCTCGCACAATGTCTGATCTTGCAGAAACCCAAGGTGATGCGGATCGACATCGAGGGCAAGCTCGGGCACGGCGCGACCGCAAAGGACGTAATCCTCTACGTCATCTCGAAGATCAGCTTCAAGGGCGGGACGGGTTACGTGCTCGAGTACCACGGACCGGTCGTCGACGCGATGTCGATGGACGAGCGGATGACCTTGTGCAACATGGCGATCGAAGCCGGCGCGACCTCGGGGATGTGCGAACCCGACGAGACGACGATCGGTTATCTGCGCGGCCGCGAGGCGCAGCCGACCGGTGAAGCGTTTGAGAAGAAGATCGCGTATTGGCGCAGCCTAAAGGCCGATCCGGGCGCAAGCTATGACAAAGTCGTGAAGATCGACGTGAGCGGGCTGCGCCCGATGGTTACGTGGGGGACGAATCCCGGCGAAGTCGTCCCGGCCGACGGCACCGTGCCGGCCGATGCAAACGCGACGAGCCTCGAGTACATGGGACTGCAGCCGGGGACGTCGCTGCGATCGCTGGAGCTCGACCAAGCCTTCATCGGATCGTGCACGAACTCGCGCCTCTCCGACTTGCGGATCGCGGCCGACGTGTTACGCGGACGCAAAGTGACGATCCCGACGATCGTCACGCCCGGGTCGCAAGCGGTCAAGCGCGCCGCGGAACGCGAGGGCCTGCACGACGTCTTCCAAGACGCGGGCGCATTGTGGACGCACTCCTCGTGCGGTCCATGTTTGGGGATGTCGATGGGCGTCGTCGCGCCGGGATTGCGCTGCGTCTCGTCGACGAACCGGAATTTCCCGGGACGGATGGGCAACGGCGGACGCGTCCATCTCGCCTCGCCCGCAGTCGTCGCGGCGAGCGCCGTATTGGGGCGCATCGGTTCGCCCGAAGATCTCGAAGCGGCTGCGCCGCGCGAGAAGGTGACGGCGTAAGCCATGGCTGCAAGAGTCAAAACGGTCGTCAAAGTCAAGGGGCAGACCCTCTGCGTCGAACGCGCCAACATCGACACCGATCAGATCATCCCGGCGCGCTTTCTCACGGGGATCTCGAAGACCGGGCTCGGCCAATATCTCTTTCTCGGGATGCCGGGTGGCCCCGAGATGCTAGCCGCGCATCCTGACGCGAACGTCATCGTTGCCCGCGAAAACTTCGGCTGCGGAAGCTCGCGCGAGCACGCCGTCTGGGCGCTGACCGATCGCGGGTTCAAAGCCGTGATCGCGCCGAGCTTCGGCCGGATCTTCGAGGAGAACGCCTACGCCAACGGCCTCATCCCGATCGCCCTCGACGGCGAGGGGCTCGAAGCCGCGCTGAAGTCACGCACGATCGAGATCGACGTCGAAGGCCAAAAGCTCACGACCGAAGACGGCAAGACGTACGGATTCGAACTCGATCCGTTGCGAAAGCGCTTCATTCTCGAAGGCGGCTTCATGGAATGGATGGCGACGAAGATCGACGCCGTTCGCGCTTGGGAGGCTGCTCGCCCTACGGTGTAGCCAGCAGCGAGTCGTCGAACAAGACGATCGCAAATTCTTCGCTGTAGCGGCCGAGATCGACGAAGACGTCGCGCGGATGTTCGCGAACGCGAACCCGCGCAGCGACGGGACGATATGTCCCCGGCGTGAGGCGGCCTGAAGGCGTCCCGGCGATGCGATAGGCGCCCGCCTCGTAGTCGTCCGGGCCCGCGCTCAATTCGAATTCGTCGAGCGTGATCACTTCGTCGGCGTTGGGTTCGCGGCAAAAGATGACGCTTGCCGTCACCAGACCTTCGATCGGACGCGTACACACCCAGCGCGTCCAAATCTCGCTGCCGAGCGGAAAGCGCAGCCGCATGGTGCGACGCTTCGCCTTGACGGAGAGGAGGACCGCTGCTGCTCTGCAAAAGGCCGTTTCGGTCCTCGAAAGGAGGGGGCGTCCTGGCAAAGCAGCGCCGGCGGACGGCGTTCGGCCGGCCGACGGTCCAATCGATCGATCGAACGCTTGACGTCCTCGAAGCGCTCTCGAGCCGCCGCGCCCCGACCGGGATCAGCGACCTCGCCCACCAAGTCGGCCTTCACGTCAGCACGGTCCACCGGCTGCTCGCGACCCTCGTCGACCGCGGATACGTCCGCCAGGATCCCGAGACGTCGCGCTACCATCTCGGCTCGCGCGTCTTTGCGCTGGCGAGCGCCGCGGACGTGCATCTCGACGTCCGGCTCGTCGCGCGGCCGTTCTTGGAGCGCCTCATGCGTGCCGCGGCAGAGACCGCAAACCTCGTGATCGCGACGCAAGACGAGGTGGTGTACATCGACCAAGTCGAGAGCGCGCAACTCGTCAAAATGTTCACGCAGCCGGGGATGCGCGCACCGTTGTACTGCACGGGCTGCGGCAAGGTCATCCTCGCCTACCGCTCGCCCGAGGCGATCGAGCCGGTCCTCGAGGGCCCGCTGCCGCGACACACCGCGCACACGATTTCCGCGCGACCGGCGCTCGAGGTCGAGCTCGAACGCATTCGCAAAGACGGCTTCGCCGTCGACAACGAGGAGATGGAAGACGGGGTGCGCTGCATCGCGGTCCCGGTCTTCGACCGCCGGGGCGAGATCGCGGCGGCCCTTTCCGTCTCCGGACCGACGACCCGCATGACGGTGCAGCGCGTGACGTCGCTCGCCCCCACCGCAAAGGGAATCGCACTCGAGCTTTCGCAGGCATTGGGGTACCAAGCGGAGCCGTTGCTGGCAAGCGCAACATCGTAGAGGGTCATGCTGTTCGGTGCGATCGACGTCGGGACGAACTCGATTCACCTGATCGTCGTCGAGTTTGAAGAAGGCCTAGCGAGCGCACGGGTCGTCTACAAAGCGCGCGAGATGGTGCGTTTGGGCAGCGGCGACGCCCTGGCGCGAGGCGAACTCGATCCGCAATCGATCGAACGCGGCGTCGTGGCGATCGCGCGCTTCGTCGATTCGGCGCGCGCGCGCGGTGCCGATCATATCCGCGCGGTCGCGACGTCGGCCGTCCGCGAGGCCTCGAATGCCGAACGATTCGTGCGCGCGGTCGAACAAGTTACGGGCGTGCGCGTCGAGGTGCTCGGCGAACTCGACGAAGCGCGCTTGATCTACGAGGGCGTCGCAGGCGGCTTCCCGATCTACGATCGGGTCGTCTGCATTTTGGACATCGGCGGCGGCTCGACCGAGTTCATCGTCGCCGACGCGCACCGGCCTCATGCTCTCGAAAGCGTGCGGCTCGGAAGCTTGAGGCTCTACGATGCTTTCTTACGAGGCCACGACGACCAACGGGTAGCGGCGGGACCGATGATCGAAGAGATCCGCCGAGTCCTTGCACCCGTGCTCGCGCGCCTGACCGAATACGACTTCGACCTCGTCGTCGGGACGTCGGGGACGGTCATGGGGCTAGCCGCGCTCGACGCCCACGCGCACGGCCAACCGGTTAGCCGCGTCCACGGCTATGAGCTCCGCCTCGACCGGCTGCGCGATATCCAGGCGGAGATGCTCGAAATGACCGAAGCTGAGCGCAAGCGGATGCCCGGGATGAACGTGCGCCGCGCCGACATCATCGTCGCCGGCAATGCCGTCTTGATCGAAGCCCTGTCCGGCTTGCGCGCAAATAGCCTGATCGTCTCGGAACGGGCGTTACGCGACGGCATCGTCGCCGAGTTCATCGAGAGCGAGCGCAAGAGCGACATCCTGGTCGATGCGACGACACTGCGCCGGCGCGCGATCGAGATGCTCGCGAAACGCTATCAAAGCGGCGGCATGCACGAACGGCAAGTCGCTTCGCTCGCGCTCCTGCTGTTCGACCGTCTCTCGGTGCTGCACGGACTCGATTCGTCCGACCGTGAGCTGCTCTATGCGGCGGCGATCGCGCACGACATCGGGCGCTACGTCAACCCGAGCGCACATCACAAGCACGGCGCGTACCTGGTTCGAAACTCACCGCTGGCCGAGTGGCAGCCCCGGGAGCTTGAGATCATCGCCTCGGTCGTTCGCTATCACCGCAAGGCCCTGCCCAAGCCGACGCACTTCGAGGTCGTGACCGCCTCCCCCGAGGAGCGCCGGCGCGTCGAGGCTTTGGCGAGCCTCCTCCGAATTGCCGATGGCCTGGACGCACGGCACCTCGGGGCTGTCTATGGCCTCGAGATCGAATGGCGCGCCCGCACACTTGTCATTTTGGTGCAGGCCGACCAGGACGTCTCGAGCGAACTTGCGGGGGCCACGTTCAAGGCTGACCTTTTCGAGCGGACCTTTGGGACCCGTATCCAATTCGAACCCGCGACCATGCGAGAACGAGTGTGACGACAGCGACAGCTGCACCGGCCGCGACCCGGAAGAAGATCCTCGTCGTCGACGACGAGTCGGCGATCCTGCAAACCCTGCGCTTCAATCTCGAACGAAGCGGCTATACCGTCTGCACGGCCGGCGACGGCCGTTCGGCGATTGCGCTGGCCGCAAGCGAAAAGCCGGATCTGGTGATCTTGGACATCATGCTGCCGATTCTGGACGGGATCGAAGCGTGCAAAGAGATTCGCAAGGCCAGCGGCGTCCCGATCATCATGCTGACGGCGAAGGAGCAAGAGATCGACAAAGTCCTCGCGCTCGAGCTCGGCGCCGACGACTACGTCACCAAACCGTTTTCGCTTGGAGAGTTTCTCGCGCGCATCAAAGCGCGCTTACGGCGCGCCGACGGCGACGGGAACGGGTCGCGCAACGAGGCGATCACGGTCTCGGATCTGACGCTCGATCCGTCGCGGCAGCGGCTGGTCGTCCGAGGGCGTGAAGTTTCCCTTGCCCCCAAGGAATTTCGCCTGCTCCACGTCCTCATGGAAAACCGCGGCCGTATCGTGACGCGCCAGATGCTGCTGGAAAAAGTCTGGGGCTATGATTTCGAGGGCGAGCACCAAACGATCAGCGTGCACATTCGGTGGCTGCGTGAGAAGATCGAAATCGATCCGAACAACCCGCGCCACATCGTCACCGTTCGCAGCCGCGGGTACATGTTCAAGGAATAACGACTCGTGACACTGGTACCGGAGATGTTCGCTCTGCTCGCCCTCGGCGCACTGGGCGGTTTCGGTCTCGCGCGGATCGTCTTCGCCGAGCGCGCACCGTCGCAGCAAGCTGACGAGGCGATTGCCGACATCGATCCGGAACGGCGGGCCGACGGGCGCTTCGAACGGTTGATCCGTAATCTGCCGCTCGCGGCGATGACCTTCGGGCGGCGCGGTACGATCGTTTCCTTCAATCCGACGGCGGCGGCGCTGTTCGGCCTCGATCCGCAGCGGACGATCGGGAAAACGCTTATCGAGGCGATCCCTTCGGTCGAGCTCGAGCGCCAAGTCAATGCGGCGTTGCGGGGTGAGAGTTCGATGCGCTCGATCGTCATTTCGGAGATCGAGTCGGAACGGACGTTCAACATCGCCGCTTTCCCGACCGATGCCGACGGCGACGTCGTCCTGATCGCCAGCGATCAGACCCAGCTCGTCGCGCTCGAAAAAGTCCGGCACGAGTTCATCTCCAACGTTTCGCACGAATTGCGCACGCCGCTCTCGTCGATCAAGCTGATGGTCGAGACGGTCTTGCTGTCGGAAGGGGACACCGAGGCCGGCGCAATGTTCTTGCCTAAGGTGCTGCGCGAAGTCGACCGGATGGTCCAGCTGGTCGAGGATCTCTTGCAAGTGGCGCACTCGGAATCGGGGCGGTTGGCGCTCCGGCGCGAATGGTTTGATTTGAGCGCGTTCGCGAGTTCGAACGTCAATATGTTCACGCAGCGTGCGCAGGCGCTCGACATCCGTCTGCGGATCGAAGCTCCCGCGGGCTTGCAAGTTCAAGGCGACCGCAACCGGCTCACGCAAGTCTTCGTCAATCTGCTCGACAACGCGCTGCGTCACACGCCGGCGGGCGGCAGCGTCACCGTAACGGTGGAGCGGCAAGACGACGAGGCGGTTTTTTCCGTCCACGACACCGGGATCGGGATCCCGTACAACGACCTGCCGCACATCTTCGAACGCTTCTACGTCGTCGAGCGCTCCCGTGCGCGCGAGATCAGCGGGACCGGGCTCGGCTTGTCGATTGCCAAGCAGCTGCTCGAAGCGCACGGCGGCTCGATCAGCGCCGAGTCCGTTCTGGGCTCGGGGGCAACGTTCACCTGCCGCATCCCCGTCGGTGTGCCGGCTGTCGAAACCAAGGTCTCTTAATACGAGAATAAGCTCTTTATAACGTCGGCCTCCCATACTCAGGGCGATGGCTACGACGTCGAAGCGCACGATCAAGCGCCTGTCGCTGTCGCGCGCGGAGCGTCGGCGCAGGGAGTACCTGGAACTGGTTCAGCGCTGCTGGCCGTCGTTGACGCTCCGCGATGCCCACGATCTGCAACCTGAACCCGAGCAGTCGTCGCGCGTCCGTATCTTGGTTAAGGTCTCTTAAGATTTACTTAAGCCTGGCTTAACGTCGCATTGCGACGATGGGCTTCGATTCGCCACGCACGCAGCATGGCGATTTCAGTTCCACGGGCAGCAGGGGTGCGGCGTGCTCGGCAATCCTGAGCCTTTTGCCATTTCTCAAAAAGGCAGACTCATGTCAGACCCGGTAGCCGTTCAAACGCAGGACAAGATCGTAGCGGAGCACGTGGATATCCACTACGGCCCGTTTCACGCGATCAAAGACGCTTCGCTGACGATCCCGGCACGTAGCGTCACGGCGCTCATCGGGCCGTCGGGTTGCGGGAAATCGACGTTTCTCCGCGCGCTCAACCGGATGCACGACCTGACCCCCGAAGCGCGCGTAACGGGGACGATCTCGATGGACGGGATCGACATCTACGGGGCGGTCGTCGATCCGGTCATGATCCGGCACCGCATCGGGATGGTTTTTCAGCGTCCCAACCCATTTCCGAAGACCATTTTTGAGAATGTCGTCTACGGCCCGCGCATCTACGGCGAACGCAATCAAGCAAAGCTCATGGAGATCTGCGAGCGTAGCCTGCGCCGAGCAGCCCTT
The DNA here is from genome assembly GCA_035604635.1 of Binatia bacterium. GTDB lineage: Bacteria > Vulcanimicrobiota > Vulcanimicrobiia > Vulcanimicrobiales > Vulcanimicrobiaceae > DATNIC01. Next base: position 11,001 of record DATNIC010000098.1, read on the forward strand.
TGGGACGAAACGAAGGACCGGCTGAATCACTCGGCCATGGGGCTTTCCGGCGGACAGCAGCAGCGGTTGTGCATCGCGCGGGTCATGGCAGTCGAGCCGGAGGTCATCTTGATGGACGAGCCGGCTTCCGCGCTCGATCCGATCGCTACGGCCAAGATCGAAGAGTTGATTGCGCAAATCAAACAGAACTACACCGTCGTCATCGTCACGCATTCGATGCAGCAAGCGGCCCGCGTCTCGGAGTTTACCGCCTTTTTCATGCTCGGAGTGATCGTCGAGCACGGCGAAACGACGCAGATCTTCACGAGACCCCAGGAGAAGCAGACGGAAGACTACATCACCGGGCGTTTCGGGTGACCGCTTTCTTAAGCGTTGTTAATAAAGGGTTAGAGATTCCTTAATGTCCCCTTGATTCAGTTCCGGTAGCGTGAATAGCGAGTGGCTTTGTCTTTTCAGATCCCACTTTTCAACGTTGTTAGGAGAATCCAAGACTTATGAAGATCGCAGTTGCTCGACGGG
>DATNIC010000099.1:0-9491 GCA_035604635.1 Binatia bacterium
ACGCCATCCACAAGAAGCTCAAGCCGCTCGAGATCAAACGCTCGCCGTTCACGACGACGCCGAAGTCAAACGCGCCCGCGCATTTCGTCAGCCCAAAATTGGTCGCCGAGATCAAGTTTACGGAGTGGACGGACGAGGGACTCCTTCGTCAACCGGTCTTCCTCGGTCTGCGCGATGACAAGCCGGCGCGTGAGGTCGTCCGCGAACGCGCGACTGCGAAGAGAAGCATCGCGTAGTGCCTGCCGCCGCGCGAACGCTCGTCAAGGTCGGCAAACGCGAGTTGTCCCTTTCCAATCTCGACAAGGTCTTGTGGCCCGACGACGGCTACACCAAAGGTGATCTCATCGCGTATTACCGCTCGGTCGCGCAATGGATCGTCCCGCATTTGAAGGGCCGGCCGCTCACCATGGAGCGCTATCCCAACGGAATCGATGCGCCCGCGTTTTGGGAGAAGAACGCGCCGCGCGGGCTTCCACCATGGGTCGAGACTGTTGCGGTACCGTCCGACGATGGGCGGCGCAAGACGATCGATTTCATCCTCTGCAACGACGAAGCGACGCTCGTCTACGTCGCTAACCTGGCCTCAATCGTCCTGCACGTTTGGCAGTCGCACGTCGGCTCGCTTGAACGGCCCGACTACCTCCTCTTCGATCTCGATCCGAACCGCTGCTCGATCGCAACGTTGGCCCGGGTTGCGATCCGCTTTCGCGATATGGTCCGCGAGCTGGGGCTCGACGCGCTCGTCAAGACGACAGGCGGGAAGGGACTCCACCTCGTCATCCCGCTCGTTCCGCAGTACTCGTACGACGCTGCTAAAACGTTCGGTGAGCTGATTGCGCGGCGCGTCCACGAGGAGGTTCCCAAGCTGACGACCCTCGAGCGAACGATCGCCAAGCGGCCCGCGGGGACAGTCATGCTGGACTGGGTTCAAGTCGGGGAGGGCAAAACGATGGCGGCGCCATTCTCCGTCCGCCCGCGACCAAGGGCCCCGGTCTCTTGGCCGCTCGGGTGGGACGAGGTCGAGGCAATGACCCGCAAGCGCGCCCCCGACACGGCGGCCGAGATGGCCCGCTGGACGATCGAAAACGTCCCGGGGCTCTTAAGAAAGGGCGGAGATCGATGGGCGGGGCGCGGATGGAAAGAACAACGATTGGAGCCGGCCTTGAAGAAAGCCCGGCAACTCTGGGGGTAACGACGTGCCACACGCAATCTGGTCCGGGACGATCAACTTCGGTCTAGTCACGATCCCGGTCAAGCTTTTCACCGCGGTGCGGACCAACGAACTGCGCTTCAACTTCCTGCACAAGAAGGACGGAGGACGAATCAACAACGTCCGGCGTTGTTCGCTCGACGGCGAAGAGGTGCCGTACGCCGACGTTGCTCGCGGGTACGAGTACGAGAAGGGCAAGTACGTGGTCTTGGGGGACGAGGATTTCAAGAACGCCTCGGTCGAGGCGACGCAGTCGGTCGACATCGTGCAGTTCGTCGATCTCACCGAGATCAACCCGATGTTCTTCGATACGCCGTACTATCTGGAGCCGGAAAAGAAGGGCCGGCACGCGTACGCGCTCTTGCGCGAAGCGCTCAAGGACGCCAATAAGGTCGGGATTGCGAAGGTCGTCCTGCGGGCGCGCGAGCATTTGGCGGCGCTCAAGCCGAACGGGGACGCGCTGGTTCTCGAGCTGATGCATTTCAACGACGAGATCGTTGCCCAGAGCGATTTCGATTTTCCCGAAGCGGAGAAGATGCCCGCAAATGAGTTGAAAGTCGCGAAGATGCTCATCGATACGATGAGCGCCACGTTTGAGCCCGCGCAATTCCACGATACGTATAAGCAAAAGCTGCTCGGGCTGATCGAGGCTCGTGCCGCGGGCAAAGAGATCCCGCGGATCCGAGGCAAGGCCCCCGCGCCGACCAACGTCGTCAATCTCATGGACGTCTTACAGCGCAGCCTCGCAGAGTCTAAGAGCACGGGTAGCGCGCGCGGATCCAAGAACGGAAAGAAGAGCGACGAAAAGGCTAAGACGACGCGCCGCAAACGCAGCGCCGCTTAGGCGCTCGCCGCGACCTGCAAGTTGCGGTCGGTCGTGAACGCCATGATGCACACGGCAATGATGCCGAGCAAAATGGCCGCGCCGAAAAAGGCAGCGTACAGCCCGAACCAATTGGCGGCGATCCCGACGCCCAGCGCCGGGATACTGAAACCAAGGTAGCAGGCGACCAGGAACGCGGAGAGCGTCTCGGCGCGGTGATCCGGGGGTGAGATCGCGCCGATGATGTTCAGGCCTACCATGTAGGAGAGCCCGCCGCCCGCACCCGTCACGAGCGTCGCGATCGCGATCAGCGCGTACGCATGAATCGCGATCCCGATGAGAAGGAGCCACAGGCCGCCGCCGAGCGCAAGCAGAGCCGCGACGATCGCGATGCGGTTCGGCAAGCGGTGCCCCGTCAGCGAAGCCGTCACCGAGCCGACTTGGATCCCGGTGATCACGAGCGCTCCCGTGAGCAGATTGTGCAAATCGAGCGAACGCGCCAAGAACGACGGGACGAGCGAAATGAAGATCGCGAACGTCGACCAGCCGATGAACGCCTGCGCAGAGGCGACGAGAAACGGACGGCGGATGGCCGGGGGGACCGTCAGGATTGCACTGTTCGCCGTCGGATGAAGATGCGGACACGTCGGAACGGAAGCGACGGCGACCGCGATGCATGCGAGCAAGGCGATGTAGACGAAGAACGGGAGGGACTCCGGATGTGGTGCGTACTGGGCGAGCGAGCCGCCCAAGAGCGCTCCGAATGCCGAGCCGACGCTGACGGCGATGACCGTCACCTCGCCGGCGCGCGCGCGATCCGCTTCGTCCATCCACTCGCGAATCGCCGCCGCGGCGGCGCCCGTGCCGATTCCTATCGCCATGCCTTGCACGATGCGCGCGATGACAAGCCAAATCAGTCCGTCGGCAAAAGCGAAGATGAGCGCGGCGATGGCCATGCCCGCAAACGAGAGTAAGATCGTTCGGCGTCTTCCGATGCTGTCGGAAATACCGCCCAAGAAGAGCAGCGAGGGGATCAGCGAGCCCGCGTACACGGCGAAGACGAAACTGATCTCCGCCGGCGTCAGCCCCCAGATGCGGTGGTAGAGCTCGAAGAGCGGCGTCGGTAAAAGCGACCCCGCGAGCAGCAAGGCCATTGCGGTCGCGGCGATCGGGTATTTTCCGGCGGCGGGGTTCTGCTTCGCGGTCATGCTTCTTCGGCGGTGGGTTCGGGCATCGGTTCGAGGGTCGCGCTTGAGGTCGATTGCAGCCTCAGTCCAACGAACAGCGCTCCGACGAGAAAGGCTGCACAGATCGCGACGGTCGAGGGGACGCCGTAGACCCCGAGCACGCCGGTAGTGATCGGCGGCATGATCACGCCGGAAAGGCTCTCGAGCGACGAGCCGACGCCGAGGATCGTCCCGCGTTGCGCTTGCGGCGCCGCATCGGCCAGAAGCGCGGCGATCGCGGCGCCGTTCACGGAGAGTCCGAACGCGAAGAGCGCGAACGTCACGGCCGCAAAGAGGATGTCGTGCATGAACGGGACCATCAGCAGCGCGATGATTTGCGCGGCGAGCGCAAAGTTCGACGAACGGCGATCACCGATCGAGTCGGTGAGCCTTCCGACGACGAACAATTGATAAACGACGCTGACCGCACCCCAGCCCGCGAAGAAAAAGCTCGTGCTCGCTTCCGTGAAGCCCAGTTGTAACGCGAGGACGAGCGCGAAGACCGGGAACCATCCGTAGAGCGCGAGCGAGTACGCGAGCTTCTGCCACAGCAACGGGGAGAGTTTTGGATCGCGCAGCGAGCGCGCAATCTGAGCCAGGCCCGGCGTCGGTTCTTGATCCTTTGAACGGGATTCGGGCAAGACGACGATCGTGACGATGAGCGTCAGCAGCTGCAGAGCCGCGGCGGCCAAGAACGGCGCGACGTAACCGTAGCGCGCAAACATCCAGCCGCCGAACGTCGGACCCAAGACGATGCCCGCGCTGAAGCTCGCGCCGACCCACGCGAAGGCGCGCGCGCGCTGACGCGGCTCGACGAGGTCGGCGACGTACGCCTGCGTCACGCTGATGTTCCCGCCCGAGACGCCCTCGACGATGCGCGCGGCGAAGACGAAGGCGATCGACGGCGCGAATGCGAGCATCGCCCAGCCGATCGTTGCGCCGATTTGACTGATGATCAAGACGGCCTTGCGACCGATGCGGTCGCTCACGTTACCCCAGACGGGACCCGCGACAAGTTGGCACGCCGCGAAGGTCGAGAACAAGATCCCGACGACGATGTCGGGTGCTCCGAAGTGTTTCACGTAATACGGCATCAATGGGATCAGAATGCTGAAGCCGAGGATGTCGATGAACGTGATCCCCAAAATCGGAAGGAGGCGCGCGAACATGCTCAGGAGCCGACGCCCATCGCGCGCACCATCAGGGCATCGCGCCACGCTGAGGGCAGATAATTGAGAACCAGTTGCGCGCGAGCATCCGCGCCGATCAAATAACGATGCCTAGGATTGGAAACGGTCAGGGCGCGTTCGATGATCGCTGCAATCCGTTCCGGCGGCGAGCCACGTTGCGCGGTGGTTGCGCTGAAGCGCGCCAGTGCTGCCATCGGCTTGCCGTACAGCGCCCGCTCTTCTTCAGAGTATCGCTCGACGAATTCTCGAGCCGTTTGCGCTCCGCGGTCCCAGATCTCGGTCTTCACCGAGCCCGGCTCGACGGCGACGACTCGAATGCCGGACGGCCGTAACTCCATGCGCAAGGCGTCGGTGAGGGCCTCGACGGCAAACTTACTCGCCGCGTAGGGCCCGATGAACGGCGACGCGCTCCGTCCGCCGATGGAACTGACGTTCACGATCCGCCCGCGCGCGGCACGGAGAAACGGCAGGCACGCTTGGGTGACGGCGACCAAGCCGAAGACGTTGACCTCGAATTGGCTCCGCAAAGCCTCGATCGGTACGACTTCGAGCGGAGCGGCGACCGCGATCCCCGCATTGTTCACGAGGCCGTCGAGCCGGCCGTCCGCTTCACTCTCGATGCGCCGGCGAGCCGCCTCGATTTGAGCGGCATCGGTTACGTCGAGGGCGAGCGGCCGGATCGAGCGGTGCTGCGCAGCGAGAGCAGCACCGTCTTCCTCCCTGCGGACCCCCGCGTACACGGTCGCGCCGTGTTGCGCCAAACGCAGAGCGGTCGCGGCACCGATCCCCGTCGACGCCCCGGTGATCAAAATCGTGCGGTTCATGAGCGGCATAACCCCAAAACCCCCCCGGCGGGTCCTCTTTTCGAGGGCCGGGCCGCCCAAATTCGTGAGCGAACTCCTCTTATATGGGCAAAGCCGGGGCCGTTTGACCATAAAACCGAGCGCCTGCTCACAAAGTGCGCTATGCTGCTGTCATGTTTGAAAGAGATGAGGAGTGGGAGCGGGTAGCGGCGTGTGAGCACGCGATCAATCTCCTCGACCTGCTCAAGAGGGGCCAAGATGTCGACGCTGAGGCGCATGGCAGCGGCGGCTCGCTGCGCCCATGGCTCATCGCGCTCAGGGCCGAGATCAACGCAGCACTAGGCGAGGAATGAAGACGGCGTGACGTGCTCTATCTGATCGAGAGCCAACGCGCGATGTTGCCGACGTAGGTCTTGATGTCGTCGAGCGCGTGGGCCCCCCCGGCGGCGATTTGGCCGCCCGGCTGTTCAGAGACAAAACTCGGACAGCCCGCGCTCGTATCCCAGTTGTAGTCACAAAAGTGATGGAACGTCGACTGGGCGACGCCGCCGCCCACCGTCTTCCCGGCGCGCTTGCCCGGCTCGAATGCGACCGCGATGTTGAACGGTCGCCTCGTCGCCTTGCTCGTCCCCGTTACGATAACGCGCGCGGTCGGATCTGACGCCGGCGCTCCGACGTCGCCTTCATGCGGATGCGCCGGAAAGCGCTCGATCACGCCGCCATTGGGGCGCTTGAGCAGTGCCAGTCGTCCTGCATTGTCGGGATCGTCGTTTGCATCAGGATCTTGCTCATAATGAAGACTTCCTTCCACTCCGAAGCCGCTCGCTTTCAGTTCGCGCGCGCGGACTGCGCCTCGCGCGGGACGATCGTGCGTTCCAAGCGCTCGTTGCGCCGGATCAAGATCGCCGCCGTTTCGACGCCGATCCGGTTTTCGGTCAGCAACTTGTGCAGGTCGTCGACGCCGTCGAGCGGCGAACCGCCCAGCGCGATGAGCAGGTCGCCTTCGCGGATCCCCGCGCGATCGGCCGGGCTGTTCGGCTCGACCGAATGTACGATGACGCCGCGGCGCTGTACCAGCGCGTGCGTTTTGCGCAGATGCCGCGGGATCTCGAGGTCAGCGCCGGCGACGCCGATATAGCCGCGCGAGACCTTGCCGTTACGGATCAGCAATCCGGCGACGTATTTCGCGGTGTTGATCGCAATCGCAAAGCAGATCCCTTGTCCCCACGGAATCATCGCGGTGTTGACGCCGATGACACGGCCGTGCGCGTCGACGAGCGGGCCGCCCGAATTCCCGGGGTTGAGCGCCGCGTCGGTTTGAATGATGTTGTCCATCAGCCGCCCCGATTGCGAACGCAGCGAACGGCCAAGCGCACTGACGACCCCGGCTGTGACCGTCGCTTGCAACCCGTACGGGTTGCCCAGGGCGACTGCGAGCTGTCCGGGCTTGATCTCGGTCGAGTCGCCCAAGGCCGCGGGGACGAGTTCGGGCACGTCGATCCGGATGACGGCAAGGTCGGTGTCGGGATCGTCGCCGATCAGATTCGCCGGCGCGCGCCGCCCGTCGAGCAGAGCGACGTCGATCTCGTTGGCGCCGTGGACGACGTGACTGTTGGTAATAAGGAAGCCGTCCGGCGTCAAAACGAAGCCCGACCCGGAACCGCGGGACTGGCCGCGTCCGCCGGAGCGCTTGAAGACCTCGATGTTGACGACCGAGGGCGCGGCGCGCTCGACCGCGCGCGTGACCGCTAGAGAATATGCGTCTTCGGGGAAATCCGCCGAATCCGCCAGAGGGATGACCGTAGGAACCATTGGGAAAACCGAAAACCCGGCAGGCGGCGCCACGGTTGCGCGGTATGGGCACCCGGTGGCTCGCTTGCTTTCCGGCGGGTTCGTCCTCACAGCATGATCGATCTCTCGTCGCCGCGTGCGCGCTACGTCATCTTGGCGTTGCTGATGATCGCGCAACTCGGCGCGTCGCTGATTCAGCAGGGCTTAGGCGCGCTGGCCCCGTTCTTCGTTACGGAGCTTGCGCTGAGCAAAGCGCAGCTCGGCAGCATCTTCACCGCGCTCTCCCTCGGCTCGGCCTTCTTCCTGACCCCGGCCGGGATTTTAGTCGATCGGATCGGCGAACGGCGGGCGATTTTTTGGAGCGGTCTCCTGATGGGGCTCGCGCTCATCGCAGGCGCGGCGTTCGAATCGTATCTCTCCGTGGTCGTCGCGTTGTTTTTCGTCGGCGTCTTCTATGCGCCGACGACTCCGGCCGGAGGGACGGCGATCATGTCGTGGTTTACGCGAGATCGCGGCGTCGCAATGGGCCTGCGGCAGACCGGCGTCCCGCTGGGCGCAGCTCTTGGCGGACTCGTCTTTCCGCTCTTGGCGACGCACTTCGGTTATCGCGGTGCGTTTGTGGGCGGTGGGATCATCTGCATCGCGGCGTGCACGGTCGCGACGAGTCTGTATCGAGAAAATGCGGAGATGCGCGCCGCGCCGCAGCGAACGCGCGCCCTCGCGTCCGGCATCCTTGACGTCGTCCGCGATCCGCGAATGGTCTACATAACGCTCGCCTGCATGATCCTCGTCAGCGCGCAAACCTGCATGAACTCATTCATCGCGGTTACTGCAACGACCGATGGACTCCCGATCGCGATCGCGGCGGCGATGTTCTCGGTCGGTCAGCTCGCGGCGGCTTTCGGACGGATCTTCTGGGGCGTCCTGAGCGATATGGTCTTCGGCGGCGACCGTACACTCCCGATCTTGTTTATCACGGTAACGATGGCGCTCGCATCGCTCGGAGTCGCGCTGATCGCTCCACATCAAACGTTCGCGCTGTTCGTCGCCGTCGCGCTGCTCGGAATGAGCGCGTCCGGCTGGAACGGCCTTTTTGCCGTAGCGATGGCCGAGCTCGGCGGTGCGGCGCGAGCCGGGACCGTTTTGGGAGTGGGCCTCACCGCGATCTTCGCAATGGGCGCGGTCGCGCCGACGCTCTTCGGTACGATCGCCGATGCGCACGGTCTGCGCAACGCTTGGCTTTGGCTGGCGTTTTTAGGCGTGGCCGGCGTCGTCCCGGCGGTGCTCGCGCGTCGCGCTATCGCGCTGCGCGCCGCCGTTGCGCCCGGCGCGCGAACGCAATCGTCCAAGCAATGAGGACGATCGTTGTAGCGACCGCAAGGAGCGGCGAGAGCAGAAGGGTGAGCGACGGCGCGAGCGTGTAGGCCATGATGAAACGAAGCGACGCTTCCGCGAGCCACGTGACGCCCCAGACCACGGTGAGCGTCCGCTGCACGGAGCGAAAAGGCGCCGCCTGCCAGAGCTGGTCCCATTCGCCTTGGCGTGTCGGATCGCCGGCGGTTGCGAACTCGCGGCCGAAATAGAACATGAGCGGCCGAGGAGCCAGGAGCGAGCCCAAGCAGACCGCGCCGAGAAGTCCCGTCCCGAACGATTCTTTCGCAAGCGCCAGACGCGGGTCGTGAGTGAAAAGCGACGCGAGGACGCCGCCGATGATGAAGAGGAGCGAGATCGCGGCGATGATATCGAGCTTGCGCTTCTTGACCGCCTCGAAGATGGACCAAGCGATCGGAAAAATCGCCGAGGTCGCAAGGGCGCTCAATAGCGGCGTGCCGCGGTGCGTCAGGATCTGCACGACCGCCAGCGGCAGGACGACGTTGACGAAGAGGCTGCGATAGAGTCCGCCGAAGCGCGGCGTGAACCGCTCGCTGTGCATCGTCGGCTCTTACCCCGCAGCAGGCGCGCGGGTTACGTCTGCGGCAGGACCATCGGGGCGCGTTTCGAACGGGCCGTGGGCATTGCCCTGGTGGCGGAATTGGTAGACGCGCTGGTTTCAGGTACCAGTGGCCGCAAGGCTGTGTGAGTTCGAGTCTCGCTCAGGGCAATTCCGACGAACGCAGCTTCCGCGGGTTCCAAGCGGTCGTACAATGAAGTTCTGCCGCCCATGTCTACCGGAGATATTGCGTGATCGAGACGACCGTGAAGGTGCCGCTCCCCGAGCTCGGGGAGTCGGTGACTGAAGGCTCGATCGTCGAGTGGCGCAAGCGCCCCGGCGACTACGTCGAGCAAGGCGAGACCTTGGTCGACATCACGACCGACAAGGTCGACGTCGAGGTCCCCGCCACCGTCTCGGGAGTCGTCATGGCGATCCACGGCGACGAGGGAGCGACGGTCTCCGTCGGCTCGGTGTTGGCCGAGATCGACACCACAGCGAAGAAGCCCGAAGGCGCG
>DATNIC010000100.1:0-4182 GCA_035604635.1 Binatia bacterium
CGTCACTCACCCCGGCACCCCAAACGCGACGAAGTATCCAAGCCGTTTCAGCGGCGTCGCGTTGCGCGAGCACGATATCGTGCGCGTCGAAAAGGCCGGTGGCGGCGGACTCGGCCCGGCGCCGGAGCGCCCTTTCGATGCCGTCCTCGACGACGTCCTCGATGGCTACGTGAGCCGCGCTGCGGCGCTCGCCGACTATCACGTCGATCCGAATCGGCTCGACGCAGCCCTCGCCGATTGGGGTTAGCATGCGCGTCCTCTTCCGGGCGCACGTCTTTCGCGACGAGCTCATCGGGCTCGCGAAGCGCTTGAAAATCGAATTGGTTTCCACCGATGATTTGCCGACGCTCGAGCGCGAGGCGCCGAGTGCGGATGCGCTCTGGTCGGTCCCCTCGACGTACGACGCTTCCGTCGCCGAGACGCTCAAGAAGAGCGCGAAGAAGCTGCGCTGGATCGGGATGACGAGCGTCGGATACGATCCGCTCGTCCGTTTCGGCGTCCCCAAGGGAGCGATCGTCACCAACGTCGGCAGCAGCCTTTCGCCCGTCGTCGCCGAGCACGCGGTCGCGCTGCTTTCGGCGATGGTCCGTCAGCTGCCCGCGATGCACGCTCGCCAACTCGAGGGGAGCTGGGATCCGTCGGTCATGAAGCAGTTGGGTGCGCTCGAGGACATGACGGTCGCGGTCGTCGGCTTCGGCGGGATCGGCCGCGAGATCGCGCGGCGTCTTCGCGCGTTCGACGTGCGCGTCGTCGCCGTTCGCGCTTCGGGGCGCAGCGACGCGCTTGCGGACGAGATGTATCCGGCCGCGCGCCTGCGCGATGCACTGGCGCGCGTCGATGCGGTCATCGTTGCCGTGCCGATGAATGACGCGACGCGCGGCTTGATCGGAGCACCCGCATTCGCGGCGCTGCCTGCGCACGCGTTCCTCGTCAACGTCTCGCGGGGGCCGGTCGTCGATAGCGATGCGCTCAAGGCGGCATTACGCGAAAATCGACTCGCGGGCGCGGCGCTCGACGTGACCGATCCCGAACCCTTGCCGGCCGGAGATCCGCTCTGGAGCGATCCACGCGTCCTCATCACCCCGCACATCGGCGGCTTCGGCAGCATCGAGTCGAGCCGGCGTATCGTCGCCCTCTTCGAACGCAACGTGGGTAATTTTCTTACGGGGAAGCCGCTCGAGGCTCAGGTCGCCGTTTCGTAATGTTCACGACGATGTATACGCCGTGGCGTCTGCGTCTGCTCGGATGGTCGTTGGCGACGATTGCCGCCCTGTGCATCCTGATCCTTGCGCCGGCCTGGGTACGCGGGAGCGTCCGCATCGTGGCCGCCTATGACGCCGGGGCAGTCGTCCTTCTGGCCTTCTACTTCTTCGCCGTCTTTCGTGACAACGAGGTGCAAACGCGCGCGCGGGCCGGCCTCGATGACCCGGGCCGCAACGTCGTCCTGGGGATCATCGTCGCCAGCGTCGCCGCAGGGATGGGCGGTGCGATCGCTATTCTCGGCAAGGGCCCTCACGTCGAGAACCTGTCCGAGAGAAACGCCGCGATCGTCCTGGCGATTATTGCGGCCGTCGCCGGCTGGTTCTTGATCCACTCGACTTTTGCGCTGCGCTACGCACATCTCTTCTACGGCGACGAAGTCGATCCGACTCCATGCGATGGATTGACCTTCCCCAAGACGCCCGAACCCGACGACTACGACTTTCTCTACTTCTCCTTCGTCATCGGGATGACGTTCCAAGTCTCGGACGTCGTCGTCAACGATCCCGGGATCCGGCGCAACGTGCTCGTGCACGGACTGATCTCGTTCGGCTACAACACCGCGATCTTGGCGTTAGGCATCAATTTGATCTCGAACATCATCCAGCAGCATTGACGGCATGAGAGCGGTCGTTCAACGGGTCTCACGGGCCGAAGTTCGCGTCAACGGTGAGGCGCTGGGGCGAATTGGGACGGGTTTCGCCGTGCTCGTCGGCGTCGCAGTCGACGACGACGAGAGCGATGCGCAGCGGCTCGCCGAGAAGGTGGCGGGCCTACGTGTCTTTGAGGACGGCGACGGCGCAATGAATCTCGCGCTGCCCGACGTCGGAGGCGGTGTCTTGCTCATCTCGCAGTTTACGTTGCTCGGCGATGCACGCAAGGGCCGCCGCCCATCGTTTATCGAGGCGGCACCGGGGCCGGTTGCCGACCGGCTCTATGAACGCGTTGCGACTTTGCTGCGAGCCCAGGGGATCGACGTTCAAACCGGCCAATTCGGCGCCACAATGGACGTTGAACTCGTCAACAGCGGGCCTGTGACAATTCTGCTCGATACGAAGCGGCTGTTTTGATGAGCAAGATGCCCGTCGTCTTTGCCGGCTGCGACTACGACCGCGTCCGCGCGTTGATCGATGGACGCATTCGTCCGGACGGAATCGATCTCAACTACCTCGCTCTGCCCGGCGAAGAAGTGTTTTACCGGATGCTGCGCCATCGGGAGTTCGATGCGGCCGAAGTCTCGTTTTCGTCGTACCTCGTCTCGAAGTCGTTGCCCGAGCAGCCGTTCGTCGCGATCCCGGTGTTCCCGTCACGGGCCTTTCGGCATTCATGCATTTACGTCAATACGGCCAGTGGAATCGAACGACCCGAAGATCTCGCCGGAAAGCGCGTCGCTGCACCCGAGTATCAAATGACCGCGGGCCTTTGGATTCGCGGCATTCTCTCCGACGAGTACGGCGTTCCGGTCGAGAGTATGAGGCACTTCACCGGCGGTGAAGAGCAGCCAGGCCGTCCCGAAAAAGTCAAGCTTTCGCTGCCGGAGACCATCCGCATCGAGCCGATCGGCGAAGATCAGACGCTCTCGACGATGCTCGAAAAAGGGGAAATCGACGCGCTCTTCGCCCCCCGTGCGCCATCGTCGTACGCGCGAAACCCGGCCAAAGTACGCCGCCTTTTCGAAGATTACAAATCGGCGGAGCAAGACTACTTCCGGCGAACGAGCATCTTCCCGATCATGCACACGGTCGTCATCCGGCGCGCGCTGTACGAACGGCATCCGTGGATCGCGATGTCGCTGTTCAAAGCGTTCACCCAAGCCCAAGCGATCGCGTATGCGGACCTCAAAGAGATCGGTCTGCTCAGCACGATGCTCCCCTGGCTAGTCGAGAACGCCGAAGAGGTGCGCCGACTCATGGGAGAAGACTTCTGGCCCTACGGTCTGGAACGTAATCGTAAGACCCTGGAAACGTTCGCCCGCTACTCGCACGAACAGGGCCTCTCGCCGCGGATGTACGCTCCGGAAGACCTGTTCGCACCGGAAACCCTGGACGAATATCGCGTATGATTGCTAAAGACTCGCTCGATGAACTTTTCCGCGAGGCTCGCTCCAACGACCTCGACGCTGCGTGGACCGTCTATGCGGACATCGTCTCGCACCTACCGCGGCCAAGAGCCGTCCCCCACGTGTGGCCGTACGATGCTGCAAGGCCCCTTCTCGAGCGAGCCGGCAATTTGGTCGGGACGCAAGACGCGGAGCGTCGCGTCCTCATGTTGACGAATCCGGCTTTGAAGGCACCCTTCACGACCGACACGCTGTACGCGGGACTTCAACTGATCCTGCCCGGTGAAGTCGCGCGCGCTCATCGCCACACGTCGTTCGCGTTGCGGTTTATCATCGAAGGGAGCAACGCCTACACCGCTGTCGGCGGCGAGAAGGTCATGATGAATCCGGGTGACTTGGTCCTCACGCCGTCGTTCGAATATCACGACCACGGCAACGAGAGCGGGAAGCCGATGATCTGGCTCGATGGACTCGACATCGCCCTCTACCAGTGGATCCCGGCGAATTTTGCGAACGGCTACGCCGAGGCACGCTATCCTGCCGAACCGGCGCCGCAGCCGTCGCGGTTACTCTATCCTTGGCACGAGATGCAGGCGCGGCTCGCGGCCCAGCCTGGTACGTTCGCCACGCTCGACTATGCGTATCGTCCGACCGCAGGGCCGATCTCACCGACGATCGGTGCGTCTGCGGAACGCGTCGCCGCAGGGTCCGAGGGTCCGCGGCGACTCGAAACGGCGAGCTCGATCTACCACGTCGTTGCGGGGCACGGAAAGACAACCGTGGAGGGCACGACGCTCGAATGGAGGGAGCGCGACACCTTTGCGATTCCGGCGTGGCACGGCTACGCTCACACGAATCTGGGC
>DATNIC010000101.1:0-17460 GCA_035604635.1 Binatia bacterium
GCGCCCCCCACGGCTTCGCCGTGGGGCCCCCAAACCGTAGCGGCCCTCCTGATTCTGCTAAAGTCAGGATCCCCCAAGGGGCCGCTAAACAACATTAGAGTGAACGGCGGGCAGCCCCGTAGGCTTCCTTAAAGGCGGAGAGTGCGAGCGCTGGCAGGCTGCGGGCGGCGGCGCTGGTCTTGGCGTTAACCGATGGGAAGGTTTGGGCGACGAAACGGGCAGCCTCCCCGAACGCTTCGGCCTCGGCCCGCCGGTCGTCGAGCCGCCGGCCCACGAGCCGCTCCTCGGCCAAGGCGGCACGGAGGGGGCCACGTTCGTCCAGGGCAACCGCGATCCGGATCCGCTCGATCTTGCGCAACGATCCGACCTGCATGCAGACCAGGAGTCTCAGCTCGTAAGAAGCGGCTCCGTCCGACGTAGCGCGGCGGCGCTCGGCGAAGGCCAGCCCGCTTGGGCGGCTCGGGACCTCGAGCGTTATGGGAACCTCGTGCGGCTCGATCGAGAGGGTCCCGTCGGCGAAAACCGAGTCGAGCGGGACCGTCCGAGTCGTCCCCGGCATACCGATCGTCAGTTTGGCCTGTAAGCCGAGCAGCCGCAAGAGGGGCATCTCCGTCTCGCCGATCAGTTGCCTGCCGATCTCACGGTGGTGATCGAGGGTCGCGACCGACGTAAAGACCCCGACGCCCCACAAGCCCTCGTGAAAGCGCTCGACGGCCCGGAAATCGGCGACACCCCGTGCGTCGATGATGAACGCGTCGCTCGGGACTCTGCTGTAGTCGAGGCGGAGCAGATCGCTCTTGCCGACGAGCCAGCGCGTCTTCTTCTTATGCTGGTAGGCGAGGGTCAACGCCGCTTGCAACGTCGCCGGAGCCGCGATGTGCGTCACTCACCCAATTATCGGCTCTAGCTCGCCTCTTTCAATACGACCGCGGCGTTGATCCCGCCGAATCCCGATGAGTTCGAGACGGCGAGGCGAGGCGCGCAGTCGAGCGCGCTCTTGGCAAAGCACAACTGAATCTCGGGATCTTCGTTGATCAAGTTCACGACTCGCGGGACGCGCTTGCGCGCAATCGAGAGCAGCGAAAGCGCAACCTCCCAGGCCCCCGTCGCGCCCAAGGCGTGAGCGTGCTGTCCCTTCGTGGCCGTCACCGGGATGCGCTCGATCGCAGGGCCGAAGGCGCGCGCAAACGCGACCGCTTCCGCCTTATCGCCGAGCGGCGTCCCCGATCCATGCGCGTTGATCAGCTCGACCTCGTCGGGCGCGACGCCGGCCTCTTCCAACGCTCGCTCGATCGCACGCGCCGTCTGCAGGCCGTCGGGACGCGGCGCCGCCATGTGATACGCGTCGTTTGCGAGTCCGAAGCCGACGATCTCGCCGTAGATCTGCGCGTCGCGCGCGACCGCGTCTGCGTAGCGCTCGAGCATGAATACGCCCGCACCCTCGGCCATGACGAAACCGTCGCGGTCCCGGTCGAACGGACGGCTGGCATGCTGCGGATCGTCGTTCCGCGTGGACATCGCGCGAATGACCGTAAAGGCGCCATAAACGAGCGGCGCGAGCGGCGCCTCGATTCCGCCCGCGATAGCAGCGCGCGTGTCGCCCCGCGCGATCGCACGGTACGCTTCGCCGATAGCGATCGTCCCGGCGGCGCACGACATCCCGTTGGCGACCGTCGGCCCGGTGAGACCGAATTCAATCGAGACGTTGCAGACCGACGACCCGGCAAACGCCGAGAGCGCAAGCAGCGGCTTCACCGCGCCCAAACCCTGTTCGCTGAAGATGTTGTGCTGTTCTTCGGCAAACGCTAAGCCGCCGAGCGCCGAGCCAAGATAAACGCCGACGTCGGCGCCGTCGCCGTTGATGTGAAAGTTTGCATCATCGAGCGCCATCCGCGTCGCGGCAATCGAGAACTGAGCGTAGCGCTCGGTCCAGCGCAGCCGCTTGGGCTCCATGTAATCGTCGGGGACGAAATCGTTGACCTGCGCCGCGATCTTCGATGAGTACCCGGTCGTATCGAAGCGTGTGATCGGGCCGACGGCGATTTTCTCGCTCAGCACGCCGTCCCAGAATTTGTCGCGGCCGGTCCCGACCGGCGAGATGATCCCGATCCCCGTCACGACGACGCGATGTTCGTTCACTGGTCTGCGGTCCCGGCTTCGGCCAGCCGTTTCATGCAGGCCAGCGTTTTACTTGCCACGTTATGAATGAAGAAGTCTCCGACGACGTGCTCGCCGAGCCAGTCGGCGGCGAAGGGAAAGCGGAAAGCCAAGCGATGGATGATCTGAACCTCGGTTCGATCCCCTCGCGGCGTAAACGTCCATTCGACGTCCATCCCCTTCGTCCAGCCCGCGACGTGCCGGAAGCGGATTTGCGGGATCTGGGGATCGTTGATCTGCTCGGCGATCCAACGGATCGGGATGAAGTCGCGCCAGGCCGCCATTTCGACCGTACGCACGAGGTCATCGCCGCCGAGGACCCGCACGCGCCGGTAGTGCGGCAGATACTCCGGCCAGCGCTCGGTCGCTGCGGCGAGGCGGTAGATCGCCTCCGGCGGCGCGTCGACGATGACCGTATTCGTCTTCGTCGTCATACGAGCAGCCGCCCCAGCGTCGAGGGACGCAGCGCGCTCTGCGGCGGGCGCAAACCGGAGACGGCGTCGAGTAGCGCGCTGGCCACGTCGGGCAACGCACGAGCGCGCGCCGCAGCGCGCCGCGCGATCGGCGTAACGTTCACGAGCAGATCGATCGCCGTCCCCACGCGACGCCGCACGGCGAGCTCGCGCGAAGTCTCGCGCGCATACCGCGCGAACGCGGACGCCTCGCGCCCGCGCGACGCAGACGCCTCGACGATGGCCGCGCCGGCGCGCGTCGCCGAAGTAAGCGCGAGCAAGACGCCTTGGCCGGTGAATGGATCAAGCAGCCCGGCGGCATCGCCGCAAAGGAGCACGCCCGGCGCAGCGGCCCTGGACGTTGCATGGACCAGCGGTCCAACCGAGACGCGCGCCCCGACGCGACTGGTCGCGGTCAGCGAGCGATGTCCGCCTGCAAGCCGCGCAGCCCGACCGCGTAAACCGTCGTCGACGTCGCTCGACATCGCTGCGAGATCGCGTTGCGGGATAACGACCATCACGTTCGCGCGCTCATCATCGAGCGGATTGATCGCAAAATAGGTCCCTTCACCCAAATAGAGTTCTATCCAGCGATCCAATCCGTCAAAGCCCGTGTAATGCCCGCCGACGGCGAAGCGGCCGCGCCGGCGCGGCCGCGCGAGACCGGCTTTGCGGGCCACCAACGAGCCGGCCCCGTCCGCGCCGACAACGAAGCGCGCGCGCGTCGCGTGCATGTTCCCCGCTTCGTCGCGCCAGCGCACGCCGCCGATGCGGCCTGCATCCTCGATCAGTCCTTCGACACGCCCGCGAACGACATGAGTGCCCGCGTCGATCGCGGCATCAAGCAGCAACGCGTCGAGGCGGCTGCGCTCGATTGCAAGCGCCGTCGCGGAGAACGGCACTTCGGCCGACAAGGGTCCCGAGAACAATTTGATGCCGCGCAACTCGAAGGCATACGCACGGACGGCATCGAGGACGCCTAGTTCCGCGAGCGCGCGCACGGCGCCGGCATTGACGTATTCGCCGCAGACTTTGCGGCGCGGAAACTCGGCGCGCTCGATGAGCATCACTTCGATCCCGGCTCGCACGCAGCACAGCGCGATGGCCGAGCCGGCCGGGCCCGCGCCGACGACGACGACGTCAGCCATCGGTCAGCGCCATTCGAAACAGGGGATAGGACCGCACGTGCGGCCGTGCCCATTCGGCCTCACGAGCCAGTGCGAGAGCTTCGGCCGGCGTGTACGCCCGGCGCACCGAGAGCGGGGCATCGTTCCGAGTTATTCGATTGCGCGTGGTCAGCCGCGAGAATGCCCAGGCGCCGGCAAATGCTGCGGGCGAACGGCGCACATCCGTGACCAGCGGACTGCGGCGCGAAACGCGGCGCAGCTCGCGCAACAGCTGGTGCGCTGCAGGCGGATCGAAGTGATGCAGCGCTAAGTTGCACATCGCGACGTCGAACGACGCGTCATCGAACGGCAGCGCGCCACCGTCGGCTTGGACGAAGCGCAGCCGGGGATGTTCGGCCGTCCGCTTGCGCGCGATCGCGAGCATCTGCGCGCTGCAGTCGAGGCACGTGATCGATAGCTCGGACCGGCGCCGGTCGGCGCGACGGGCAAGCGCATGGGGAATGTCGGCGCTCCCGGTCGCGACGTCGAGGACGGTCGTCGCACCGATGCGATCGAGCTCGCGCAGCGCCGGCGCCGCGCCGCCCAGCCACGCGTTTTGGAACTCGACGTCACGCATGGTCCCTTCGAGCTCGCATAGCGAGTCGAGCGGATCGTCCATCAGCTCGCGCGCGGAAATTCGCCCGGCGAACAACCCATCAGCCACGATCATCGACCCCGGGATAACATTTCCTTATGAATACTCGATGAAGGTCCATGAAAAAGGGACGATCCACGGATCGCCCCTGGGCGCAATTCGAAATAGACCCGCCTACTGCTTCACGTAGTAGTCGGCGTTGATCTTGATGTAGTTCTGCCACTTCTCCGGGACGTCCGAATCGGCGTAGATCGCCTCTACCGGACATGCCGAAACGCATGCTCCGCAGTCGATGCACACTTCGGGATCGATAAAAAGCTGCTGATCCTCATCGCCGCCGTGGATGCAGTCGACGGGACACACGTCGACACAAGATTTGTCTTTCGTCCCGATACACGGCTCGGTAATGATATACGCCATGAGCTGCCGTCGTTGGACCTCTCTGTGGAAATGACCCCCCTTGATTTGGGGGAGGGTGGGGTGACGTCCTGTATACCCTACCCAATACCCAGGTCGGTTAATAGGACGTAGGTCTTAGAGAAGGGCCGGGCCGGGCGAGCGACCCTCGCATGGGCTGCGCTCGAAATAAACGCCGGGGCGGCTGCGTTGACGGGGCATGAAGCATGCAACGCTAGCCGTTTGTCTCGTCGCTCTCGCCCTTGGAGCGCTGCCCCACCCCGCATCCGCGGCCGATCCGACGACGCTCACCGTCAGCGGAGCGGGCGTGATCACGAAAGCGCCTGATAGCGCGCTCGTCGACGTTGTCGTCGTCACCAACGACGACGGTTCGGCCGCCAAAGCGACCGGGCAGAACAACGCGGCCTTCAATACCCTGCGTGACCGCTTGCGTGCGCTCGGCGTCCGTGACGACGCGATCCGGACGACCTCGTTCAGCGTGCGCTATGTCCCGCGTCCGCCGCAACTCCGGCAACCGCTCTCAAGGCCGGTCATTCCGGTGCCGGCGCAACGCTACGGATACATCGCCTCGCGAAGCCTCACCGTAACGGCGCCGCAAGTCGACGCGGCAGGCCGCGTCGTCGACGCAGCGGTCGCCGTCGGCGCGAACGTCAACGGCATTCGGTTCGCGCTCGCCGATCAGCGCGCCGCGGTCTCTGCGGCGTTGGCGGCTGCGGTCGCGGACGCACAGCTGCAGGCTGAGTCCGTCGCGCAAGCCGCGCACTTGCACATCGCCGGGATCAAATCGATCGACGTATCGGGTGCACCGTCACCGGTCGCTTTTGCCGCGCGCGACATGGCGCTCGCAGCAACGCCGACCGAGATCGCACCGGCTCCCCTCGACGTGCGCGCGAGCGTCAGCGTCACCTACTACGCGGCTCCGTAGGCCCTTCGCGGTCGCTGCTGAAGTCGTCTGCGCATGACCAAGACATGTGAAGTATGCGGGAGCCGTCCCGCAACGGTCCGCGACTTTTCGATGCGCAGCGGCCACTGGGCCGAAGCCGAGGTCTGCGATCAGTGCGCGCGCGCACGACGCCGTGCGATCCTCCCGTATTTGGGCGCCGCCGTTTCGGCGGCAGCTTTGTTTGCGGGGATCTCGATCGCGCTCGAACGGATGGGCCGCGGTTCGCAAGGCGACGTTACGAGCCCCGGCGATTTCGCCCGCCGTTTGCGCGGCGGGACGCCGACGCTCTCCGCCTACTCGCGCGACCTGACCGCAGCTGCGCGCGCACACGAGCTCGATCCGGTCGTCGGACGCGACGACGAGGTCGAACGCGTCGTCTCGATCCTCGCGCGCCGCAGCAAGAACAATCCGGTCCTGATCGGCGAACCGGGTGTCGGCAAGACCGCGGTCGTCGAAGGCCTCGCACAGCGGATCGCGGCCGGCGAGGTCCCGGTCGCGCTGCGCGACAAGCGCGTCCTTGCGCTCTCCCTCGGGCCGCTCGTTGCCGGGACGAAATACCGCGGCGAATTCGAAGGCCGGGTCAAGCGCATCCTCGACGAGATCAAGCGCTGCAGCCGCGACGTGATCCTGTTCATCGACGAACTGCACACGCTCGTCGGTGCGGGCGCCGCCGAAGGCTCCCTCGATCTCTCTTCGATGATCAAGCCCGAACTCGCGCGCGGCGAATTGCAGTGCATCGGCGCGACGACCTTCGAGGAGTACCGCAAGCACATCGAATCGGACGCGGCGCTCGAACGGCGCTTTCAGCCGGTGATGATCGTGGAGCCGACGATCGAGCAAACCGTCGCGATCTTACGGGCGCTGCGCGGCCGCTACGCCGCGCACCACAAAGTCGAGATCAGCGACGAAGCGCTCGAGGCCGCGGCACAGCTCGCGGCTCGCTACATCGCGGATCGTTATCTGCCCGACAAGGCGATCGATCTGATGGATGAAGCGGCCGCTTCTGCCGCGCTGGTCGCAGGCGGCGCCGTGACGCGCGTCGGCTCGCCGCATGTCGCCGCGGTCGTCTCGCGCTGGACCGGAATCCCGCAAGGCGAACTCACGGAAGCGCAGTCGAAACGTTTGCTCGCGCTCGAAGGCTCGCTCGGACGGCGGGTGATCGGCCAAGAAGAGGCGGTGCGCAGCGTCTCCGAAGCGATTCGACGCGCGCGCGCCGGACTGAAAGATCCACGCCGTCCCGTCGGCGGATTCGTCTTCGTCGGCCCGAGCGGCGTCGGGAAGACCGAGCTCGCTCGCGCCTTGGCGCATGAGCTGTTCGGCAGCGACGATGCGCTCGTGCGGCTCGACATGTCCGAATACACGGAGTCGCATACGATCTCGCGGCTTCTCGGCGCTCCGCCCGGGTACGCCGGACACGACGAGGCGGGTCAGTTGACGGAGCCGGTCAGGCGTCGTCCGTACAGCGTCGTTCTCTTCGATGAGATCGAAAAAGCGCATCCGGACGTCATCGCAATCCTCTTGCAAATCCTCGACGACGGACGCGTAACCGATGCCAAAGGCCGCATGATCGATTTCCGCCACGCGCTGATCGTCATTACGAGCAACCTCGATCCCGACGATCTTTCCGGGATCTTGCGGCCCGAACTGATCGACCGGATCGACGAAGTGGTCCGCTTCAAGCCGCTTGGCTTCAACGAGATCGAGCAGATCGTCGAGCTGCAGCTCGAAGACGTGCGCACGCGAGTCGCCGGCCGCTCGATCGTCATCGTGCTCAGTCCCGATGCTCGCCGGTTCCTGGCCCACGAAAGCATCGGAGCCGGGAGCGGCGCGCGCTTCGTCGCGCGTGCGATCGCACGTTATGTCACGACGCCCCTCTCGAATTCGATCTTGCGCGGCGAAATCGCCGACGGTGGCACGGCGCGCATCGAATACGACGGTCAAACGCTTGTGGTTGGAGCCGCATAGGCGCGGCCCGAAGCTTCCAAGAAGGACGTATTATGAAGTTCACACGTATGCGGGCTGCACAAACGATCGCCGGCGCGGCCGCATCGCCTTGGCTGTTCGCGAAGGCGGCGGCACAAGCGACCACGATTCGGGTCGCGATGCCCCCGATCGAGCCGGCTTGCCTCGTCTATTATGCGAAAGAGAACGGCTACTTCGATAAGGCCGGGCTCGACGTCGACATCACGCAAAATCCGTCGACGCCGGCTATCGTCTCGGCGACGGCGGCGGGGACTTACGATATCGCCTACGCGACGATCTCAACCTTGGCCGTCGCGCACGTTAAAGGCTTGCCGTTCGTCATCATCGCGGCCGACGGCGGGATCATCCCCGGAAGGATGGCCGGCGCGATCATGGTCCCGCTGAATTCGCCGATCAAAACGGCTAAGGATCTCGAGGGGAAGACGTTCGGCGCGGCCGGACTCAACACGATCGCAGAATACGCTCCGCGCGCGTGGATTGACAAGCACGGCGGCGATTCGACGACCGTGAAGTTCATTGAGATCCCGTTCCCCGAAGCGCCCGGCGCGCTCGCAACCGGACGCATCGATGCGACCTATCTGGTCGAACCGTTCATCACGATCGTCACGAAACGGAACATTGGCAAGATCCTCGCGACCGGCGACGATGCGATCGCTCCGCGCTTCCTCGCGACCGTCTGGTACACGACCTCGCAGTACGCGAAGGCGCATCCCGACAACGTGACGCGCTTCGCGAGCGCAATTAGCGAAGCGGCGCGGTGGGCGAACGCGAACCCGTCGAGCGTCGTCCCGCTCCTCTCAAAATATCTCAAAGCCGATCCTGCGATCGTTGCGGCAGCGGCTCGGCCCTACTATTTCGAACGCCTCGTCACGGCAGAGATGCAGCCGTGGATCAACGTTACGGCCAAGTACGCGAAGTTTACGGTCTTCCCGGCGTCGGAACTCGTGTATACCGCGGGTCGCTGAGCCCGAGCAACGACGCCGCGTTCCCTGCTACGATCGCGCGCACGTCGTCGTCGGTTAACGATGCGCTTTCGGCGATGAATCCCACGGGATCCGCATCTCCGACGGGATAGTCGCTCCCGAGAACGATTCGATCGGCGCCGACGATCCGCACGAGCGTGTCGAGGGCCGTCGAATCGTAGACGCACGTGTCATAGAAGAAGCTGCGAAGATACTCGCTCGGCTTGCGCGAGATGTTCTTCATCGTCTGCGGTTGCATCTTGACGTTGCGATCCATCCGGCCCATGTAATGAGGGAAATACCCGCCTCCGTGAGAGATGACGATTTTGAGCCCGGGGAAGGCGTCGAAGGTGCCCTCGTAGATCAGCGAGGCCATCACCTTCGCCTCCTCAATCGACTGACCCAAGGAATTCCACAGTGCAAACTGCTGGAACCACGGATCCTGCACGCCTTCGGGATGAACGAACACGACGAGATCGCGAGCGTGTACCGCCTCCCAGAAGGGTCGAAAGCGCGGCGCGCCGAGGTACTCGTCGCCGACGCGGCTCGGCGCGTTGACCACCCGCAGCCCCAGTTCGTCGACCGCGCGCGTAAGCTCGCCCAGCGCCACATCGAGGTCCTGCAGCGGGAGCGTGAACGACCCGACGAAGCGGCCCGGATACGCCCGCACCCACTCCGCGATCGTGTCGTTGAGCCGCTGCACGAGCGCAAGCTCTTCGCGCGGCTCGGCCCACGACGTGGTTTCGATCACGGTCCCCGATGTCACGACGCTCGCGCCGATTCCGCGCGCATCCATGTCCTCGATCTGCGGCGCGGGATCCATCATCTTGCGGTTGAACTCGACCGCGCGCGGATCGACGGCCGTCCGCTTTCCGAAGCCGGAGAGGACCGAATGGGCGGCGCAGCGCTCGAAAACGCTTTTCTCCAACATATGGACGTGGAAATCGATCGCCGCCGGAAGGTCCGCAACTAACCGTGCCATGAACCCGTCGCTTTGCAAGTGATGAAGCAAGTCCCCCTCGACGCGGGGAGCGCCGTCCTCACCCTTGCGCAAGCTCGCGCGATGATTCGGCGTGCCGTCGACAAGGCCGAAGAGCTTGCGCAAACCGGCTCGTTCGTCGTGGTGAACGAAGGCGGGATCGTGATTTCGGCGTCCCGGATGGACGGCGCGGGGTCGATCGGCATCGGGATCTCGCGCGCGAAGGCATATGAAGCCGCCGCAAATCACGAGACCTCGGCCCAGTTCGCCGAACGGATGTACAGCCGGCCTCCCGGCGTCTACGCCTCTTATCAGGAGATCCTGCGCGACAAGCCGTTTCCGGGACCCGGCGCCGTCCCGATCCGGGAAGGCGGCGGCGTCGTCGGCGCGATCTCGACCGGCGCGGAACTCGGCCCGTTCCTCAAGTTCGACGGGGTCCCGCCGGAGAATTTCATCGTCCACGGACGCCCCGCGAACGCCGAGGACCTGATCATATCGTACGCGATCGGGCTGAGCGCGTACGCTCCGCAGCACGGCGACGACGCCGCGCGCTGGCGCGAGGCGTACGGGACCCTCCCCGATTCGTTTCCCGAAGGGCACGGGTTCGACGAGGCGCCGCCGGCAAGCCGGCAACCACGCTTGGACGCAGCGATCGCGCTGGTCGACTCAGCGTTCGCGCGAGCGCACCGGCGCGGTGCACGTATCGCGGTCGTCGTCGCCGACCGCAACGGTGACCTGATTCAGCAGGACCGCATGGACGGTGCTGCGCCGATGACGCCGGACCTGGCCGAGGCGAAGGCGGCGACGGCCGTGAACTTTCGCTGTCCGAGCGCGGCCGTGCGCAACTGGGCGCGTGAATCGCCGCAGTTGGCGACGCTCTTGCGCTTTCCGTTCCTTCCGCTCCCCGGGGGTATCCCAATCTTCCGCGGCAACGAAATCGTCGGCGCGATCGGCGTCGCCGGGTGTAAGACGCCCGAGCGCGACGAGGAGATCGCGTCGGCAGCCCTCGCCGACCACTCGCTATAAACGTAGCAGTACGCGCGCTGGAGGCGCGCGACGGTGACAAATCAGGTTCCCAAACCAAAATGTTCTAAAACGTTGCAGCACGCGCGCCGGAGGCGCGCGACGGTGACAGATCAGGTTCCCAGACCGAAATGTTGTAAAAGGAGCTCATCACCATGGCCACCGTTCTACGCGACGCCAAGATCTCGCCCGACGCCCAGGACTTCACCGACTTCGCGCATACCGGTCCGGGGACGCTCGCGGGGCGTTACATGCGCAGCTTCTGGCAACCCGTCACGCTGAGCGCAAGGCTACAAGCCGGTCGCGCGCTCCCGTTGCGCATCATGAGTCAGAACTTCACGCTCTACCGCGGGGAGGGCGGCGAAGTGCACTGCATCGACTTGCATTGCGCGCATCGCGGGACGCAGTTGGCTGCCGGGTGGGTCGAGGGCGACTGCATCCGCTGTCCGTACCACGGCTGGAAGTACGATGGGACCGGGCAGTGCGTCGAGCAGCCGCTCGAAGGCCGGGAGAGCACCTATTATCAGAAGGTCAAAATCGGCGGCTATCCGGCGCGGGATTACCTGGGTGCGATCTTCGTGTACTTCGGTGAGGGCAAACCGCCGGAGTTCCCGCGGTATCCCGAATGGGAGAACGCCAAGCTCGTCGTCCCGCTGATGAACACGCGGCCCTGCAACTTCTTCCAAAACGTCGAGAACTACGTCGACGAGGGGCACTTGGCGTTCACGCATCGGACGTCGGCGTTCACGCAAGCAGCGCTCGACAAGCTGCCGACGCTCTCGGCCGAAGAGACGCCGTGGGGCGTGACGTGTGTGGCGATGCGCGAGGGTAGGCGCCGCGCGACGTGCTTGGGGATGCCGAATATCGGCATGTTCGCCGTCCATCCCGACAACATCCGCAAGCCCGGCGAGGAAGAGACGAACAAATCTGAAGCGGCGTGGCAGGAGTTCCTCGACTATCGCGTCCCGATCGACGACGAGAATCACATCGAGTTCCACTTGGTCCACGTCCACCTCGCGAGCGACGTCGTCGACGAAGCCTATGCGCAGCGCTGGAAGCAATTCGCGAACGCCGAGGAGGAAGGTCACAAGGTCGCGCAGGCGGTGTTGCGCGGCGAGATCCCGTACGACGACATCCCAAAGCTGTGCCACCACGTCCCGCTCGCGCAAGACGAAGTTTGCCAAGCGGGCCAGGGCGCAATCGCCGATCGCCGTAAGGACGTCGAACACCTCGGGCGTTCCGACGTAGCGATCATAACGCTGCGTAAGCTCTGGAGCACGGAGCTGAAGGCCCTCGCCGAAGGCCGCCCGTTGCGCAAGTTCTCCCGTCCCGAAGGGATGTTGCCGGAAGCCGGCGGGATGTAACGCGTCGCGAACACGCCTAGGGCGAGAGCGTCGGAAACGCGACGGCCGCGGCGTCTGCGACCATCTGCTCGCGCAATTCGTCGGCGGACGCGAAACGGCGCTGTTCGCGAACGAAGCACATGTCGCGTATCACCAGCGCGTCTCCATAGATGGAGCGGTTGAAGTCATGTATCCAGACTTCGACCGTGCGTCTCGCGCCGTCAAAGGTCGGATTGGTTCCGATGGAGACCAGGCCGCGGTAGTCGCGCCCGTCATGGCGCGCAACGACGGAATACACGCCGTCCTTGGGCAGCAGTTTTTCCGGGCTGACGGCGAGGTTCGCCGTGGGAAAGCCGAGATCGTGCCCTCGTCCGGCGCCGAGCACGACCCGCCCTTCGATCGAATACGAAGCTCCAAGCAAGGCGTTGACGAGCTCGACCTGCCCCTGCAATAGAGCTTCGCGAACGCGGGTGCTCGAAACGCGCGTTCCGTCGTGCTTGAGGTTCGGGACCGCAACGAAGGTAACGCCGAGAGCGCTCAGTTGCGCCGCGGCGTCGTCGATGCCGCCCGCGCGGCCCTTACCGTAGCGGAAATTCTCGCCGACGACGATGGCACGCGCGTGCAGCGTCGCGTGCAGTACGTCCGCGATGAACGCCTGCGGCGTGAGCGACGCCAAGCTCGCATCGAACGGCAGCAGATACAGCTCCTCGATCCCGGCCTCCGCAAGCGCGTTGATGCGCTCTTCCGTCGTCGCAATCAATGCCGGTTCGTCTCCCGGACGCAAGAAGGCGGTCGGATGATTGCGAAACGTCAGCACCGCGGCCCTATATCCGGGTTTGCGCAAGCGCAAAAGCGTGCGCACGATTTCACGGTGGCCGAGGTGATAGCCGTCGAAGAAACCGATCGCGACGACGACCGGCGGCCCCACGCGTTCCGTCAGCCCATGACGGATCTTCACACAAAGACCTTTCGCGGTGCGAGTAGCGTGCCAAGCGTCTCACCGACACCGACGAGCACGCGAGCCGAGTCGCGCACGAAGACGTGCTTGTCGCCCGAGCCGCCGTCGAGCGGGACGATGCGGCCCAAGCGAAAGTCCGACGCGGCGCGCTGGTCGAGGACGATCGTCGGAAACGGGATGACGTGCTCGGGCGCGATCAGCGCGCCTTCCGGGTTCTCGATCACGTCTTCTAACAAGACGCTCTCCGAGAGAAGAAACGGCCCTGACGCCTCGCGTAAGAGCGCGCCCATGTGGGCGGCAACGCCGATCGAGCGTCCCAAGTCCTCGCACAAGGTCCGAATGTACGTGCCTTCGCTGCACGCGACACGTAGACGGAGCGCCGCCGGTTCGCGTCCCAAGAGCGTGATCGCGTAGATCGTCACCGTCCGCTTGCGCCGTTCGACCGTTTTCCCCATGCGCGCCAGATCGTACAGCCGCATCCCGCCGTGATGGACGGCCGAGAACATCGGCGGGATCTGCTCGATCCGTCCGATGAATGACGGCAGCGCGGCGTTCAAGCGGGTGACCGCGTCGTCGGGGACGCTCGAGGTCGCGACCGTCTCTCCGGATCCGTCGGCGGTCGTCGTCATCCGTCCGAGCACGAGCGTACAGACATAGGCCTTGCGCCGGTCTTCGATCAGCGGTATGAGCCGCGTCGCCTTCCCGAGCGCAAGCGGCAGCACGCCCGCTGCCTGCGGATCGAGCGTCCCGACATGGCCCACGGCGAGTCGCCCCTCAACGCGCGACGAGTAGATGCGCCGCACGCGCGCACCGAGCTGCGTCGATGACGGCCCCGGCGGCTTGAAGAGGTTGACGAAACCGAGCATTCGATCCAGTCCCAGACCTAGGGAGTCGTTGGCTTCGTCAGAGCCCAGCCTTTTTCAGCGCCGCGCGCACCCCGGCGATCGCCGCTTGCCGATCGCCGGGATAGGTGAGGCCTGAAGCCATGAAATGTCCGCCGCCGCCCAGCGTGGCTGCGACCGCTTGGACGTTGATCCGTCCGCTTGAACGCAAACTCACTCGCACCGCTCCGTCGAAATCCTTAAACAAGGCAGCGACCTCCACGCCTTCAACCGCTCGCAGGTGGTTGACGATCTCCTCGGTATCCTCGCCGTCGCCGCCGGCATTCCCGAGCATCGCCTCGTCGACGTACGTCCAACAGTAGCGTCCATTTTCTTCCACCACCGCGGCCGAGAGCGCGAGTCCGAGGAGACGCTGCGCCGCGAAGCGTTTGTTTGCGAAGATCTGCTCGGTGATTTCGTACTTGTCCGCACCGGCCTCCATCAACATCGCCCCGGTTCGCAGGACGTTCGGGGTCGTGTTGTTGTGCATGAATCCGCCGGTGTCGGTCATGATGCACGTGAGCAAACAGGTTGCGACCGGCGCACTGATCGCCAGGCCCATCGCTTGCAGGAGTAAGAGCACGCAGGAACCGGTCGACGCCTCACTGTCGATGATGTAGTTGAGGGCGCCGAAGCGCTCGTTGCCCAGATGATGATCGATGTTGAGAATGTTCTTGCGCTCGACCGGCGGCAAGTACTCGCCGGCTCGAGCGGCGTTGCTCATGTCGCCGAAGACGAAAAGCGCATCCGCCGGCAGATCGGCCGGTAGATCGCGCGAAACGAACTCCGTATCAGGCAGAAACTGCAAATTGCGGGGGACCGCATCTTGCTGGAAGTAATAGACGCGCTTTCCGATCGCCTTGAGCGCAATCCCGAGCGCCAGCGCGGCCCCGAGCGTATCGCCATCGGGCTTGACGTGGCTGACCATGACAAACGTGGAGCGCTTGCGTAATTCGGCAACAACCTCGTCGGTCGTCGCCAAACGAATCTCCTCGATCATTCGCCGAGCGTCTTCGAGAGCGTTGCGCTGATCGCGATCGCTCGCTCCGTGGTTCGGTCCTCGACGAAATGCAGCTCGGGGACATGGCGCAGCTTCACGGCCGCTCCGACTTCGCCACGAATGAAGCGCGTCGCGCTCTCCAAAGCCTTCATCGTTTGAGCGGCGACATGACGGTCACCGATGATCGCGACGAAGACTTTGGCGGTGTGCAGATCTTGCGTGACTTCGACCCGCGTTACGGTCGTAAAGCCCATGCGCGGATCCGTGACGTCCTCGTCAATGATCTTCGCAATAGCACGCTGCAACTCATGATCGATGCGCTCGACCCTCTCGCGTTTCACGGTAATGCCGCTTACGCCAGTGCGGGTTCTGGTGCGACGAGTTCGGAGGTGAAGGCTTCGATGACGTCGCCGACTTTGAGGTCTTGGTAGCGCGCGACTTGGACGCCGCACTCGAAGCTCTCGGCGACTTCACGGACGTCGTCCTTGAAGCGGCGCAGCGATTCGAGCTCGCCCTCGAAGACAAAGGCCGAATCCCGCAGGATGCGCACCTTGGCGTTGCGCGTGAGCTTCCCGCTCTGCACGTAGCAGCCGGCGATCGTCCCGACTTTGCTGACCTTGAAGACTTGCCGAACCTCGGCGCGCCCCAAGACGACCTCGCGGAACTTCGGCTCGAGCATCCCGACCATCGCCTTCTTGAGGTCGTTTTCAACGTCGTAGATGACCTGATAGAAGCGCAGATCGACTTGCTCGTTCTCGGCGAGCCGCTTGACGGTCTCGTCGGGACGAATGTTGAACCCGATCAACACCGCGTTTGATGCGCTTGCCAGGTTGACGTCGTTGGGCGTGATTCCACCGACGCCGGCATAGATCACTCGGATGCTGACTTCCGCGGTCGAGAGACCCTCGACGCGTCCGCGCAGCGCTTCGACTGAACCTTGACCATCGGCCTTGATGACGAGGTTGAGCGTCTTGCCGCCTTCCGATGACATCTGCATGAAGGTCTCGAGCGTCACCTTCGGCCCGGCACTCGTTTGAATGCGCACCTCACGACGACGGCCGCTCCGCTTGGCGGCCGCTTCGCGCGCCGTCTTCTCGTCGGAAACGACCATGAGCGTATCGCCGGCCGACGGAACGTCGGACAGACCCATGAGTTCGACCGGGATCGAAGGTCCGGCTTTCTTCACTTGCTTGCCCTTGTCGTCGACCAGTGCCCGTATCTTGCCGTAGGTCGGACCGACGACGACGACGTCGCCGGTGCGCAGCGTCCCGTTTTGCACGAGGACGGTCGCAACGGCACCGCGTCCCCGATCCAGCGCCGATTCGATAACGACACCGGTGGCGCGGCGGTTCTTGTTCGCCTTGAGATCCTTGATGTCGGCCTCGAGCAAGACGGTCTCGAGCAACGAGTCGATCCCGTCGCCCGTCCGCGCCGAAACGGGGACCATTTCGATCTTCCCGCCCCATTGCACCGGCTGCAGGCCTTGATCGACGAGTTGCTGCATGACGCGATCGGGATTCGCGTCCGGCTTGTCCATCTTGTTGATCGCGACGACAATCGGGACGTCGGCCGCGCGAATGTGGCTGATCGCCTCGATCGTCTGCGGCATGACGCCGTCGTCGGCCGCGACCACCAGAACCGCCACGTCCGTGACCTTCGCGCCGCGGGCCCGCATCGCGGTGAATGCTTCGTGACCGGGCGTATCGATGAAGGTGATCTTCCGATCGCTCCTCTCGACGGTATACGCGCCGATGCGTTGCGTGATCCCACCGGCTTCGCCCCCCGCCACGTTCTCTTGACGGATCTTGTCGAGCAGTGAGGTCTTGCCGTGATCGACATGACCCAAGACCGTGACGACCGGCGGACGCGCCGTCATCATCTCGGGCTTGTCCTCTTCTTGCTCGACGACGACTTCTTCGCCCGCTTCCTTCACGATCGCGTTGAAGCCGAACTTGCGCGCGACGGCAATAGCTATATCCGCAGAGATGTTCTGATTGATCGTCGCCATCGTGCCCATCTTGATGAGCTCTTTGATGACGTCTTTCGCGGGGATGATCATCGACGTCGCGAGCTCTTGCACCGTCAGGACGTCGGGAATCTCGATGTTCTCGAGTTTTGCCGGCTCGACTGCCGGGCGTTCGACATCGCGCTGCTTGCGCTGACGCGCCTTCTCGATCAGCAGCTCTTTTTCGCGATCCTTCTTTGAAGCTGGATCGTCACGATCGCGTCCGCGGCCGCGCTGCTGTTGACCGGGCGCGCCGCTCGACGGCGTCGGACCGGTCTGCGTCGGTGAAAGCGGCGCACCGCCCGGACGCGGCGTAAACGGACGCGGTCCCGGCGGGCCAAGCGGACGGAAGGGACCGTTTGAGAACGGCCGTGCGCCCGGACGGCCCGGCGTTCCGGGCCGCGCGCCCGGCGCGGGGGGTTGGCCGTTTTGCGGCGGACGCGGCTGATAGGCGCCCGGTGCGCCTTGACCGGGGCGCGGGGCAACACCCGGACGGCCTGGGATGCCGGCATACGGTCCCGGTGCGGCCGATGCCGGGTTCTGTGACGGCGGCGGGACGGGACGGGGAGTCGGCGGGACGACGCTCGAGCGCCCCG
>DATNIC010000102.1:0-5510 GCA_035604635.1 Binatia bacterium
ACGGGACGTCGTGGTGATAGGGGTTCGCCGGCGAGATCATCGATTCTTGAAGGATCCCCAGGCCGTGACCGATCTTGTCGAGGATCGTCCGGCGGTCGGTCGCCAGGCGCAGGGCTTGCCGCACCGCGGGATCCCGCATCGCCGGCCGCTGGACGTTGAAATCGAGGTGTCCGAAGAAGTAGCTCGGCTGACTCGCGATCGTGACGCCGGAGATCGCGCGGATGCGCGGCACGAAATTGGCGCTTGCATTCGCCCACATGTCGATTTCGTGGGTTTGCAGCTGGGTCAGCACCGTATTGCGGTCCGGGATGACTTTGAAGACCACGCGCTCGAGCTTCGGCTGCCCGCGAAAATAAAACGGATTACGGACCATTTCGACCGACTCGCCGCGCTTCCAGCTCGCGTATTTGAACGGCCCGATCCCGACGGGGAGGGCGTTGTACGGGACGTCGTTGATGCTCGGATATTGCGCGAGCAGATGCTTGGGCAAGACGCACGGGTTCGCGCCGGCGCTTCCGAAGAAGGCGTACTCGAAACCCGCAAGCGGCTGCTTCATGTGCAGGACGATCGTATACTTGTCCGGCTCGTCGACTTTTTGTATAAGGTCCCAGCCGTCTCGGCTGACTTCATTGTTGGCCGGATTGAGGACGACGCCGATCGAGAACGCGACGTCATCCGCGTCGAACGCTTCGCCGTCCGACCACTTCACGCCGCGCCGCACGTGGTAGGTGATCGTCTTGCCGTCTTTGGAGATGCCGCCGTTGGCCTGCGTCGGGATGACCGTGGCCAACTCCGGCGTCGCGCGGTTGCGCGCATCCGTCTTGGTCAGCCACGCCATCGTCAGCGACGACATGTAAGCCAAGGTCAGCTGCTGTTCCAGATGTGGATTGAGGCTGCTGATGTCTTGTGCGGTGGCGTAGCGCAGGACGTGCGGGATCGTCCACGGATGACGCGTTCCTTGCGCGGTCGCGCTTGCCGCCCCGAGCGCGCACAGCATCGCGACGAGCGTGCCCGCCCGTGCGACGTTACCGCATCGTTTCCGGATCAATTCCGCTGCGTCGGCAAAACTCGGCGTACGCAACGGGCGAGATCTCCGACGGTTTGATCTCGCTGCGTCCGCCCCAGAACACGTTGGTGTAGCTCACGTCGATCCCGGCATCGGCGAGATGCACGTCGATTGCGGCCTTGTGCGCGAGGACGACGTCTTTTTCCGTCCCGTGTGCGACGCCCATGATGTTGACGTTATGAAACTCGGGCCCGCCTTCACGCCAGTAGGCGTGCGTCATGATGTGATGGCGTCCGACCTCGCGTCCGGCATCGAGCTCGCGTCCCGGCGGGACCGCCCAGTGAAAGAGCGCATTGTACCGCGTAACGCGCTGGTTGCCGGCGGTCGGCTTCACGTGCTCGAGAAACGTCGAGAAGCGTCCGATGACGCCGCGCTCTTGCAAGCCGTGCGCGACGCGATAGAACGTCGCCAGATCGACTCCCCCCTCTGCGGCGCGCGCGCGCCAAACGTCGCGCGCGATCTCGTCGGATGCAAGCTCGCGCTTGAGCGCCGTGAGGACGCGCCATTCGAGATCGTCGAGAGCGACGACGTCCGGCGTGATGACGTCGGCCAACACTTCGGCGCGGCTCCCCGGCTCCATCCCCTTGCGGCGCACGTGGCCGACGCCGAGCGTGAACAGCTTCTTTGCCGGCATCAAACGGAAATGTTCGGCGCCGACGCGCTGCGCGAGATAACCCGCGTGCTTCTCGAGCGAGAACCCTTGCGGCACTTTCAACGTCGTCCACAGCCGGTAGCGCGAGCCAGGCGTGGCGTTGTCGGTCGTTCGGATGACGACGTGCCCCGAGAACGGATCATCGTTGAACATGAACTCGAACGCCGCGTCCAGTTTCTCCGCCGGTACTTGCCACGCTGCGAGAGCACCCGCCGCTAGGTTCGTCGCCATCAACGTCTGCCTGACGCGACGGATCGTCCCCGCACGCAGCATCGCGCCGATCCGGTCGAGGACCGTCTCGACCTCTACGCCCGAGCGCGCCGCGATCTCACCGAACGGATCTTCGAGGAACCCGGCGATCCGGTCTTCGGAGACGGCGAGGATCGCCGCATTGACGGGATCGTCGATCCAGACCGGGACCGTGTTCCGCATCAGCGTCGACTACGGTCCCGTGGTCGTGATCTCTCCGGTCGAGAAGAGATACGATTGCTCGGCTTGTCGGAGCGCGTAGGCCGCATTGACTTGGTCGACGAGCGCCGTCGTGTACGTGTTCTGCGCCGTAAACAAGTCGACGATCGACGCGACGCCGACCTTGTACTGAGCCTGCACCGCTTGAAGGGTCGTAACCGCGCTCGTGTATTCGGCTTGGACTTGGTCGAGTTTGGCCTTCGCCGTTATCAATGCGATCAGCGCGGTCTTGACGTTGAGCCCGACCGTCAGTCGCGTCGAATCGAGGTTTGCCTGTGCGATTGCGACGTTTCCTTTCGCTGAGATTATCTTCCCCTCGGTAATGCCTTGATCCAAGTATGGGATCGGGACCGTCAACGTCAGTCCTAACGAGTTCGAGTTTCTGTACGTCCCGCCGAGCAAATCCGTCGAAGCGGTTCCGTACGACCCAGTTCCTTGCAGGTTGGGAGCGTACCCGAGCACAGCGGCCTTGAGGTTATACTTGGCGGCGTCGAGCTGTTTGACGGCCTGATCGTAATCAGGCCGCAGTAAAATAGCTCGCGCGACGGCTTGGTCGTACGAAGGGACCGGGATCGTTGAAATCGTGGCGGAGGACGAGTTCAGTTGCACGTCGTCCCTGGGTTGAACGCTAACGTTCGGGTCGAGCCCAAGAGTGTTCGCGAAATTCGCTAGCGCCGTCAATTCGTTGCCCTGCGCCTGCACGAGACCTGCGCGCGCTTGCGCCGCCTGGAATTGCAGCGGAGCGACCGCCGCAACCGCGGCGGTCCCAGCGTTCACCTGCGCTTGGACGAGCGCGACTTGCGTCTCGGCGTTTTTCAACGAGGCGACTGCCGCGGCTGTCGTCCGCTGCGCGGCGAGCCCAGCGTAGTACGCCTGACCGACGTTGTTGGCTACGGTCTGCGCCTGACGGCGAAACGCGTCTATCGACGAGAGCTGCGTTGCCTTCGCGCCCTTCAACTGTGCCCACAGGTTTCCGCCGTCCCAGATCAGCTGCTTGAGGGTAAGGGACAGAGAGTTGCTCGTCAAAGCGGTGGTGCTGCCGGAGGCGGTGACCGTCCCAGCGCTCCCACCGGCGGCACCGCCCGTACTCGTGCCGACGCCGGCGCCGCCCGGTTGCCGGTTGCTTTTCGAGGATACGCCGGTCCCTACGATGCTCGGGAAAAACGCGAGCTCCGTCGAGACGAGAGGCGCGGTGTTCACGAGGACCGAACCGCGCGCCGACGCAAGGATGGGCGATTTTGCGAACCCGATTGCGACCGCCTGATTCAAATCGACGATCTGCGGGACTCCCGGCTCGCTGATCAACGCGGTCGCGCCCGGGGCCGGCGAGCCGTATGCAGGGTACGGCAGCGCGGTCGGCAGGTTGGCCGGGGGCAACGTCGGCGGGGCCGACGGAATGATGCTTGGCGGCGTCGGTTGACCAAAGAGCAAGCTTGGAGTCGGCAGCGGTGCCGGAGTCGGCGCTGCTACGGGCTGAGCGCTCGAAAATGAGGAAGCGGCGATCACGACCAACGCCGAGGCGGCGAGGCCGGCCGCGAGGTTGCGAAAAAGTTTCATTGCGGATTGTTACCCGCCGGCCCACCCTTCTGCCCGCCCGGCTTCCCAGTCGGAGCCCGCCCGCCCGGTCCTTGGCCGGGAGGCCCCTGATTCGCTACGGCGACCAGGCTGCCGTTTTGCAACGCATCGGGCCGCGTCGTGATCACGACGGTCCCCGGCCCGACGTCCGGGCTGCGCACCTCCGCGAGCAGATCGGTCTGCAGGCCCAGCTCGACCGTAACAGCTTTCGCCTTGTTGCCGGGACCGACCGTAAAGACGTTCGACCCCCGGTCGCCGACGAAGACAGCCGACCGAGGAACGACGATCGCATTGCGGTGGAGGTCCTGACGCACGGTCACGGAGACGAGTTGGCCTCCGCGCAAGCTATTATCGGGATTCGGCATCACGATCTGCGCCTGATACGACAGCGTCCCTTGCGTCGGCGTCGCGTTGACGGATCCCACCGAGGCATGGTAGGTGCGATCGGGATTCGTCGATGTGGTGAACGCCACACGCGTCCCAGCCCGAACGTACTTCAAGTCGTCATCCGGAATGTTCACGTTGACGTAAACGGGATTGACCTGTGAGATCCTCAGGATCGGCTGGTTCGGTCCTGCGAAGGCACCCGGATCCAGTAATCGCTGAGTGATCACGCCGTCGTAGGGCGCAAAGAGCGTCGTCTGCTGGATCTGCGTCCGATAGAGTTCAGCCTGCGCCCGCGCTTGATCGAGCGAAGCCTTCGTGTTCGCAATCGTTTGCTGATATGCCGGGATGTTGCTCAAAGCCGCGGTGTCTTGTTTGAGCTTGGCTTGTGCGCCCTCGAGCGACTGCGCGGCGCTGATGTAGTTCGTGCGCGATTGCTCCAACGCGGTCTGCGAGACGAAGCCCTGCGGAAACAGCTGCTGGTTTTGGTCGTACACGAGCTTGGCGTTGATCAGCTGCTGTTGGAACGCCTGAATGTTGGCCTTGTCTTGTGTGACCGTCTGTTGATACTGCGTGGTGTTCGAATCGTTGAGGATCGTCGTCTTGTTCAGCGTTGCCGCGCCGCCCGCGACTTGCGCCTGGGCATTCGCCAGATTCGCGCGCAGCGTCGAGTCGTCGAGCTTGGCGAGCTCCTGGCCGGCGCGGACGCGCTGGCCCAGGACGACGTCGACCCGCAGGACGTTCCCCGATTGCGGAAGCGCGAGGATCGACTCTTGCTTGGGCGCGATCTGTCCGTCGAGAGTCACGAATGTCGCGATATCCGAACGCTGCGCTTGCGCCACATTGACGGCCAAGGGCGGCGGTCCGGAACGTTGTTGAGCGTGGCCGCATCCGGCGGACACGATGAAGGTAGACGCTAAGAGAAGCGCGCGAGTCCTCGGTCCCATAGGTTCCCCAAATCGCTGTAATTTCGGCCGAGGTTGCGCGCAAGAAGGCCACAACCCTGCGCGTAGAACAAGTGGAGGCCATGCGCGTCAAACCCGAGATCGGGCGTTCGTACCAGAGTCAAACTCGAGTCGAAGAATGGATGACGGCCGAAAAGGCCGGCAACAAGGGCGTCGACGTCTTGTCGACGCCGATGCTTTTACAGATGGTCGAAGACGCGGCCATGCAGTGTATCGCCCCGACCCTGGAGGCGGGCGAAGTCACGCTCGGTACCCACATCGATCTCGCGCATCTCGCGGCGACCCCGGTTGGGCTGATCATTCGGGTCGAAGTCGAGGTGATCGCCTTCGATGGTCGCCGCGTCGAGTTCGCCTTCAACGCCTTCGATGAGCGCGAGAAGATTGCCGAGGGGACGCACGA
>DATNIC010000103.1:0-30702 GCA_035604635.1 Binatia bacterium
CGGGTTCCTGGGACACGGGGGAGGCTAGCGATGGTCGATGTTCACGACGAACGAGGCGTCCCCACTTCGCACGGAATCCCCATGGCGGTCCGGATTGCGTTTGCGATCGGGGTCTTTTTGATCATCTCGGTCGGCGGCATGGTCATCGGCGCGAGCCGCTTCGGCCACGTCTGGCCGGCCGACAAGGTGACGACGATCCCGCTCGGCCCGACCTAGGTCGGGCCGCCGCGATCCCGCGCTCAGTCGTCCAGCGAACGCTTGGTGGGGTGGACGCTCCCGATCCCGAGTGCCGTGTGGGTCTTCGGTATGACGCCGGTCGAGCGGCCGTCGATCGTATGAATTCCGCCGAACTCACTGAATTCGATCAAGGCTGGGAAGGTCCCCAAGGGGAGCTGCTTATCGCCATAACTCGGCCATTCGTAGCACAGCCGCTTGTCATGAATGAGCGCGGCGACGTAGCCGTTCGCACCCTCGTTCGACTTGGCATCGGGCCCGCGATAGCGAACGTATCCGTCGACGATGTAAATGGGTTCAAACGTTTTGAGGAGCGCGCGCGTCGGCGCGACGAGCATGACGAGCGCGTAGACCGCGAAGGCGACCACCGCCATGCCGAAAATCGGCGTCAGAAACCAGAGACCGCGCGCAAACACACCGAATGTTAAGGCCGCGAAAACGGCACCGCAGACGACAGGTTCAATCGCGATGGTAAGTCTTCCCAAGAATCCCTGGATCACGATCTTCCGTTCGGCGCGCGTCCAAGCGCGCCGGATCAGCATGTGCTTGCGCTCGAGCGCCGACAAGCTGATATCCGCCCACTCAGGCCCGGCGATTGCCTTCGGGATTCTATGTTGCATCTGTTCCCCTGCCTCGGCGGATGATTCGGTGAAGCTCCACGGTGTCATCCTCGCGGTCCAGGAAAAGCAAGGTCAGGTTGTCGTCCGTCACGATCCCTTCCATGGGATGCCCGCGATGACGATGCCGTTCAAGGTCGTACCCGCATCGCGCCTCGCAACGCTGAGTCCCGGAAACGCAATCGATGCGACGGTCGACACGTCGACTGAGCCTTGGACGCTCAAGGGCATCCGTGTCGCGGGTGAGACGGACTTGACGAGTACGTCGGTGATGCGCCGGGTCGACATCCTGCAGGTGGGCGATCGCGTCCCCGACGCGACGCCCTTCGTCAACCAAACCGGGACGCCGTTCACGTTCAAGCAGCTCGCAGGGCAGAACGTCGTGATGGCGTTCGTCTATACACGCTGCCAGGATCCCCGGATGTGCCCGTTGATCAGTGCAAAGTTCAGTCAGCTGCAAAAGCTGGTCGACTACCGGACGCACCTCGTCGAGGTATCACTCGATCCTTCGTACGATCAGCCCGCGGTCTTGACCCGGTATGCGCACCAGTTCCAAGCCGATCCCGCGAAGTGGACGCTGCTGACGGGCGATCCGAACACCGTCCTCGATTTTGCGGCGAAGTTCGGCGTAACGGCACTGGCGGATCCCAGGGTCGGGATCATCCATTCGGAAGACACCGTTCTCCTGGGCCGGGATGGCCGGATCGCCGACACCGTGACGACCACGTCCTGGCAGCCCAACGAGATCGTCGCGGAGCTCGACGCACAGGACAAGCTGCTCTCCAATCCGCTGGCGCGTTTCGATCTCATGCTTTCGCGCGCCGCGTCGGCGATCTGCGGGAACGCGGTCGGCTCTTTCTCAGGCCTGCGCGACCTTGTCGCCGTGCTCCTGATCTTTGGCGCGTTCGGCTACATCTTGTACCGGATCGCGCGCAAGATCTTCGCGGAAGAACCCACGACGCCGCATTAGCAGTTAGCTTGCCGCAGCTGCTCGCTCTCGGGCTTTCGACTTCAGGGCGAACGTCCCGAATGCCGTGACCAGCGCAATCGCGGCGAACGTTTCGTAGGCGGCGCGAAATCCGGCAACGACGTTTGCATGACTGCCGATGACGCCGCCGGCGAGTGAAGCGCCCAAGATCTGACCGACGATCAGGAAAACGGATAGCAGCCCGATCGCGCTCGCGCGCATTCCCGCCGGCGCTTCGTTCGAGATGATGTAGCGCGTCGGGGCGCCGAGCAACGCGCCGAAGCCGATACCTGCGACGATCATCGCGACGATCGACGTCGCCAGCGAGTCCAGGCCGAAGGCGAAGATCAGCAAGCCGGCCGCGGTCAGCGTCGACCCGGCCCCTAGGACGAGGCGGCTCCCGATCTTGTCGAGCGCCCGTCCGGCAAGCGGAATCACCGCGACGAACATGAACGCGCCGATGGCGGCAACCGCACCGGCAGCTGCGTACGAAAGGTGCTGCGCCGCGACGAGCGCGGCCGGGATGAAGAAGAGTGCGCCTTCGAGGATCCCGATCAGGATCTCGAGCCCGTACGTGACGCTGATTTGGCGGTTCGCGAAGAGCTTCGGTGAAACGACCGGATCGGCGGCGCGGCGCTCGACGACGTGCAAAACTGCAAGCGCCAAAACTCCCAAGACGATCGCGGCCAGCGTTACCTCGTTTCCGCCGAGCGACGCGCTGGTCGCGTCGAGGCGACTGAGGCCGATCATCGCGCATAGTAAGGCAAGTGCGAACAAGACGATTCCGCCGACGTCGAGCGGGCCGCGGAGGCGGCTGGCCGTCGCGGGTACGTACGTGCGCGCGAGCGCGATGACGACGACGGCAAGCGGGACGTTGGCGACGAAGATCCAGCGCCACGACAAGAAGTGCGTCAAAACGCCGCCCAGGTTGGGTCCGAGAATGGCCGCGAGGCCCCACGTCGCCGCGACCAGCCCGAGCGCGGCGCCGCGCCGCTCCTGCGGGACGCGATCGGCGATGGCGGCCGTCGCAACCGGGAATATCCCGCCCGCTCCAAATGCCTGAATGGCGCGCGCCGTCAGGAAGACCGGGAACGACGGCGCGACGATCGCCAGAACGCTGCCCAGCGCGAAGATCGTGACGCACGCGATATAGACGGGCCGGCGGCCATTGCGGTCCGACAGCTTCGTCATGATCGGAATGCTGACGATGTTCGCCAGCAGGTAGAGCGTGAAGACCCAAGCGATCTCGCGCGCGCCGACGCCGAACGTGTATGCCAGCGCCGGCAATGCCGGTGAGAGGACGCCCAAGTCGAGCGCGCCGGCGAACACGCCGAGCCCAAGCGTCAGGAGCAGCGGGAGATACGATCGATCGACCGCATGTCCCGCGATCGTCGTTGCACCTTGCGGGTCGCTGCGAACGGCCATTTCCCGGGCTACAGGATGATGCGGTCGGCGACCATTGCGACGCACATCAACGCTAAATACAGAAGGGAGAATCTGAAGAGCGCGCGCGCGTAGCGCTTCGTCGGATCGCCGGTCATTTTCCAGGCATCCCACAGGAAGATCCCGCCAAGGATCAGCGCGCAGCCGCCGTAGCACGGTCCGAGGACGTGCATCGGGAAGAACGCAAGCGAAACGCCGACGAGGACGATCGAGTAGATCACGATCTCGCGTTTGGTGTGCGCCACGCCCTTGACGTTGGGAAGCATCGGAATCCCCGCCTTGTCGTAGTCGGTGTTCGTCATCAGCGCCAGCGCCCAAAAATGCGGCGGCGTCCATAAGAAGATCACGGCAAAGAGCGCGAACGCAGGCGAGCCGAGATGTCCGGTGACGGCAGCCCAGCCGACGAGCGGTGGGACCGCGCCGGCCGCTCCGCCGATCACGATGTTGAGCGGCGTGATGCGCTTGAGCCACAGCGAATACACGACGACGTAGTACAGGTTGCCCGTGAGCGAGAGCCACGCGGCGAGCGGGTTCACGAACACGTAGAGCATCGCGAACGACGCGATGCCGAGCGTGCTCGCGTAGATCAGCGCGTTGGGGACGGAGATTCGCCGTGCGGCGAGCGGCCGGTCCATCGTGCGCCTCATGAGGCGATCGATGTCACGATCGATGATGCAGTTGAAGGCGCCCCCCGAACCCGCCGCGAGCGCGCCGCCGAGCAACGTCCAAAAAACCAGCTGCAAGGGCGGCAGACCACGTGCGGCCATCAACATCGCTGCGATGGTCGTAATCAAGAGGAGGAAGATGATCCGCGGCTTCGTGAGCTCATAATAATCATCGAGTAGTCCGCGCCAGCCGGCGACACGAACCGGGACCAATCCCTCGACGCGAGCGAACAGGCCCCGACGCTCGAGGGAGCGTGCGTCGATTACGCTCAACACCAGCGCGACCATGAAGGCGACGAACGTTGCGCCGGCGTTGGCAGCATGCGCTTCGCGCAACGGCGTCGGCAAATGGAGCGCGATGTTCGCGAGGCCGAGGAGCGCTTGCGTGACGACGAAAGCGAAACCGGTCGCGACCGCCAGCTTGACGCGCGTGCTCGGATGCCGGCGGACCGCGACGAGCGCGGCGCTCGCGCAGACGATGAGGATCGCAGCGACGGCTCGATGCCACGGCAGGAGCAGACCGCCGCTCGAGCTGACGTACGCGCCGACGCACATCGTCGCAAACGCCGCGAGCGTGCAAGCCGCCGTCAAGCCGATCGTTGGATCGCCGTTTGCCGTCAGGGATCCGGGTGCCGGTCGCAACAGCGCGAGCACGACAATTCCGACGAGACCGGCGAGGAAGAGCATCGCGGTTCCCCAGTGTAAGGCGACCGAGAGCGGCGCGTTCGCCAGCCGCACGGTTGCCGCGCCCAACAAGACTTGTACGAGGAAAAGACCTGCGACGAAGCCGACGGCCGGCCGAATCAGCGCGATCCGGGCGCGCTCGCGCCACGCCAGGGCAAGGGTGGCTGCGACGAGGAGCGATTCCAGCAGCGCGACCATCCGATGCGACCATTCGAGGATCACGCCGCCGCCCAGAGCCGGGATCAGCGCGCCCTGGCAGAGGGGCCAGTCCGGGCACGTCAATCCGGCGCCGTTGATCCGTACCCAGCTCCCCAGGACGGCCAGGACCAGTGCCCCGACGGCCGCCAGGAGCGCGAAGATGCGGAACATCACCGCAACGATAGACTCAGCGGCGGGCGCCCGCAACGACATAGGTTGTCCATAGCGCGCTGGGGAACACGGAACCTCCAAATGAGGGCGCTTGCGGCCGTCGCCGTCTTGTGCCTGCTGCTTACGGCATGTCGTGAAGTCCGCGTCAAGTCCTACGCCCAGGGAACGACGACGGTCCTCGGCCCGGACGCGATCGTGATCATTCGCAATCCGGCACAGCTGCAGGCACTGGGCATAAAGGCTCCGGTTCGGTTCAATCACGAGTTTGCGGTTGTGTTGCTCATGGGGCCGCACAAGGACTCCGGCTGGAAGCAAATCGTCGAGTCGATCCGCGCCAACGAGGATCGCGTCCGGATCGTCGCGTTCGACCGCGGACCGTTCCAGCCGGGCGATCCGGTCCCCGAGTACAGGACGTACACGCTGTGGATCGTCCCCAATCTCGTGTACCGCTCGGGATCGCACGTCGACGTCGTCACGCCGTCCGGCGACCCCGTCGCCTCGACGGTCCTGCGATGATTAAGGCCCGTGCGCTGCGTTCCGATACACAAGAGCGTGGGAAGAATGGTTTCCAGGGGGGCCCGCGGTTGATCGTCCGTCTCGATTCGAGAGTGACCCGGCTCGGCGTCGTGGTTCGCCCTAGCGGCGAACCGGACGAGATCGAGGGCGTCCTCAATCCGGCGACCGCGCGCGCGCGCACCGGCGAGCTGGTCATGTATCCGCGGGTCGTTGCGGCCGGAAATGTTTCGCGCATCGGCCTCTTCCGAGGAATCGAGCGAGCAGGCGATTTGCGATTCGAGCGATTGGGCTATGCGCTGACGCCCCAAGCGGAGTACGAAGTGCGCAACGCACCGGGCGGATGGGGATGCGAGGATCCGCGCGTCACCTTCGTCCCGGTGCTCGACCGCTATGTCATGGCATACACGGCGTTTGGTCCAAGCGGACCGCGCGTCGCGATCGCGATCTCGAGTGACGCGTACGAGTGGACGCGTTTGGGGCTGGCCGACTTTTCGGCTCCCGGCTTGCCGCGCGGCGACGACAAAGACGCCGCGTTCTTTCCCGAGCCGGTGCGCTCGCCGTCGGGCGTGCTTTCGCTCGCGTTTTACCACCGTCCGATGCTGCATATCTCGGCGGTCGACGGCTACTCGGCGATTCCGATCATTTTGGAGATGGCTCCGGAGAATCGCGAGGGCATCCGCATTGCGTACGTCCCGCTCGAACCGGTTCTCCACGACATCGCAAACTTGCTGCGCGTCTCCGAGAGCAAACTCGTCCTCGCACCCGACGGTCACTGGGGCCGCATCAAGACCGGTGCCGGTACGCCGCCGGTCCGCATCGACGAAGGCTGGGTCTCGCTCTATCACGGAGTCGACGCTCTTCATCATCGCGAGAAGATAACGATGTGCTACAGCGCCGGGATCGTCGTGCACGACATCGACGAGCCGCATCGGGTCTTGTACCGTTCTCCGAAACCGGTCCTTTCGCCGAAGTCCGCGGAAGAGCGCAAGGGTACCGTCAACGACGTCGTCTTTCCAACCGCGATTGACGCGCTGGCGGCTGCGCGATCGTACGACGTCTATTATGGAATGGCCGACTCGATGATCGGCTGCGTACGCTTCGACCTCGGAGCGGCTTCGTTTGCGGAGGTCGACGAGCCAGCGGCGTAGGAGAACGCCGTCGACGACATGGACCGCAATCAAGAGGTCGGACGGCGCCGGACGTTTGCGATCATCTCGCATCCCGACGCCGGCAAGACGACCCTGACCGAAAAGCTGCTCTTGTACGGCGGAGCGATTCAGACTGCCGGCCAGGTCATGGCGCGGCGGCGCGCGCGCGCTGCGACGTCGGATTGGATGGCGCTCGAACGCGAACGCGGGATCTCGATCACATCGACGGTCCTACAGTTCCCGTATAGCGGATATGTCCTCAATTTGCTCGACACGCCGGGCCACCAGGATTTTGGTGAAGATACGTATCGCACGCTGCTTGCCGCCGACAGCGCCGTCATGTTGCTGGACGCCGCCAAGGGCGTCGAGCCGCAGACACGCAAGCTCTTCGCGATTTGTCGTGCGCGCCGGATCCCGCTGTTTACGTTCATCAACAAGATGGACCGTCCGAGTCTCGATCCGCTCGAGCTGCTCGATCAGCTCGAGAACGTGCTCGGGATCGGGGCGTTTCCCGTCAACTGGCCGATCGGGAGTGGCTCTACTTTTCGCGGCGTCTATGACCGTTTCACGCGCGCCGTCCATCTATTCGAGCGCACCGAACACGGTGCCAAACAAGCGCCGGTCCGGGTCACCGACATTCGCGACTCGAAGATCGCGGCGCTGACCGACGAGACGACGTATCGCGAAACGATAGATCAAATCGACCTGCTCGAAGGCGCGGGGAGCGTCTTCGACCGTGACGCGATGCTACGGGGCGAGACGACGCCCGTCTTCTTTGGAAGCGCAGTGACGAACTTCGGCGTGCAGTTGTTCTTGGACGGCTTCATCGAGATGGGCCCGCCACCTGCTCCGCACATCGCGCGCAAAGCCGGCGGCACCGAGGTCCTCGTCGAAGCGAGCGCGCCGTCGTTCACCGGCTTCGTTTTCAA
Source organism: Binatia bacterium (assembly GCA_035604635.1). Lineage (GTDB taxonomy): Bacteria > Vulcanimicrobiota > Vulcanimicrobiia > Vulcanimicrobiales > Vulcanimicrobiaceae > DATNIC01. The sequence goes on from DATNIC010000103.1 coordinate 7,573, forward strand.
GATCCAAGCCAACATGGATCCGCGACATCGGGACCGGGTCGCGTTCGTGCGCATCTGTTCAGGGACGTTCGAACGCGACATGACGGTGCACAATGCGCGCAGCGGTAAGGACGTCCGGCTCACCCGCGCGATGAAACTTTTTGCAAACGAGCGCGAGTCGATCGACGTCGCCTACGCCGGCGACGTCGTCGGCCTGGCCAACCCGGGCTCGTTCGCAATTGGCGACACGCTCTGCGACGGAGAGCTCGTCACGTTCGATCCCGTCCCGGCGTTCGCGCCGGAACATTTCGCGCTCGTTCGCAGTATCGACACATCGGCATATAAGTCGTTTCAGAAAGGGATCGCGCAACTGCGCGAGGAGGGCGCGATCCAGGTCTTCTATCCTTTCGGATCGATGCGGACCGAACCGATTCTCGCAGCGGTTGGAGCCTTGCAATTCGAGGTGGTCAAGTATCGATTGGAGGCCGAGTACAACGTGAAAACAGAGTTGACGAACCTCGCGTTCGGGACCGCGCGGCGCGTCGTCGGCGCAGCGCCGGCGCTCGCGAGCGCGTCGTTTCCATCCAATGCGCGGCTCGTCGAGGATTGGGAAGGTGCGCCGGTCGTCTTATTCGAGAGCGACTGGAGCATCCGGCTCGCCCAGGAGTGGAATCCGAGCCTGCGCTTCGAGGAGTTCGCCTCCGCGACCGCCGCGGCCGAGGCGGTGCAATGAGACGCTCGCTGTTCGTCCTGACCGTCCTCGCATTGACCGCGTGCGCGGGTGAGAATGCGAACGAGAAGCTCGCTGACCGCGTGACCCTAGCGATCGTCAGCAACGACATGCGCCCGGTCGAGAAGGACTTCAACGCCCTGACGCGTCCGAAGCTCACACGCGGCGCGGTCGGGCGGCTCTCAGACGATCTCAACGCCCTGGGCAAGTTCCAGCGAACGCACGAAACGACGCCGAAGGATCAGACCGGCGGCCGCCATACGTTCGAAGCGGTCTTCGACAAGGCGACTTGGCACGAAGACATGACGCTCGACGAAGACGGGAAGATCGCGGCATTCTACGTCCACAAGTGAGCCGGTTCGCGGTCGGCTACGAGGATATCGCTGCAGCCGCGCAACGCCTCGACGGCGTCGCTCATCGCACGCCGGTCGCGACGGCGCGCTCGCTCGACGAAGCTGCAGGCGCATCGGTCTTCCTCAAGTGCGAGAATCTGCAGCGCGTCGGCGCGTTCAAGTTTCGCGGCGCGTACAATCGGATCGCGCTGCTCGACGCAACGGAGCGTAAGCGGGGCGTCGTCGCATTCTCGAGCGGAAATCACGCGCAAGGAGTCGCTCTCGCCGCTGCGCTGCTCGGCGTTCCGGCCGCCATCGTCATGCCGGCCGATGCGCCCCGGGGGAAGCTCGAGGCGACGCGCAGCTACGGCGCGGAGATCATCCTCTATGACCGGATGCGCGAAGACCGGGTGGAGCTCGCGAACAAGATCGCGACCGAACGCGGCGCGACCCTGATCCCACCGTACGACGATCCGGCTATCATCGCGGGTCAAGGAACGGCGGGCGACGAGTTGTGCAGCGACGTCGAAGAGCTCGACGCGCTGGTGAGTCCGCTCGGTGGGGGCGGCTTGCTCGCCGGATGTGCGCTCGCGGCGACGAAACGCCGGCCCGGAATTGCGATTTGGGGCGTCGAGCCTGAAGCCGGAGACGATTGGGTGCAGTCCCTCGAGCGGGGCGAACGGATCACGATCCCGGTCCCGCGCACGATCGCCGACGGCGCGCAAACGACCTCACCCGGCGCGCTGACGTTCCCGATCGTGCGCGCGTTGGGGCGTGGAGTCGTGACCGTCAGTGATGACGAGTTGCGCGCTGCGATGCGTTTTGCGTTCGAGCGCTTGAAGCTCGTGATCGAGCCGACCGGCGCGCTCGGGCTCGCCGCGGTCTTATGCGGAAAAGTCGACGTCCGCGGTCAACGCGCCGGCGTCATCATCAGCGGCGGGAACGTCGACGCTGCGACGTTCGCCGACGCGCTTACCGCTGAACCACCTTGAGGCTTACGTCTTACCGGCCGCGTTGTGGATGTTCGTGCACGACACGTAGGGGGCGGCAGCAAGGGGGCCCGGACCTCTGTGAATGTTGATCGCGTACGTTCCCCGCATGAGGTCGTCGACCGAGACGCCGGCGACGTTGGAAACCGAATGGCCGTCTACCACGTTTTGGAGCGGCTTGTAGACGGGGCCTAAGGTTGGACCGCACTGACCGGTGTGGATGTGCATCGGCTGGTTGCCGTTCGCCGGTTCACCCACGACGGATACGTTCACCGTGATGCCGTTGCCGGCGGCGTTGGGCGTGATCGAGACGAGACCGGTCTCGCCGGAGTTGTTTTGCGCGTCGAATACCCTAGTAATGATGCTCTGCGCGGATGCGGGGAAAGCCAAAGCTAATAAGAACGCGGCGATAGCCAACGAAGATAAGATTCGCATAGTACCTCCTACCAGTGCTTAACGAATGGAATGCGCCGCTAGATCCTGCAGTACGGCGCGCGTTGCGCGGCGTCCGGGCGCGCCCGAGACGCATCCTCCCGGATGGGTTCCGGAACCGCACAAATAAAGCCCTTTTACGGGGGTCCGAGCGGCAAAACGGCCTTCGAATATCTGCCCGGGCAGCAGGTCGCCGTGAAAGATGTGGCCCCCGGCGAGGCCGAAGCGCGCTTCGAGATCGGGAGGCGCCAGCGCTTGTGTTGCTTCGACGGCGCGCGGAAGGTTCGGCGCGTATTGCGCAAGCGTCGCGATGATCGAATCGACGACCGCGTCCCTTCTCGAGGGCGTCCACGGGCCGTCGGCCGGCTCGTAGGGGAAGTACTGGGCGAAGATCGACAGGATGTGCTTGCCCGGCGGCGCGAGTGACGGATCGGTCGGCGTCTGCATGAAGCACTCGAGCATCGGCTTGCGTGAGAAGCCGGTGCGCGCGTCGTCGAATGCGGCTTGCAGATAGTCGATCGTCGGTGCGACGTGGATCGTCGCCCGATGATGCGCAAGCGGCCCGCGTCCGGGACGCGCGGTGAAATCCGGAAGTTCGCCCAGCGCAAGGTTCAGCTTGAACGAAACGCCGGCGCAGCGCCATCCCCGTACTCGTTCGATGAAACCGGGTTCGAGCGCATTCGAGGGGACCAGCTGCAAGAACGTCGTCTTCGGATCTGCCCCTGAAAGGACGCACCGCGCTTCGATGCGCTCGCCGTTTGCGAGTTCGACGCCGGACGCCCGAGCGTCGCGCAAGTCGATCGACGCAACCGGCGCGTTCGTTCGAATCGTCGCACCGGCCGCCTGCGCCGCCGCGGCGATGGCATCCGAGACGGCGCCCATCCCGCCGCGCACGAAACCCCATACCCCTTGGACGCCGAGTGCGCGGCCGGCGTAGTGATGCGCAAGGACGTAGCCCGTCCCCCGATCGCGCGGACCGGCCGCGGTCCCGATCAGCCCGTCGGTCGCGAGCGTCGCCGCAAGGACCGGGGTGTGCACGTGCGCCTCCGCGAGATCCGCCGCCGAGCCGCGCAGCTGCGCTTGCACGCTCGCATCGAAGCGCTCGAAACTCGGCTCGTCGGCCATGAACTCCCCGGCAACGAGCGAACCGAGGGCGCTCGCGACGCGCTCGAATTCCGCAAAGCCCGCGACGTCGTGCCGATCGAAGGCACCGATCTCACGGGCGTTCTCCGCATCGTCGCCGCCGAGCAAGAGCGAGCGCCCATCGAGCAGCGGCGTAAACGATGCCGGCTCTTTGCGATACGCGGAGTAGCCGTGCGCCGCTAGATCGAGATCATCGACGATCTGCGGATCGAGCAAGCTGCAGACGTATGCCCCGGTCGAAACCGTATAGCCCGGCCAGACGGGTTCGCTGACCGCGGCGCCGCCGACCCGCTCAGCGCGCTCGAGCACGACGACCGAGAGGCCGGCCCTGGCGAGGTACGCCGCCGAGACGAGCGCGTTGTGCCCCGCGCCGACGATCGCGACGTCGGCGCGATTACCGACGGCGGCGCTTGCCGTTCCGCCGCGCCGCGGGGACGAACGGAGAGCCCGGCGTGAATTTGCGACTGTGGGAGAGCGCGGAATCGACGTCTTCGCAGCCGATCGGCGTGAATTGACGGCAGTCGTGCGGGCGAGCCTCGTAGATGCCGCAGTAAAAACGCCCCGAGCGTTCGCCTTTGAGGAAGACGCACTTGTCGGTGATGTCGTCGCCGACTTTCTTCAGCCAGCCGACGACGAAGCCGTCGGCGGAGGCGCGCTCGTTGACGTACTCGCGCATGACCTGCTGGTACGTCAGCCCCAGGTGATCGGCGATGCGTTGCACGTCGTGCTTGTTGACGTACGGCTCGTACCCTTTGCAGCATTCTGCGCAGCCCGGCGGACAGGCCAGGTTGACGGGCAAGTCTTTGAGGTGCTTGCGCGCCAATTCGATCACGTGGCCGACCGCGCGGACGAACTCGGGGTCGTCATTGTACCTGTACGACCACTCCTTGTTCGTCGTCTCGGTGGAGTTGTAGTAGTACTTCTGGCGCTCGTTGTACGTGATCGTGACGTGCTCTTCGTCGATATCGATCGAGGTGACGTGCTCCATCGGCTCGGCATCGAAGAGCGTCGGGACCGTCGGCTGACCGGTCTTGCTCGTGAATTGGTCCAGCGCCCGCAGATCGCGGCGGGCGATGAGGTCGATTGTCTCTTGCATAGCGCTGCAAGATTCGGTTCGGAGGCACTGGCCCCCCGTAAGCCTAAAGAGCCGGACATGGCGCGTGCGATTGGGGTCGACCTTGGCGGCTCCCACGTCATGGCTGCGGTCGTCGACGAAGACGGGACGATTAAGAATCGTCACGAGGTCGACATTGTCGACCACGGTCTCGACGCGGTCCTCGAAGCGATGGAGAGCGCGATCAACGGAGCGCTGTCCGACGCGAAGAGTTCCTCGATCGTCGGGATCGGAGTCGGCTCGCCCGGAAACATCGATGCGCGAACCGGGATGATCCGGTACTCGCCCAACTTTCACTGGTCCAACGTCCCACTGGGCGAGCGGCTGCGCGGGCTGTTCAATTATCCGGTCTATATCGCCAACGATGCGCGTTGCGCGACGCTGGGTGAATACACCTACGGTGTCGGGCGCGGTACGAAGGACTTCGTCCTCTTGACGCTTGGGACGGGGATCGGCGGCGGGATCGTCTCGGGCGGGACGCTGCTGTTGGGAAACGCCATGGGTGCCGGTGAGTTCGGGCACCATACGATTCGTCCGGTCGACGGGTTCGTCTGCGGCTGCGGTAAGATCGGCTGCTTCGAAGCGCAAGCCTCCGGCACGGGGCTGATTCGCCACGCGGTGGCGGTGGCGCCGTCGTTCCCGCGCAGCACCTTGCTCGATATCCCGCGCGAAAAGTGGGGCTCCAAGAAGATCCGCCAAGCCGCCGCGGCGGGCGACGGTCACGGGCTTGCAGCGTGGAACCGCTGGGTCGACGACCTGGCAATCGGTCTCTCGAACATCATCGCGTTCGTCAATCCCGAAGTGATCGCACTTGGAGGCGGCGTTTCGAGCGCCGGCGATTTTCTCGTCGGCGCGGTCGTCCCCAAAGTTGAGGAACGGACGACGATGGTGCCGCGCGGGACGACCCGCATCGTCGCGGCTTCGTTGATCAACGATGCGGGCGCAGTCGGCGCCGCCACGATGGCGTTTCGCGGCGGACTTTCGACCTAAACGCCGCGGCTACAGTGCGACGACGGCGGGAATTCCTTGCGGCGGGATTTGTCCAGTCGTCGCGATATGCGCGATCAGTTCGCCGATGCGGCGCGAACTGCCGCGCGGCGCGATGTTCCCTTGACGCGCGCGCATCGAAGCCAGCCGTTCTTGACTGTGTACGATCCGCGTCACCGAGCGGACGACCGCGGACGTAGAAAGCGCGACGACGCCGATCCCATTGGTCCGAACGTAATCGAGATTGCCGCGCTCTTGGCCGGGGATGAAATCGTATACGACGACCGGGACTTCGGCGACGCTGGCCTCCGCGAGCGTCCCAGGGCCCGCCTTGGTGACGAGCAGGTCCGCCGCGCGCATGAGCGCGGGGACGTTGTTGACGTAGCCGAGGACGGTCATCGGCGCGCTCAGCGACGGCGCGAGCTCTTCGAGCTTAGCGCGGAGCGCAGCGTTGCGGCCGGTGACGACGACAAGGTGCATCGCCAACGCCGACCGCGCGAGGGCAAGAGTCGTCGGCAAGAGCTTCCCGCCGCCCTCGCCCCCGGCCATCAGGAGCGCGACGGTGCGATCTGCCGGAAGCCCGAGTGAGACACGCAGCTCGGCTTTCGATTCCGAGATCGCCTCGAATTTCGGATGAACGGGGTGACCGAGAAAAAAGATCCGCTCCCTCGGCACGCCGCGCTCCAGCGCGCGCTGATAGACTTCGCGTGCCGGGACGACGATCGCGTCGACTTCCGGCGTGATCCAGCCTTCGTGGACGCGGCCCAAGTCGGTGACGACCGTGATCAACGGGGTCCGCAGCTTCGCGTCCATGCGCGCGCGCAGGGCTGCGTGGTTGAGCAGCGGGTGGACCGAGACGATGACGTCGGGTTTGTACGCCAAAAACGTGTCGCGCAATTGCTCGCGGTACAGCGGCTCGCAGACCCGGATCAGACTGCGGAAGCGGCGGCGGCCGTTGGTGGCATGATAGAGCGCACCGTAGACGGGAGGCGCGAAACGAAGGGCTGCGCTATACGCGGGACCGAGTTGCGAGAGTGGAAACGAGCAGTGCTTTCCGATGTCATCGATCTCCCACTCGTACCGGACGCCCCCGGGGAGCGCGTCGAGCGCGGCTCCGATGGCTTGTGCAGCGCTGCGATGTCCGCCGCCCGTGTCCGATATGAGAAGGAGAATGCGCTTGTTCATCAACCTCCGCGCTATCCCGCGCCGGCTTGCGAGCGAATCGTGCGCATCGCGCGGATGCCGCGGAGGGTCGTCTTCGGGCGCCACGTCTTGCGGATCGCCGCCATGATCGCGAGTGCCGTACGGCGGATCGTCGCCTTGGGACGCAGCATCGGGCGCCGCTTGCGCGTAAGCACCCGCAACATCGCCATCAGCGCGCGCGCGGGAACGTCGTAAAAGCGGAAGATGTCGCCGAACTCGATTTCGGGATCGAGGTGATGACCGTTGTGGTCTTCGGGAAGGACGAGCCCGACGGCGCGCGCGACGCGAACGAACCACCGCGGCGTCACCCACCCGATCTCGACCGTGTGCCTCCACCAAACATGGAATTGCCCGGCGGCGAGCCCGAGAATGGAGCCGGTGGGAGAGATGGGCCAACAGACGATCGCCAGAGCGATATAGGGGAGCGCGCCGAGGATGCCGTCGAGCAGGACGGCCGGATTACGCGAGAGCACCGCGTGATCCCAATATGAGCGGCGGTTGTCGTGGTGCGTGCGGAGATGCAGCTTGAACCAAACATGTTGCGGGACATGATAGAAGAAGGTCGACGCAAAGTCGCCTACGATGAGAACGATGATAAAAGCCTCGACCGCCTTAAGAATGAACACTTGTCCTCACACTCGCCCTTTTTGCCTACTTCTCCCTTACGATGAAGGCGCTTTCGCTCCTGGCCGTGCTCGCCGTCACCGCGCTGATCGGCTGCGCCGGCCCGGTTCCGCAGCCGCCCGCGTTCAGACCCTCGGCGCGGCTTCCGGGCCTGCGGGACGCCGTGCTCGCGTGGCACGTCCCGCCGCCGCTCGAGCAGATTCGCGGGCTGCGGCTCCTGGGCGATGCCCCGAGGCCTGCGATCGTCCAGCTCGCCGTCGTACGCTTCATCGTCCGTGCGAACCCGCGGCTGGGCGCCTTGGATGCGCTCATGCTGGCCTCGGACGCAATTCGGCGTGCCGAAGAAGTCGGGCTGGAGCCGGAGTTTTTTTGCGCAACGATCTTACAGGAGTCGGCCTTTTCGCCTGACGCGCTTTCATCCGCGGCGGCCGTCGGGATCGCGCAGTTTACGCTCGAGACCGCAGCCTCGTACGGAGTCGATCCATTCGACTGGCGCGACGCGCTCCGCGGAGCGGCATTGCTGCTAGCCGGGTACGCGCGCATGTATCGTGACGCTGCGCAAGACCGATATGTGTTGGCCCTCGCCGCGTACAACGCCGGACCGGGGGCGGTCGATCGATATCATGGCGTCCCACCATATGCCGAAACACGCGAGTACATCTCGGACATTATTGACCGCTGGGCGCGGATTCAAGCGTGGGAGCGCTAGTTAGGCAAAACGCTTGCGGAGGAATGCTTGGACGCGGTCCCAAGCGTCCGCGATCTCGCGCAGGGTCACCGACGCGACGCCTTCCCGGAAGAACGAATGGCCGACGGTGGGATAGACCTGAACATCGAAGCGCTTTCCTTCGTCCGTCAACCGCGAGGTGATCGTCGCGATGTCATTGCTGGTTATTTGTTCGTCGAGTCCCCCGAAGACGAGCAACAGCGGGGCGCGGATCGCTTTTGCGTCGGTAATCGGCGCGGGCTCTCCGCTCGGCATCGTGTCGTCGATGCTCTGTCCATAAAAGACAACCGCGCCGCGGATCCCCGGGAGCGTCGCAGTTATGAACGCTACGGTCCCGCCGAATCCGAAGCCCCATGTCGCGATCTTGCCGAAATCGACGAACTCTTGCTCGTTGAGCCAATCGCGCGCTGCAGCGACGTCGTGCCGTAAGCCCTCCTTCGTGACCGTTCTGAGCGCCTGGTTTCCGCGCTGGCGCCCCTCCGGCGAGAACTCCTGACGGTACTGCGGATGCGTCCGGTAGAAATAATTGATAGCAAGTCCCACAAACCCCGCGCTGGCTACCAGGTCGGTGACGCGGCGCATCTCGTCGTCGAAACCGTATATGCCTTCCAGGACGATGACCGCCGGGGCCGGTTTTGCGCGTTCCGGCGCGGCGAGGTAGCACTCCATAGGGTTGCCGTCGACATCGATGATCAGCTCGCGAGACTGCATATGGACCTCTGTTTTGAAGGCGCTCCGAGCCTAGCTCTCCGCGCCCCCCAAGCGTTTCACGCTTGGGGCCCCCAGGGCTCACGCGCGCTCGCGGCTTGCCTTCAGAGTTCGATTCCCCGAGGGCGCGCTTAAGAACTGTTATCTTAAGGAAGGTTCAAGATATTCATACCCCGGAGCGCATCCAAAGGGTGCAGTCCGAGCGTTCCCGGGGTATGGACACGGCGGGGGACTTGCGAATATCTATATGCCGATCGTAGCTTCGGATCGAATCACTTTGCTTCAGGATTCTCGGTCGGCCAGGGTCGCCACGTTCGCCGAAGACGTCCGCGCGGGTTTGAGCGGGAAGCCCAAACGCCTGGCCCCCAAGTATTTCTACGACGAACTCGGGTCGGCATTGTTCGAGGCGATCTGCAAGCTGCCCGAATACTACGTGACGCGCGCCGAGAGCGAGATCTTCGAGCGGCACGCGGACGAGATCATCGCATCGGTCGGCGGCCCGTTGGAGCTCGTCGAGTTGGGGAGCGGGAGCGCGGTGAAGACGCGGCTCCTGATCGAGAAGATCCTGGCGCGTCAGCCGCGTCTGCGCTACCACCCGATCGACATCTCTTCCGATGCGCTCGTCGCGTCCGCGAACTTCCTCACCGACGCGCATCCCGGGCTCTCGGTTCGTGCGTACGCGTACGACTACGTCTCGCTTTTCGATTCGACGGCATTGGTCACGCTGGGACAGACGTTGGTCTTGTTCCTCGGTTCGAATATCGGGAACTACGACCCGCTGCCGGCCGCGCAGCTGCTCCGATCGGTCGGCCGAAACTTGAAGCCGAGCGATGCCATCCTGCTCGGCGTCGATTTGAAGAAGCCGATCGAGGTGCTGGAAGCCGCCTACGATGATCCGACCGGCGTTACGGCCGCCTTCAACAAGAATATCCTGGGCCGCATCAATCGCGAGCTCGGCGGGGCCTTCGATCTGAACGCGTTCGCGCACGAGGTGCACTACACGCCCGTTCGCGGGTCGGTCGACTCGTTTCTCGTGTCGCAGCGGCGCCAGTCGGTTCGAATCGAAGCGCTCGATCTCACCGTCGCGTTTGCGGCCGGCGAGTCGATCCACACGGAATCCTCGTACAAGTTCTCGCTTGGCGATATCGAACGTCTCTCGCATGGCACAGGATTCTCGCTCGACCGCACCTGGATGGACGAGCAGCGGCGATTCGCGGTGCACCTCCTCGTCAAGAACTGACCCGCGCCCGCTCGTTGGCGTAACGCATTCCCGCGACCGGAACGCGGCGGGCGAGATCATCGACGAACCCACGGCGTACGTCGCGGCGCTCGAGCGTCATGGTGCGCGCGCCGAACCGCTCGACAACGACCCGGCGCGTCTGGACGAGTACCTGGAGCGGCTCGACGGGATCGTGGTGAGCGGCGGCCTTGACGTCGATCCGGCGCGTTATGGCGGGACGCGCGATCGGAGGGTCGACCCGCCCAATCCCGCCCGCGATGCGTTCGAGATCGCGCTCGTTCGCTCAGCGCGCGCGCGCGAAATCCCGCTGCTCGGAATCTGCCGGGGGCTGCAAATCGTCAACGTCGCTTTCGGCGGGACGCTGTTCGAGCATATCGACGGACATCGCGCGCCGCGCGAACGCGCCGGCACGGAGCGCTTCGGGTACTTAGCCGGCCACGACGTCGGGTTGGGCAATGGAAAGCTGCGCGAGCTGATCGGCGCGGACTCCGTGATCACGAACTCGCTGCATCATCAAGCGGTCCGGGCCGTCGCGGGCGATCTCACCGCCGTCGGACGCACGCCGGACGGCGTCATCGAAGCGCTCGAAGCGCGCTTCGAGCATCCGTTCTTTCTTGCAGTGCAGTGGCATCCGGAGCTTCTGCCGGAAGACGACGCGACGGCGCAGCGCCTGTTCGGCGGACTCGTCTCAGCGGCGAGACGCGCGCTCGATCGCGCGTAGGACCACGTCCGCGCAGATCGCAAGGCCGCCTGCGGCGATGCTGCCGGCGATGATCTTCTCCGAATTGTCCTGCTGGATGCCCGCAAAGAGCAACGTGCCCAGCCCGCCCGCGTTGATCCACGCCGCAATGCTCGCGATCGCGATCAGCGAAACGAGCGCGAGACGGACGCCGCCGAGCATGACGGGGAGCGCCAGCGGCAGCTCGACGTGAAAGAACGTCTGCGTTGCCGTCATGCCGAGGCCTCGCGCCGCGTCTCGCTGCGCCGGGTCGACCGAGCGTAGCCCGGCGACGATGTTGCGGACGAGGATCATCTGCGCATAGGCCGCGAGCGCGGTGACGGCGGTGGGGTAGCCGAGCCCGAGAAAGGGGACGAGCAAAGCCAATAACGCCAAGCTCGGGACCGTGTAGATCGCGCCGAGGACGCCGAGGATCGCCGTGCCGGCGCGTTCCTTACGCGTTGCGAAGATGCCCAACGGGATCGCGATTGCGAGCGCGATCCCGAGGGAAACGAAGGTCAGCGAGAGATGCTGCAGCAGCAGGGTGCCGACGAGCGCCGGATGCTCCAAGAGATATTTCATCCGGCACTCGCGAGGGCGCGCCGGACGTCGTCGAACGCAATCGTCCCGACGCTTACGCCGCCGTCGAGGACTTCGAGGCGATCGACATCCTCAAGCATCATGTTGAGCGCTTCGCGCAGCGACGCGTTCGCATCGATCGGCGGGCCGGCCGGATCGGCGCGCGCCGGTCGCATTGCGTCACGGACGCGGAGGAGCCCCAGACGCCGGACGACGTCGCGTGCATCGAGTAATTCGGCGACGAAGGGTGTCGCCGGATGCGTCAGCATGCGTAAGGGCGTGTCGTCCTGCACCACGCGGCCCTCGTTCATCACGACGATGTGATCGGCGACCCGCAGGGCTTCGTCGACGTCGTGCGTGACGAAGACGATCGTCGTCCCCAGCGCTCGGTGGATTGCGACCGTCTCGTCTTGAAGCGCCAAACGCACGATCGCATCGACCGCGCCGAAGGGCTCGTCCATCAATAGGATAGCCGGATGCGCCGCCAAGGCGCGCGCGACGCCGACCCGTTGCTGCTCGCCGCCGGAGAGTTCACGCGGGCGGCGAGCACGGTAGCGTTCCGGGTCGAGCCTGACTAGGCGAAGGAGCTCGTCGACGCGCTGCGCGATCCGCTCGCGTTCCCACCGCAAGAGTTCCGGGACGACGGCGATGTTCTGCGCGATGGTCATGTGCGGGAAGAGGCCGACCGCTTGGATCACGTATCCGATGCTGCGGCGCAACTCGACCGGGTCGACGTCGCGGACGTTGACGCCGTCGACGCTGATCGTCCCCGACTGCGGCTCGACGAGCCGGTTGAACGTGCGCAGCAGCGTGCTCTTTCCGCAGCCCGAGGGCCCGAGCAGGACGACGAAGCGCCCGCCTTCGATCGTGAGGTCGACCCCGGCGACGGCGTCGCGCGATTGCCCCTCATAACGCACATGCACGCCGCGCGCTTGGATCGATGCGCCGGTTTCAGCCAAGTTTATGTTGCTCGATGAACTCGTGCGCGACATCCGCCGGTTCGCGTTTTAAGGGACCGTCGATCGATTCGTTGAGTCTTCTCATCACGTCGTCGGTCAAGAGCGGCGCGAGCCTGTCGAGAGCATCGGCTATTCCCGGATACTTCGCGAGCGCTGAATTGCGGACGACGGGAGCGGCTTGATAAGTCGGCCATACGTGCTTGTCGTCGACGAAGACGTAGAGGTTGTCGGCAGCAATCGCGCCGTCGGTCCCGAAGGCGACGACGACGTCGACGTCACCGTGCTGGAGCGCTTTGTATTTGAGCCCGATGTCGAGCAGTCGAACGCTCTTAAATACGAAGCCGCCGTACGCTTGCTGCAGGCCCGGCAAACCGTCGGGACGCTTGACGAACTCGGGGATCGCCCCGAGCCGCAGCTGCGGCGCCGCCTTGCTTAGATCGCTGAGCGTCTCGATGTGAAGGTGCGATCGGATCGCTTGCGTCGTTGCGAGCGCTTGCGTGTCGTTCATCGGCGCAGGCGCCAGCCAGGTCAGTTGATACTTGTCGGCATACTCGCGTTTGACCGTGGCATAGATCTCCCGCGCATCGCGCAGCGGCGGGCGGCCGAGGACGACGAGCAGCGCCGTACCCGTATACTCGGGATAGAGATCGATCTCTCCGCGCTGCAGCGCCGCCATCGCGATCTGCGTGCCGCCGAGGTTGAGTTTTCGCGTGACGGGCATCCCGTGCCGCTCGAGGACTTGCGCGTAGAGCTCGCCCAAAAGCAGTTCCTCCGTAAAGTTCTTTGACCCGACGGTGATCGAAGTTCCGCCGCGAGCGCAGCCCGCGAGCGGCGCGCATGCAAGGAGGCCCAGCGCGCGACGGCGTGCGATGCGGGCCATCAGCGGGCAAGCCGCCGGCCGAGGGCCGATAAGCTGTATTCAGTCGCGAGCGCGAGGACCGCGACGGAGAGTCCTCCCTCCAACAACGCGCCTGTGTCGTTGTTGGCGAGCCCGTTGACGACGTATTCGCCCAATCCGCCGCCGCCGATGAACGCGGCGAGCGTCGCGCTCGCTATGACTTCGACCGCCGCGGTCCGCACCCCGGCGAAAACGATCGGCATCGCGAGCGGCCACTCGACGCGGTTGCGAATCTGCGCGCGCGTCATTCCGACCGCCTGCGCAGCTTCGAGCACGGTAGCAGCGACTGAGCGCAAGCCGAGGTCAGTGTTGACGACGATCGGCGGGATCGCGAGGACGGCGAGCGCGACGAGCGCAGGTCGAAATCCGAGTCCCAAATAGGGTAGCGCGAGCGTTAGGATCGCCAGACTTGGGATGACGCGGACGACGTTAACGGTTCCTAAAGAAAATGTGCGCAATGTGCGATTGCGGGCAGCCGAGGCGCCCAGCGGTATCCCGACGGCGAGCGCTACGACCAGGGCCGAGACGGAAAGTGCGATGTGTGCTCCGATGTGAGCCATGAGGTCGGCTAGCATGCGGCGAATCCGGGGGAGATGATCACCCGTCCCGAGATCGATGTCCCGGTCGACTCAGTCGCCGTCCGGTCTCTTGAAGATCCCTCGCTATATGTCAGTCGCGAGCTGTCGTGGTTGGAGTTCAACGATCGTGTCCTTGAGGAGGCGCTCGACGACACCAATCCGCTGCTCGAGCGCCTCAAGTTCATCGCGATCTACGGGACGAACCTCGATGAGTACTTCATGATCCGGATCTCGGCCCTCAAGCAGCAGGTCGAGGCCGAGATCCACTTCCGCTCGGACGACGGGAAGCTCCCCGAAGAGCATCTGAGCGCGATCTCCAAGCACCTGCGGGCCTCCCTCGGGCGCCAAATGGCATGTTTGCACCGGGACCTGTTCCCGGCGCTCGAGCGCTACGGCATCAAGGTCGTCCGCTACGACACGCTCGACGAGACGACGCGCGCGTCCCTGCAGCGCATGTACGAGGAGCGCGTCTTCCCGATCCTGACGCCGCTGGCGATCGACCGCGGGCATCCCTTCCCCTATATCTCGAACCTCTCGCTCTCACTCGCGGTCGAGCTCGAGGAAGACAGCCCCGACGGTCCGATCACGCACTTCGCTCGCCTGAAGGTGCCCAACGGCATCCCGCGCTTCGTTCCGATCGAATCGGCACCCGAAGGGCAGCGGTCCTACGTCTACCTCGAAGATCTGATCGCTCACAACTTGAGTGAGCTCTTCCCCGGCATGAAGGTGCTCGCGTCCTATTTGTTCCGGGTCACGCGCGACGCCGACCTCACCCTGCAAGAAGATGAAGCCGATGATCTGTTGCGCGCGATCGAGTCCGAGCTGCGCAAGCGCCGCTTCGGCGAGCCGGTTCGTCTCGAGGTCGGCGCCGAGATGCCGCGCCACGTCCGCGAGAAACTGCTCGAAGCGCTCTCGCTCTCGACGTCGGACTGTTACGAGGTCGACGGGATGCTCGCGACGTCCGATCTCTGGGGCCTGGTCAATCTCGACATTCCCGAGCTTCATGACCCGCCGTTCACGCCGTCGATTCCCGAGCGGCTTGTCGGCGCAACCGACATCTTTGCGGTCATTCGTGAAGGCGATGTCCTGTTGCAGCACCCGTATCAGTCGTTTGATCCGGTCGTGCAGTTCGTACATCAGGCGGCCAACGATCCGCACGTCCTCGCCATCAAACAGACGCTCTACCGGACGTCGGGCGACTCGCCGGTTGTAGCGGCGCTGATCGAGGCGGCCGAGAAGGGCAAGCAAGTTGCGGTCCTCATCGAGCTCAAGGCGCGGTTCGATGAAGAAAACAACATCCACTGGGCGCGCAACCTAGAGCGCGTGGGAGCGCACGTCGTCTACGGCTTTGCCGGCCTGAAAACGCACGGCAAGGTCACGCTCGTCGTCCGCGACGAACCCGACGGTATTCGCCGCTACTGTCATTTTGGGACGGGCAACTACAACGACAAGACGGCGAAGATGTACACTGACCTCAGCTATTTCACGTGCCGGCCCGAGCTCGGGGCCGACGCGACGCAGCTTTTCAATGCGCTGACCGGCTTCTCGAAGAAGAGCACGTACGAACGTCTGCTCGTCGCGCCGCAAGGCTTGCGCCGGAAGATGACGGCGCTCATCGATCGCGAGGCCGAGCATGCGCACGAAGGCCGGCCGGCCGGCATCGTCGCGAAGCTCAACGCGATCAGCGATGCGAAGATCGTTCAAGCGTTGTATCGCGCGGCGCAGGCTGGAGTACCGATCGACTTGGTCGTGCGCGGGATGTGCATCTTGCGGCCTGGGATCCCGGGGATCAGCGAGACCATCCGGGTGCGTAGCATCCTTGGGCACTTCCTCGAGCACTCGCGGATTTTTGCGTTCGAGAACGGCGGCGACCGGGAGATGTACATCGGAAGCGCCGACTGGATGGGGCGTAATCTCGACCGCCGCGTCGAGACGGTCGTCCCGATTCTCGATCCGGCAATCCGCGTGCAGATTGCCGAGATCCTCGACGTGTTTTTGGCCGACAACGTGAAAGCGCGGATCGAGCTCCCCGACGGGACCTACGAGCCTGCCCAGCGGGCGCCCGGCGAAGAGCCGGTCATCGCGCAGCAAATCTTTCTCAAGCGTTACGAAGCGATTTAGCGTCGTCCATTTGGCCAAATGTTGCCGGGCTTAAGCTACTCGTAACAGCGTTATAAACTCGTCTTAGCCTCCATAGCAATACTCATTCGGAGGAGGACGAGCCCAGTTGAAACGTGTTGATGTACGCGCGGTTCGACGCGCGTTCCGTTCGATTTTGTTTTCGCAGTCCCACATCGCCATCGTGCTCTGCGGCGTGCTCGCTCTCGGGCCGCTCGGCACAGGGGCCGCGCTCGCGCAAGGCAGCACCACCGTCGCGGGGGTCGCTAGCGACACGAATGGAAATCGCCTCGCCGGCGTGACGATCACGCTGGTTGGGCGGCAAACCTACACGGCGACGACGGCCGACGACGGGAGCTACACGATCGAGAGTGTAGAGCCGGGTGATTACACGGCCATCGCTACGAAGGGCGGATACGGGACCGAGCGGGATTCGACGTTTACGGTCGTCGCCGGCCAAGAGAATCCGTTGAACGTTTCGCTGCAGCAAGCGACGTTGACGACCCTGCGGGAGATCGGCCGGGTGAGCACGCGCGCGGGGAGGGCCGGGTTTAACACGTCGCCCGCTTCAGTTGCGATCATGTCGCATCAAAACTTCGTCAATCAGGGCTTTTTGCAGGTCGCTCGCGTCCTCGACCAGACGCCGGGTATTCAGTCGAGTCACCCGGGGACGAGCGCAACATTTGCATCGCCCGGCGCGATTACGATCCCGACCATCCGCGGCGGGCTGAGCTTTGAAACGGCGTCGCTCATCGACGGTCATCCGCTCGCCGTCGGGAACTTCGGCGACTACGTGTCGACGTTCCTCAACCCGTACGTCCTGCAGGACGTCGAGCTCATCAAAGGTCCGGGCGCCGCAGCACCGCAGACGAACTATGCGATCAACGGTACGGTCAACTTTCGTACGCTCGACGTCCCGACCGGCAGCCCGCGCGGAAGCGTCACGATCGGACAGGACAACTACGGCGGCATCTTTTCGAACTTCTATGGCGGTGGGACGCTGTTCAACGGGAAGTTCGGCTTCGTCCTCGATTACGCGGTGAACGGGACCGAGGGTCCGCTCTCGAACTCGCCCGGTTTCACGACTGCGGCGCTTACCGGCGGACAACTGGGCGGAGCCGGCGGGCCGACCTTTGCCAATCCGAACGTGAACGCCCCGCAAGCGGTCTTTCCGGGCGTGCAAAACTTACCAGCGTACTTCAGCGCACCGATCGTTGCGTGCTGCTTCCCGATCAGCCAACCGTACTCCAACAAGACGGAACTGGCCAAAGTGAAGGTCAATTTCTCGAGCGCGACTTCGTTCACGGCGAGCTTTCTCGGCAGTCAAACGTGGACCTCGCAGGACGGCAATCGCGTCTATCAATACCCGACGATCTTCACGCCGCTGAACGGCGCCGGCTACACGAATTCCAGCGGCATCGCAAGCGGCCAGATCGTCAACACCTGGCAGAACTCGAGCTTCGAGCCATCCGGCGAGTGGGAGATCAACAATGAGCCGATCTTCCAGTTCGAAGCGCGAACGACGGCCTTCAAGGCGGACTCGATCCTCGCGCGCTACTACACCGCCTCGATCAACCGTCTCCAGTACAATGCGCTCGGGAGTCCGGCGCAATCATTCACGATCCCGTTTTCGTCGGCCTACGGCGCGGCATGCGCGAGCGGCGGCACGTTCCAAGCCACCGGAGCTCATGCCGGACAGTGTCAAACGGGCACCGGTGCGACGGCGACATTTGCCGCACCGATCGTGTTGAACGGCGGACCGATCAGCGTCTTCTACCCGGGACAAGCGCCTGCGGCGGCCGGGACCTGCGGTACGACGACCACGACCTGCTTCGCGACCGGCTCGTACTTCCGCAGCATGGAGGAAGACAAGCTGCACGGTTCCTCCATCGAGTACGACCATCTCTTCGGCGAGGGCGGGAACGTCCTCACGTTCTCATATGATGAGGTGCACGCGAACACGGCGGCCTACGCTTTTGCCGGCGATACGAACGCCGCGGATACGACCGTCCCGCCCGGCTCGAACGAAATCTTCCGGACTTACCGGCTCGGCGGTATTTTCAACACCGGCAAATTGAACGTCACCGAGACCAACTATCTGAACCTCTACAACTTCACGTTCGGCTTTGCGACGCCGGCCGGCGTGCAGCAAGCTCCAGGCGTCGGGGGCTTCAACCAGACCGGGTACTCGCACTTCGATGAGCGGCTCGGCCTGGTCTGGCGTCCGGGACCGAACTTGGCAATCCGCGGTTCTCTCGGGTCGTCGATTGCGCCGCCATTCCTCAACCTGCTGAGCCGCTCGACGACTGCCCCCACATTTAGCTTAACGCAGGGGGGCGCGACGAACTCGCTCTCGCCGGTCAACCTCATGCCGGAGACCGCCTTCGGATACGACGTCGGAGCCGATTGGCGCTTCGGCCGCGGCGACGACCTCATCTCGAGTGATCTCTACTACACCGGCGTCTTCAACCAGTTCGCGCAGCCCGTCTTCATCAGCGGGACGTGTACGACGGCGGCCGCGGCTCCGATTAATGGCGCCGCATGCACGCAGAACGGGACCGGCGCCGGCGGGCCGTTCAACATCTATACGACGACAAACGTCAACTTCGGGCGCTCGACTTATTACGGGGCCGAGTTCGCCTACAGGCACGATCCGGTCGTCGGATGGGGAGCGATCTTCCAAGGCTCCTTGATCCGCTCGTATCCAGACGCGCCGAACTCGTTCTTCTACTGTTCGAACCCGCCGACGTGCAGTCAGACGACGAACCTCGCCGTCATTCCGGGCGTCAACTACGTCGGGAGCTTCACGACGACGGGATCGAACGCGATCAACAGCCTCAACGGCAGCGCAAACACTGCGATCCCTTACGCGATGGGGTACACCGAGGTCCACTTCCGCACGGCGAAAGACGGGTTTGGGCAGTTCGGGCTGACGTATTACGGCAAGAACAACTCGTACGGCGTCCCGCCGTTCTTCATCGCCAACGCGTCGATCCGAATCCCGATCGTCTCGAACAAGACGACCATCCAGCTCTCGGCAGACAACCTCTTCAACATCCTGCCGAACGGGTTTACCACGCCCTACGCCGGCGTCCCGGTCAACTTGGTGAACGGGCGCATCGGTTTGCCCAACGCAAACACGGTCGGACCGATGTCGGTCCGTCTCAACCTGACTCAGTACGTCGGAAACAGGTAGCGCCGCTACACCGGTGCCGGTTTGCGTGCCAAAGCGAGGATCGTCTCCCACTCTTGCGAGGTCGCCGGCTGGACCGACAACCGCTGGCCTCGCTTGAGCAGCGCCATGTACGCAAGCTTCGGCGTTGCGCGCAGTTCCTTCAGCGTGACCGGACGCGGCATCTCCGCCTCGTAGGCTACGTCGACCATCTCCCAAATTGGATTCTTCTCCGTCGCGCGTCCGTCGTGGTACTCGCTCTTCGGATCGCGCGCCGTGAAGTCGGGATATGCCTCGCGCACGACCTTCACGATCCCGACGATCGCCGGCTCGGCGATGCTCGAGTGGTAGAAGAAGCCGAGGTCGCCGAGCTTCATCTCTTTCATGTTGTTGCGGGCTTGAAAATTCCGCACCCCGCTCCACTCGGTCCGTCGCTCGCGTTGCAGGCGCTCCCAGCTGTACGCGCTCGGCTCCGTCTTGAACAGCCAGTGCCTCATGGGGCCTGGTTCGCGCCAAAACAGTTGACTTCCGGCGGGAGCCCCGTGCTACGATAGCGCGGCAATGAAACACCGCGTCGTGACTGCAGAAGGCACCGGCTGGTCCGGGATTCCCGTCGAGGGATATCAACCCGGAGCGCCTCCGGGCGTCGAGCGCCATACGCTCGTCGGGGGCCGTAAGGAATCGACGGAAGGGGCCGGGCCGCAGAACGAAGTCCGCTACTTCCGGCTCTTCCCCGGCAAGGTCACTCGCCTGGAGAAGCACGAGCACGAACACTACGTCATCGTCGGCGAGGGCGAAGGCTATGCGATCCTCGGTGAGGATCTGCACGAGATCAAGACGCACGACATCGTCTACGTCGGTGCGCTCGTACCGCACCAGTTCGTAGCGAAGGGCGAGCGGCCGTTCGGCTTTTTCTGCACGGTGAGCGCGACCCGCGACTACTCGCAAGTGGTCAGCCCCGAAGAGATCGAGCGGATCAAGAAATCGCCGGCCGGCAAATATCTGCAGCCCGACGGAATGCCGCGCCCGAGGTATGAGACTAGTGTAGCTTCACCGTCGGCTTGATGCCTTTGCCGGCGAAGGCGTCCTCGAGAACTTTTTGCAGCTCGCCGTTTTGGGCCATCGGGAGCAGGATGTCGGTGTCTCCGTAAAACTTGCCGGCGATGAAAACTTTCGGCAAGGTCGGCCAATCGGTCATCTCCGCGAGGACCTGCCGCTTGGACGTGTCTTGCAGGACGTCGATCACTTGGAACGGGTAGCCGAAGTGGTTGAAAAACTCGATCGTCTCGAGCGTGAAGCCGCACTGTGGCGCATCCTTGGTCCCTTTTCCGTAGACCAGGATCGTATTCTCGGCGACTTCCTTATCGATTTTTTCGCGGATCTCGTTCATATCAGCTCTCCGGTACGTCGGTTTTGATTTGCATCGCGTGAATGCGCCCGTCGGCGTGCGCCTCTCGTAAGGCGTTTGAGACCATGCGGTGCGCGTCGATGAGTGGGACACCCTTGAATGCGGCCGAACGCACGCGAATATCGTAGTGGTCCATCGTCCCTGTTAGGTCGGTGATGCGGACTTGCGCGTCGGGGATCTTTACCCGAATGAGTTCCGTGATGCCGGCTTCATCGATCATGCTTCGCGGTAAGACGCAAGAGGGGCCGAGCCTCGTTCAGCTCGGATCGCCTCCAATAACCCCTTCGCCTCCCGGAAAGCTTCAGGGAGGACCGGTGCGTTGCGATCGACGGCCCGGACGAGGCCAACCGCGAGGACGATCCCTGCCCAGGCCAGGATGACGGCTGGGATGCCTTCAGCCTCGAGCCCGCCCGCATGCAGCCGGAAGGTCTTAAACATCTTCGCGATATTCCGCGTCTTCATGCGGGCTGGCTTTTGCACGAAGCCGCCGTTGTCCCTCGGGGCCCGACTGCCGCGAACGGCGGGGAGAGGTTAGCGCGCGGCGACCGGCTCGTCCATCAACGCTTTGCGCAGCTCACCAACGAGTTGCGGCGAATCCTTGTGGCCGTGGCTGGAAATTGCGTGCTCGCGTGCGGCTTTGAGCACTTCCTCTTCGGTCCCGCTGATCTTGAGCGTGCACTTGTTCTCGCTCGGGAACATACCGCAGTCGATCATCTTGCGCGCCATCACTACTACCTCCGCCGGGGGTCATTGAATTATACCTGCCGGTAGGTCGGAGTCAAGTGACGGCACCCCAACGTCGACTTGCTCGCAAGCTCGAGAGGACGTAAGCGCGCCGCTCTAGGAGGATCGAGCGATGAAAGCCGTGCGTCTCAACGAGCTCGGTGGCCCGGAGAAGCTCGTCGTCGAGGAGATTCCGAAGCCCGTCCCGGCCGCGGGCGAGATCTTGGTCCGCATCAAACGGGCCGCGCTCAACCGCCGCGACGTGTTCATCACGCAAGGGCTGTATCCGGGGATCGAGTTGCCGAAGACGCTCGGCTCCGACGGCTGCGGCGAGGTCGCTGCGCTCGGCGAGGGCGTCAAAGGGCCGCCTGCGGGGACCGCGGTGGTGATCGACCCGACGCTTGGATGGGGCTCGAACGAACGCGTCTGGCAGCGGAGCGCGACGATCCTCGGCTTGCCGCGCGACGGGACCTTGGCCGAGTACGTGACGGTCCCCGCGGAAAACGTCCATCCCAAGCCGGCCCATCTCACCGACGACGAAGCGGCGGCGATCCCACTCGCCGGCTTGACCGCGTATCGCGCGACGGTCTCGCGCGGCAAAGTGAGCAAAGACGATCTCGTCTTGATCACGGGGATCGGCGGCGGCGTGCAGACGTTCGTCCTGCTCTTTGCCAAGCATGCCGGTGCGCGGACGGTCGTCACCTCGTCGAGCGACGAGAAACTCGAGCGAGCGAAGGCGCTCGGGGCCGATGTCGCGATCAATTACAAGACGAACGCGGATTGGCACAAGGAGCTGCGCAAGGTCGGCGAGCCGACGTTGATCGTCGATTCATCCGGCGGAGAGACTCTCGGGCGCGTCCTCGACGCGGCCGCCTACGCCGCCCGCGTCGTGATCTACGGCGGGACGAACGGCAACGCGACGATCAGGCCGTACTCGATTTTTTGGAAGCAACTCGATGTGTTGGGAAGTTCGATGGGGAGCCCGCACGATTTCGCCGCGATGCTGGCGCTTTTCAATAGCGGTCTGCACCCGGTCGTCGACGGCGTCTATCCCCTCGACCAGATCGCGAAGGCCGCCGAGCGAGTGAACCTCAACGCACAATTCGGAAAGGTCGTGCTCGCGATTGCGTGAGTCGATTTCGCCGCTCCGGGCAATGATCGGCGGGCGCTTCGTCGTCGTCGAGGCGAGCGAAGCTGGGCGCTTGGAAGTCCTGATCGCTCCCGAGGATCAGGGCTGGATCGAGGATGAGCTCGAAGCAAACGGCGCCGTTCGAAGCGGGACGCTGCTCGACGGCGCGAGCTTCCAGCTCGCGGACGGCTCGACGCTCGACGTGATCGCTCGCGATGAGCCTTGGCTTGCGCAAGCGCTCGACTGTCCGCAAGCAGCGCCCAACGGCCTGCCGGTCATTGGGCTGCCGTACTTGGTGCTGTACCGGCTGGAAACGGCGCGCTCGGCGGACTCGCGTGAGCTCGAACGTCTGTTGGCAGGTGCGAGCGAGGCGCAGCTCGGCCGCGTGCGCGACGCCGTCGACGCGTTCATGCCGGATCTGCGCGACGATCTCGAGAGCTTGATCGCGCTCGGCCGCCTCGCGCGGCAGGCGTCAGCCCGGTAAGAGGAAGTACTCGCGCACCGGATCCGCGACTCCGTCACCGAAGCGCTTGAGCATCGCGCGATCTTCTTCCGAAGCTTCCTCGACGAGCAGGCTGCGCACGCGGCCCTCCGGCTCGAGGGCTTCGAGATACGCGAGCATCTGGCGTGCGGCGGCCCG
>DATNIC010000104.1:0-18566 GCA_035604635.1 Binatia bacterium
CAGATAGACGGTCAGACGGCCGTGCCCGATTCGCAGACGATCGCCGGAGGCAGCGCCGAAGGCAGCCCCGATGAGCTGCGCGGATCCGTCCTGATATAAACCCGGCTCCGCGATGAAAATATCGCGATCAAGGGCTTGCGAAGCGAGGCGCAAAGCGATGTCACCTCGCGGCACTGCCACGAGCGTTGCATTTGTGGCGGCCAGGTTCGGCTTCGCGGGTTCGAAATCGGGAATCTCGATCGGGTGCGCATCGTTAGCGCGGATCGCGCGTTCGAGCGGCTCCGGATCGACGGGGCCGATCGTTGCGACGTCGAGCGAGAGGTCCAATGCCTCAGCCAGCGCTGCTGCCTTGCGCACGAACGTCGCCGTCTCCGCAATCGGCGTGACGATCGCGAGCGCCGTCGAGGTTTTCCCCGCGATTTGGACCGGGACCGTGAGATCGTCGAGGGTGCGCAGCATCAGCTCGCGCAGCATCGCTAAAGTTTGTTTGCGAAAGATGCCGGCCTGCGCTCGATCGATGTCCGCATTTGGGACGATCTGCCCCAAACGCAGCCGCGTCTCGATCACCTCCGGGGCTACGTCGATCCCGACCACCTGATCGGCTTCTTTGAGGAATGACATCGGGACGATCTCGCGGACCGGAAAGCCGATGATCTGTTCGGCAACCGGAGCGACGGTCTCGAGATGCTGGATGTTGAACGCCGTGAGGACGCTGATCCCGGCCTCGCGCAATGTCAACGCATCTTGCCAACGCTTGGCGTTGATCGAGCCGGGGAGATTCGTGTGAGCGAGTTCGTCGAGGATGACCGCCGTTGGACGCATGTCGAGGGTCGCCTGGAGATCGAACTCTTCGAATCCTCGGCCGGCGATTTCGACTTTCCGCGGCGGAACGTGCGGAAAGGTTGCGGCCATCTCATTCAGATCGGGTCGACTCTTCGTCTCGATCCAACCGATGACGACGCGCGCGCCCGCATCGCGCACGACGCGTGCCTCCTCCAGCATGCGGCGCGTCTTTCCGGCACCCGGTGCGCTTGCGAGGAACACCGTCAGCCGCGGTTGGAAGCCCAGGTCCTCGAGGATGGCCTCCGCGGCAGGTCGTGTCTCGTGTTCTTTCACCCGTAAGCTATTCGCGTCGCGCTAGGGGTTGACCGTTCGCAGTACCGAAGCCACAACGCGTGAGCCCCCGGTACATACCCGCGATCTGCGTGGCGCTGATGTTGGGAGCATTCGGAGTCGACCTCGCGACGCCGCAGCTCTTGGTCGCAGCGATACTCTTCGACGTGCCGATCGTCTTGAGCAGCTTCACGGGAGAGCGGCGGTTCACGATGGGGCTCGTCGTCGCAGCGCTCCTCGCAAATGCGATCGCCGGCTACGTCAACGGCGTGCAAGATAACTATCATTGGGATGCCATCGGCATCGGCGACCGCTTTCTCTCGGCTGCGTCGATCTTGCTCGTGGGATTTCTGAGCGTCGGTACGCAGCAAAACGCGCTGCGCGTCGGTGAGCTCGCGGCGAGGCAGCGACAGGCGCAGCGAGAGAGTTCCTTGCGCCGTGCGATCGATGCGATGCGCTCTTCGATCAATCCCGAGTACGTGCAGCGAACGATCGTTCGCGAATCCGTCCTGGCCCTCGACGCCGACATGGCGGCGTTCTTCAACGCGCCGTCGGAAGCGCGCGTCGCTGAAACCCTGAAATATGCGCGCGGCGGTCCCGACGTGGATGTCCAGCAAGACCGTCCGCCGCCGGAGCTCCTTTCCCTGGTCGCGCGTACGCAAGGCGAAGAAGACGTCGTCTCGCTCACCCGCGGCGATGCCTTCGGGCGGCTCATCCTCGATACGCTTGAGGCGGACTATGCTTTGGCTGCGCCGCTCATCGATCGCAGCCACAACTTCGGCGTGCTCGTCGTCGCCCGACACGATCCGTCGCCGCCGTTCGACGCGGAGCTCCGCGCGGCGATGCGCTCTTTCGTCGATCAAGCCAGCGTCGCGCTATCACAGGCGACCCTCTTCGTGCAACTTGCCGAGAAGAATGAGGAATTTGCCGCCGCAAATCGCGCTTTAGCTGCGCGCAGCGGCGTCATTCGCGACATCGTGTACGCGCTCTCGCACGACCTGCGGACGCCGCTCTCGGCGGCACGGATGACGATTCGCCAGGCGTTGGACGGCGCGTTCGGTCCGCTGCCCGACGCCTATCGCGAGATTCTGCGCCAGAGCTTGGCCTCGAATGAGGAGTTGCAGCGTCTGGCAGAGACGTTGCTCTTGGTCGCACGCTACGAATCCGGCGAGCAGTCGCACGAGCGCGAGCCGGTCGACCTCGCCGCGTTGGCGCACTCGGTCCTAACCGAGACGCAGCCGTTGTGGGCTTCGAAACGGATCACGGCCTTGGTGCGCGTCGAACTTGCGGGGGCTTCCGCGGATGTCATCGGCGATGAAGGCGAGCTGCGGCGCGCCCTCATCAATCTGGTCGCGAATGCGATGACGTGGACGCCGGAGAACGGAAGGATCGAAATCGTCTTAGAGCCCCGCGACGAACAGGTGGAGATAAAAGTGCTCGACGACGGCTTCGGCGTCCCCGAGGCGATGCGGCCTTCTTTGTTCGGCCGGTTCGTTGCCAGCGAGGCGCGTCGCGGGGCCGGCTCGGGCCTCGGGCTCTACATCGTTCGGCGGATCGTCGAGGGCCACGGCGGGCGCGTGAGCTACGCGCCGCGCGAGCCGCACGGCAGCGTCTTTACGATCGAGCTGCCGCGCGCCGCCGGAGTCCGCGTCGGTGGCTAATAAGAAATATCGCGTCGTCCTCGTTGAAGATCACGCGCTCACGCGCGCCGGCCTGCGCACGGCTCTCGGGGCGGACGAGCAGATCGAGGTCGTCGGCGAAGCTGAAGACGGATTGAGCGGCGTCGCCGAGATCGAACGGACGAAACCCGACGTTGCCGTCGTCGACATCGGGTTGCCGGCCATCGATGGAATCGAATTGACGCGGCGCGTGCGCGCCGCCGTCCCGCAAACGCGTATCGTCATCCTGACGATGCATGACCTCGACAGCGAGATCATGGCGGCGCTCGCGGCAGGCGCCGATGCGTATTGCGTCAAGGCCTCCGAGCCCAGCGGCGTGATCACCGCGGTGAAAGTCGTCGCCGAAGGCGGCGCCTACTTCGATCCAAACATCGCGCACGTCGTGTTGCGCGCCTTGGGCTCTGCGAAGCTGCCGGCGCCGCCCCAAGAGTCGCCGCTCACGCCGCGCGAGCTCGAAATACTGCGGCTCATTGCAGACGGGACCGGAAATCAAGAGATTGCCGACCGCCTTCACCTTGGTTTGGGGACGGTCAAGGGCCACATTCGCGACATCCTCGAGAAGATGTCCGCTAGCGATCGCACGCAGGCTGCGGTACTGGCGCTGCGGCGCGGCTTGATCTAACTAGTTGCGGGCGGTTTGGTGGTGTGCGAGCGTGACGTGGTCGTGGCCGACAAAAGTCGTACCGTACCAGGTCATCGCGGCGACGATCGCCAGCGTGGAGAGCGCCTTCCAGACGATGAGCAGCGGCGTGTTTTCGGATTGGGACATGATATTCATGATACCGCATATAAGGGCGAAATACACTTAAAAGTTGCAAGTCATTCTTAATACTGTTTGAACGAAATTTCCGCCATGGGGCTAGAAGAGAGAAGCTATGGTGAATGCGGAGCAGATCAAGAGCCGCAAGCGGCCGCGCGGAATGCCGTTTCGGATCCAAAAACTGGGGCACGTCGTCCTCAACGTCACGAACCTCGAGAAGTCGGTGGACTTCTACACGCAAGTCTTGGGCTTTGCGGTCTCCGACGTCTATCCTGAAGACATGGTCCCGGGCGGCATGGTCTTCATGCGCTATAACGCCGACCATCACGGCGTCGCCGTCGTCGGTTCAATGAAGGAACCCTCGCGCAGCGTCGAGCTCAATCACATGGCCTTCGAGGTCGGCACGCTCGACGAAGTCGTCCGCGCGCGCAATCATTTGCGCGAGCACAACGTCCAGATCGATTTCGAAGGTCGCCGGCGCGCCGGCGCCCAGATCGCCGTCGAGTTCCGCGATCCCGACGGGCACCGGCTCGAGATCTACTGGAACGTCGACCAAGTCGGAACCGACGGCTACACGCGTCCGGCGGAAGAGTGGAAGTGGGCGCACACGCTCGAGGAAGCGATCGCCGATCCCGTTCGCGGGCAAGACACGACGCTCCACGATCCTGCGCTCTTGGGGAACGGAGCGTCGAAGAAGGCTTAGTTCGAGTGGACGCCGTTCGTGAGAAAGGCGGTCCGAATCGCTTGGAGCGCGCCGCGTTGCGCCATTGCGATCACGCCGTCCCCGGCCCGTAAGACCGTGTCCCCGTTGGGGATCAGCAGCTCGCCTGACGCGCGCTCGACCGCGACGATCACGGAATTGCGTGGGAGCGCGAGCTCGGCGATGCGCTTGGACTCGGCGGGCGAGTCTTTCGTCACCGCGAGTTTCACGAGCTCGAGCTCGCCCTTGCCCAAGGTCGCGATCGAGGCGAGATCTCGCGCATTGACTTGCTCGTCGATGACGCCCAGGATGATCTCGGTTGAGGAGATCGCGGTCACCGGATCGTTCGTATCGATCGACTCGAAGATGAGCTTGTTCTTCGGATTGTTCACGCGGGCGATGCAACGTGCCTTCGACTGCTTCTTCGCGATCAAGCAGACGACGAGATTGTCCTCGTCGTCGCCCGTGTCCGCGACGACGACGTCGGCCCGCGCGATCCCGGCTTGCGAAAGGACGACCGGATCGCAGCCGTCGCCGACGATTGCGACGTCGGTCTCGAGCATGTTCGTCATCATCTGCGCCTTCTTCGGGTCTTTCTCGATGACGACGACTTCGTGATCTTCTTTCAAGAGTGCGCGCGTCAGGTACGCTCCGACTTTGCCGCCGCCGACGATGAGGACGAACACGTTACGCGGTCAGCTTCGCGGCCGGAGCCGTCGCGGCGAACATCCGGCCGAAATCAGAGAGCGCCTCAGGTGCGACGATCGCTTTGATCTCATCGCCCACGCGCAGCGCTTCATCGGCTTTGGGGATGAACACATCGTCGTCGCGGCGGATCGCCGGAATGGTGATCAGGCCGTCGCGCTCGATGTCGCGGAGCCGCTTCCCGCTCTCGCTCGCGGCCACGGTCGCGGTGAGCGTCAAGAGCTTGCCGTAGTCGAAGCTCGGGGCGGTCGCAAAGGGCGACTCGCTCAGCCGGTCGCGAATCATCTGTGCGCCGACCGTCGTCGGGCAGACGGTCTCGATCCCGAGCTCGCGATACATCTGGCCGCGCGGCGGATCGTAAATGCGCGCGACGATCTTCTTGATTTTGAACATGCGCTGCGCGATGAGCGCCGCCATGACGTTCCGGTTGTCGCCGTCGGTGACGGCGACAAAGCCGTCGGCCGTCTCGGCACCGGCCCGTTTGAGGACGTCGTAGTCGATCCCGGTCCCGACTTCGACCTGTCCGGCAAACCGGTTGCCCAGGCGCTTAAACGAGGCGGGATTTTCATCCACGACGGTAACGTCGTGTTTCTCCGCCACCAGCAGCTTGGCAAGCGTCGAACCGACTCGACCGCACCCCACGATGATGTACTTCATCTATGCCGCCGGACCCAATTTGACACCCTCTACCTTTTCCCCGGCAGGAGGGGCCCCAGGCCATCAGAACTTCAGAACCTTTGTCCACAATAGAGGCCGTTGACTGCACGGACAGCCGGCCAAAAACGACGGGGCGTAGCTCAGCTTGGTAGAGCGCTGCGTTCGGGACGCAGAGGTCACAGGTTCAAATCCTGCCGCCCCGACCATCCTGGCAAGCTGGCGGAACGATCGTGTTCTCTAGGTTCAGTCCCGCGGCGCGCCGCGTGCTGCGCGCGGCCGAGCAAGAATGCCGCAACCACAATCATTACTACGTAGGGGCCGAGCATATGCTTTTTGCGCTCCTCGAAGAGCACGATCCGGACGTTGAGGCGCGTCTCACCGCCTTGGC
Organism: Binatia bacterium; assembly: GCA_035604635.1. Lineage (GTDB taxonomy): Bacteria > Vulcanimicrobiota > Vulcanimicrobiia > Vulcanimicrobiales > Vulcanimicrobiaceae > DATNIC01. The sequence goes on from DATNIC010000104.1 coordinate 6,003, forward strand.
GGTCGACGTCAGCGACGTTCACGCCAACGTCAAGCGCGCGCTCGGGACCGGCGAAGATCGTATGTGGGAAGGGATTCTCGTGACGCCGCGCGTGCGAAAGATCGTGAAAATCGCGGAGGAGCGCGCCGGCGAAACATTGATCCAACCGGTCGATCTGCTCGACGCGATCCGCAGCGAAGGCGGCGGGATGGCGGCCGAGATCCTGGCGCGAGCCGAAGGCGGGACCAAGTGGGCGGTCTGAGCAGCTCGCTGGTCGACCTGATCCATCACGCCGGCTACGCCGGCCTTTTCGTCGTTATGGCGCTCGGGAATATGGGGATGCCGGTCGGGACCGAGATCGTATTGCCGACTGCGGGGGCGCTCGCCGCCCAGGGCCACTTGAGCAGTTGGGTCGTCGTCGCCCTCGTCGCGACCCTGGGCGAGGTCGTCGGCGGCTTCATCCTTTATTTGGTCGGTTATTACGGAGGGGAGCCGTTCGTCCACCGCTATGGGAAGTACGTATTCTTCCGTGAGCACGAGCTCGCTCGAGTTCACGGCTTCTACGCCCGGTATGGGAAGAAGACGGTCTTCATTTGCCGCTTCGTCCCGTTCGTCCGCGGCGTCGCCGCGTTCCCAGCCGGCCTCTCGCGGATGCCCAAGCGGTACTTCATCACCTACACGTTGGCCGGCTCCGCGATCTTCTGCTTCGCCCTGGCCTACTTGGGCCAAGCGCTCGGGCAGAACCTCGACACGGTGCTCCCGGCGATCCACCGCTTCTCGCTCGTGATTGCAGCCGCCGTCCTCGTCGCGATTGTTATGGTGGTGTGGCTCAAGATGGTGCGACGCTAACGCGGCTCGAGCAGACGCTCGCGCAGCTCCCCGACGCGCCCGGCGTCTATATGATGAAGGGCGACGGCGACCGGATTCTCTATGTCGGGAAGGCCGTCTCGCTGCGCAACCGGGTCCGCTCGTACTTTCAAGAGAGTGCGGCCCACACGATCCGTACCCAGCTGATGGCCGAGCGGGTCCTCGACGTGCAGACGATCGTCGTGAACAACGAGGTCGAGGCGTTGATCCTCGAGGCGAACCTCATCAAACGGCATCAGCCGCCGTTCAACGTGCGGTTGCGTGACGACAAGCGCTATCCGTATCTGAAAGTCACGAACGAACCGTTCCCGCGCGTCGTCTTTACGCGCAAGATCGTCGACGACGGCGGGCGCTATTTCGGTCCGTACACGAACGCGCACGGTTTGCGCGAAATGATCGATCTCGTCCGGACGGTTTTCCCGTTGCGGACGTGCCGCGAGCCGATCGACGGCAAGCGCCGCCGGCCGTGCCTGCAGTACCACATCAAGCGTTGTATGGCGCCCTGCGTCGGCTGGCAGACGGAAGACGAGTACGACCAGCTCGTCGACGAGGTCGTCCTCTTCCTCGAGGGGCGCCAAGAGGCGCTGCTCGATCGTTTGCAGCGCGACATGAGCGATGCCGCGGAGCACATGAACTTCGAAGCCGCGGCGCGCCTGCGCGATCGCATCATCGCGGTTCGCCGGGTGACCGAAGGGCAAAAGGCCGTCTGGCGTTCGCGGGTCGACATGGATTTGATCGCGGTCGCGACGGCCCAAGGCCAGGCCTGCATGCAAGTCTTCATGGTCCGGGGCGGCAAGCTGCTCGCGCAAGAACACTTCATCCTCGACGGGACGGCGGATCAGCCGCTCGAGACGCTCTTTAGCGCGTTCATCGAGCAGTTCTATACGGCACGGACGACCGAGACGGCCGATCCGGCGGCGGGAAGTCCGCTGGCTGTCCGCGACGCGCTCGGCGTCGAAGCGCCGGTCGCGGTCAAGCGCCGCGCGCGCCGCGCAACGAACGTGGCCGCGATCCCGAAGGAGCTGCTCGTCGAGGCGCTTCCGAGCGATCGCGCGACGATCGAGCGTTGGCTCTCACTCTTGAAGGGGCAGCGCGTCCGGATCTTGCAGCCGCAGCGCGGCGAACGCGCCGAGTATCTGCGTCTGGTGAAGAAGAACGCGGAGCAAAACCTCAAGACGTTCTTAATCCATCAAGAAGTGCAGGAGAGCGCGCAGGCGACCGCGCTCACCGAACTGGCGGCGGCGCTCGATCTACCCGAACCGCCCCACCGCATCGAGTGCTACGACATCTCGAACATCCAAGGGACGAACCCGGTCAGCTCGATGGTCGTCTTCGTCGAGGGGCGTGCGAAGAAAGCCGACTACCGTCGCTTCAAGATTCAGTATGACAAGGGACCCAACGACTTCGCGATGATGCAAGAGACCTTGCGCCGCCGCTTGCGGTATCTGCGTCACGACGCCGATCAGCCGCCCGAAGATCTCGAAAAGCACTTGCGAAGGAAAGAGCGCTTTCATCAGAAGCCGGATTTGCTCTTGATCGACGGCGGCAAGGGACAACTCAACGCGGTGGTCGAGGTCTTACACGAGCTCGACATGTGGGGCATTCCGGTCGCCGGTCTTGCGAAAGAAAACGAGTGGCTGTACCTCCCGGGTCAGGCCGAGCCGATTGTCCTGCCGCCGCAGTCGCCGGCATTGCATCTCGTGATGCGCGTCCGCGACGAAGCCCACCGCTTTGCGGTCGAGTATCACCGCAATCGGCGTGCGAAGGCGATGACCCGTTCCGCGCTCGATACGTTGGAAGGCGTCGGGCCGGTGCGCAAGAAGCGGCTGCTGTCGGCGTTCGGATCGGTCGGGGCGATCAAGCGCGCGAGCGTCGATGAGATCGCCGCCGTGAAGGGGATGAGTGCGACGCTTGCCTCGCAGGTGAAAGCGGCGCTGAACGGATAGAGTTCAGCATGTTTCTGCTGATTCGGTGGCTCCTGAATGCAGTGGCGCTGCTGATCGTCGCCAACATTATCCCGGGCGTCGATGCGGTGTTCCCGAACGTGCTGATCGCGGCCCTCGTGCTCGGGATCGCCAACGCGATCATCCGGCCGATTCTCATTATCTTAACCTTGCCGCTCGAGATCATCACGCTGGGGCTGTTCACGTTCGTCATCAACGCGGCGCTGTTTTGGGGGGTGGGCCAGCTAGGTCTTGGTCTCACCGTTCACGGCGTCTGGCCCGCGTTCTGGGGAGCACTCGTCCTCAGCATCATCTCGTTCTTCATCTCGCGCCTGCTCGCCGCGGCCCGCGTCTAGCTCGATGCGCGTCCTCGTCACGAATGACGATGGGGTCGAGAGCGATGGCCTCATCATCCTAGCCGATGCGTTGCGCGCGCTCGGCGACGTGACCGTCGTCGCGCCCGACGGCGACCGCAGCGGTGTGTCGCACTCGATTACGATCCGGCACACCGTCACGGTCGTCCCGGTCGAGGGACGGACGGTCCCGACGTATACCTGCTCGGGGACGCCGGCCGACTGCGTCGTCCTGGGTGCGTTCGAGCTGTGCGGCGCGCAACCGGACATCGTCGTCAGCGGGATCAACCGCGGCGCGAATCTCGGCGACGACACGAACTACTCGGGGACGGTCGCCGGCGCGATGGAAGGCATCATGATCGGGGCGCAGGCGATCGCGATCTCGCTCGCGTCGACTTGGCCGAAAGTGGACAACATCCATCGCTGGGAGACTGCGGCATCGATCGCATGCGAACTTGCGGCCGAACTCGCGCGCGAACCTCTCCCGCCGCCGCTGTTGCTCAACGTCAACGTCCCGAACGTCGCGCGCGCGGAGCTGCGCGGGATCCGCTACACGTCACAGGGTCGCAAGCGTTATCAAGACCGGGTCGCGCGCGAGTCGCGTGACGGGAAGATCGGCTACTATTGGATTTGGGGGACGTTCGACAAGAGCCAGATCGGCCAGGGGACCGATCTTGAAGCGCTCGAGCAAGGCTACGCGAGCGTCACACCGATGTCGGCCGATCGCACCGACTACGTGATGCTCGAGCGCCTCCGCAGCCGCATCAACGCTTAGCCGCGCTCCGCTTGCGCGGCCAGTGCCTGCAGAATCGGGACAAACGTGTCCGCCATCTGCTTGCCCATCAGCGGAAAGAACATGCCGGCGAGGGGTCCGTGCATCGAGACGCTTTGACTGACGCGGCTCCCCCCGCCGGTCCGGGGAGCGATTCGGCAACGGAAGATCATGCCCACACCCGGCATCATCGGCCCGTCGAGCGCAAATCCGCGCCCAGGCTCGAGCTCGATGACCGTGACTTGATGTTTTCCCCGGTCCGTAACCATCTGCGCCTTCGTCCCGACCGCAAACGGTCCCGCGAGTTCCATCGACTTCACGAACGGATTCCACTCGCTCCACCGCGCGGGGTCGGACCAGATGCGCCAGACCGTCGCGGGGTCGGCGCTGGTTTCGACCGACCGTTCCTGCTCCATCTCAAGGTCCTCTTCGAGGTTTCGCGTAAAAACCGTCCCTTAATAAGGTTCTATACGAGCCGTTGCACGCTTTCCCAGGAGGCTGTTATGTCACTGAATCGTGAGCGCTTTCTGAAGACCACCGCCGGGGCCGCTGCGGGCGTGGCTGCCGGCGCAAGCGGGATGCACATCGCATTCGGCGCCGACTATAGCCCGATCGGGACGTTCCCTGCCGGGACGCAGGGGGACTCGGTCTTCCTGGGCTTGATGTGCCCGCTGACCGGATCGTATTCCGCCGACGGCGAGGACTTGCGCCGCGGCTACGTTCTGGCGCTCGAAGACCTCAATAACGGGACCGGAGTGATGGGCAAAATCCCGAGTCTCGCCGGCAAGAAAGGGCTGCTCGGCAAGAAGGTCGCGTACAAGATCGCCGACAGCGAGACGAACCCGAATACGGCCGTGCAACACGCGACCGAATTCATCACGCAGAACAAAGCGATCATGATTTCGGGCGGCGTCGCGACCTCCGAAGTGATCGCGATGGGCAAAGTCGCCCAGCAGCAGAAGGTGCTGTTCATGACCGGCGCGAGCGGCTCGAACGACACGACCGGCAAGGATTGCCAGCGCTACATGTTCCGCTCGCAGTGCGATGCGTACATGGTCGCTGCGGCGATCACGCCGATCCTCGCCAAGGCGCTGGGGACCAAGCGGAAAGCGATCTACCTGACGCCCGACTACAGTTACGGCCACTCGCTGGCGAACTCGATGAAAGAGTTCACCGAAAAGATCGGCTGGACGACCGTCGCCGACGTCGTCGCACCGTTCCCGAGCTCAGACTACAGCTCGTACTTGACCAACATCGCAAATTCGAGCGCCGATACCTTCATCAATATCGAGTTCGGCAACGACGGCGTCGCCTCGACGAAGCAAGCCGCACAGTTCGGCATTCTCAAGAAGATGCAACTGGTCGTACCGAACATCTCGACGTACTTCCCCGACGGCGTCGGGTCGGACATCATGGGCGGCGTTTACGGCACGCAAGAGTGGTTCTATCGGCTCGCCGACATCTATCCGCTTTCCAAAGTCTTTTTCGACGAATACGAAAAGAAGTTCCCCGGCATCATCCCGCGCTGGACGGGACACATCGCGTACACGCAAGTCGCATTATGGGCCGACGCGGTCGCGCGCGCGAAGACCTTCCATCCGCCGACGGTGATTGAAACGCTCGAGGCAGGCCATCCGATCGACCTGATGTTGGGGACGGTCCACTATCGCGCCGGCGACCATCAGCTCGTCCGCCCGGTCCCGGTCGTCGTCGGGAAGAAGCACGTGGACATGGCCAACAAGGAAGATTGGTTCAAGATCGTCGACGTCGTCCCGGCGGATAAGGTAATGCAGCCGCTCGCCGGTACGTCGTGTAAGATGCCGTCGTACACTTAAGTTCGAGGGCCAGAGTCTGCCGGTACATTTGATCGAAGCGCAACTCCTCAACGGAGTTGCGCTTGGTTCAATCCTCGCGCTCGTCGCCCTCGGGCTGACGATCATCTTCGGTTTGCTGGGGCTAGTGAACTTTGCGCACGGCGCCTTCTTCATGGTCGGCGCGTACGCGGGATGGATCGTCTACACTCAGACCGGCTCGTTCGTCCTCGGTGTCGCGACGGCGCTGGTTTTCGCGTTCATCGTGGGGATCGTCGTCGAACGCGTCCTGATCCGCTTTTACTATAAGCGTCCGCCCGAGGATCAGATCCTGGTCACGTTCGGCTTGAACATCGTTCTAGTGGAAACGGTCCGCGCGATCTTCGGCGGCAAAACGCAGCTCGTCCCGTCGCCGAGCTGGGGGCAAGGCGCCGTGCAAATCGCCGACTTCGTCTACCCGCAATACCGGCTCGAAGTCGTCGGTATCGTCGCTCTGACGCTGGCCGTCATGTGGTTGATTCTCTTCAAGACGCGACTTGGTTTGATCGTGCGGGCGGGCATCGACGATGCGCTGATCGTGAACATCCTCGGCATCAACGTCAACCGGACGTTCATGCTGGTCTTCGCGCTCGGCGTCGCGGTCGCCGGACTCTCAGGGATCATCGATGCGCCGATCGTCGCGGTCTATCCCGATATGGGGACCGACATCCTCGTACAATCGTTCGTCGTCGTCGTCATAGGCGGTGTGGGCTCGTTCGCCGGCGCGATCCTCGGCGGGATCGTGGCCGGCGAAATCGTGAGCGTCACGACCGCCTTTGCGCCGGATTATGGGCAAGTGATGCTCTACGTCGCGATGGCGCTCGTCTTGATCCTGCGGCCACAGGGATTGCTCGGAGTCGAAGGGCGGGCGTGAAGCTCGGACCGGTCGGGGATCGTTCGGGACTTTGGGTCGAGGGCGCCGTCGCTCTCTTTCTCGTCCTCTTTCCGTCGATTTTTGCGGCGATCGGGGCCGGGACGGATCTCGCGACGCGAATCCTGATCCTGGGACTCTTCGGACTCGGCGTCGATTTGATCTTCGGCTTCACCGGACTGCTCTCGTTCGGACAGGCCGCTTTTTTCGGCAGCGGCGGGTTCATCACGGCTTACCTGCTCATCCATAACATCGTGACGAACTCGCTTGCGGCGCTCGCGATCGGGACGATCGCCGCCGCGATCTTCGGAGCCGTTATCGGCGCACTCGCGCTGCGGCAAGTCGGCGTCTATTTCGCCATGCTGACCCTTGCGTTCGGCCAGCTTTTTTATTTTTTGGACATCTCGCCGTTGCGCAACTTCACCGGGAGCGAGAACGGCTTGCCCGGTGTCCCCAAGCCGACGATCCCGCTCGGTGCTACGACCCTCGACTTCAGCTCGAGCATCGGGACCTACGTCTTCGTCGCCGCTCTGTATTTCATCGGGTTCGTCGTCGCGCGACGCATCGTCCGCTCGCCCTTCGGCGCGGTCCTGCGCGCGATCTTGGAAAATCCCCAACGCGCCGCCGCGGTCGGGCATCGTGTCCCGCGCTACAAGCTCGTCGTTTTTACGATTGCCGCGGCGTACGGCGGGCTCGCGGGTGGCCTGTTAGGGATGTTTCAAGGCTACATGCCGCCCGAGGCGTTCTCGATCGATCAATCGGGCGAGATCATCGTCATGACGGTGATCGGTGGTTCGGGGACGTTGATCGGCCCGCTCGTCGGCGCCGGCGTTTGGATCTATCTGCGTCAAGAACTGCAAAACATCGATGCGATCGCGGGGATCTGGAAGCTCATCTTGGGCTTGGTCTTCATCCTGTTGATCACCGGGTTCCGGCGCGGTATCGTCGGCGGGATCATGGCGCTGGCGCGGCGGTGGAGGCGCGAAGGATGAGCGCGATCCTCGAGACGCGCGACCTCACGAAAGCGTTCGGCGGTCTGGTTGCCGTCGACAAGGTCTCGCTCACGGTCGAACCCGGGACGATCACGGCGCTGATCGGGCCGAACGGCGCGGGCAAGACGACGTTCTTCAAGATGCTCTCCGGCGAGATTCCGCCGACGAGCGGCGAGATCTATTTCAAGGAAAAGGACATCACGCGCTACGACGCAACGCGGACGGCGCAACTGGGGATCGGTAAGAGCTATCAAATCACACAGATCTTTCCGAGCCTAACGGTCGCGGAGAACGTGATGATCCCGGCGCTCGCGGCGCGCCGCGGCGAATTCAAGTTGGACATCTTCGGCTCGATGGGCCGCGTCGACGGGCTCGAGCCCCTCGTCGAGCGCACGATTGCCGCAGTCGGCCTAGCGGATCGCGCCCAATTTCGCGCGCAGGACCTCGCGTACGGTGAGAAGCGGCGGCTCGAGATCGGGATCGCTCTTGCAACGGAGCCGGAGCTCTTGCTGCTCGACGAGCCGGCAGCCGGGATGAGCCCCAGCGAGACGGCCGAGACGGTTGCGCTGATCAAAGAACTCCGCAGCACCGTGACGATCGTGATCGTCGAACACGACATGGACGTCGTCTTCGGGCTTGCCGACCGCATCATGGTCTTGCAGGACGGCGCCACGATCGCACTCGGAGCACCGGAGGAGATCCGCGCGAATCAACGCGTGCGCGAAGCCTACTTGGGTGGTCTGGACTGATGAGCTTGCTGGAAGTCGACACGGTCAATACCTACTACGGCGACTCGCACATCCTGTTCGATCTTTCGCTGCGCGTCGAGGAGGGCGAGGTCGTCGCGCTCTTGGGCCGCAACGGCTCGGGCAAGACGACGACGATGAACACGATCATGGGCGTCGTCGCGCCCCGCACCGGCGCCGTCCGCTTCAGCGGCGAGAATGTCGCGGGCTTGCAGCCGTTCGCGATCGCCAAGCGCGGCGTGCAACTCGTCCCCGACACGCGCCGGATCGTCAAGACGATCACGGTTGAGGAGAACCTCGAGCTCGCCGCGTTCTCGGCGCCGAACCCATGGCCGGTCGAGCGGATCTATGAGATGTTCCCGCGCTTGGCGCAGCGCAAGAAGAGCATGGGCCGCGCGCTCTCCGGCGGCGAGCAGCAAATGCTCGCGATCGCGCGCGCGCTGATCCGCGACTCGCGCTTGCTCCTGCTCGACGAGCCGTTCGAGGGCTTAGCACCGATGATCGTCCGCGATCTCGTTGAGACGACGAAGCGCTTGGCAAGCGAAGGCCGGACGATCCTGATCGTCGAGCAGAACGTTCGTGCTGCGCTCTTACTCGCCGGCCGGGCTTATGTTCTGAGCAAAGGGCAGATGGTTTGGGAGGGGACGCCTGCGGCGCTGGAAGCCGAGCCCGAGCTCATGCACCGCTATCTCGGCGTTTGATGATCTCACGATAGACGTCGGCCGCTTTCGTCGGCGTGCGGACTAGCGCCGGATCGGCGTCGAGATCGATGTGATAGAGTCCGAAGTCGCTCTCGTGATTGAAGGGTAAGCCCCACTCGCGGTTCGACGTGATGCTCCAGCAAAGGTAGGCCTTCACCGGGATACAGTCCGTGACGGCGCGTTGGACTTCGCGCAGGTGTTCGCGGATGTAGACCTCGCGCGACGTGCCGTCGGCGCTGTCGACGCAGCCGTTCTCGACGACGATGATCGGCTTGCCCGGGAATCTCTTGGCATGCCATTTCAACATCGCATAGATCCCGCCGGGCCAAACCGGCGCGCTCCCGTACCGTTCCGATGCCGCGTTGAGCAGCCGCTGGAGACGAGTAACCGACGGAACGCCCCAATAGTAGTCGATTCCGACGAAATCGAGCGCCCCGCGGCACTCGGGCGGACAAAGAAATGCCGACAAGCGCCCGAGCATCCCCAGATGCCACCAATTCGCCGTGAGCATCGTCGTGAAAAACGTAAGCAAACGCAGCGGCTGATCGAGCCATTGGAAGGGCGAGCGCAGCGAGGAGATGCGATCGTCCATCTCGATGTCGCGAAACTCGACCTTGTCGGGATCGCCGAAGATTTCGCGCGCGATCGAGCGCGCGAGCTCGATCTCGAGGCCGCTATACGTTTTCGTTTTAGGATCGTACGTACACAGACCGGGGACACCCGGCGTCACGCCGGCGATGAGCTTGCCGCGCCGCCGCACGCGCTCGATCGAATCGGTGCGGCGCGGTTTGTGCGGCGCGACGGCGTGTCCGCGCAGGTCTGCGAGTGACGCACGCCGCCCGCAGATCGGCGCGTGCGGATCGCCGCGGGCCGCTTTGAAAGCGCGGACGCCGGCATCGACCGCGTCCAAGAGCGTCCGGTTTCCCGGCGCAACGGCAGCCGCATACGGCTCATCGTCGAGCGGGCCGGATGCGATACGCAACCCTCGCGCGGGATCGTCGACGAATTGTTTGAGCTGGAGATCGTCGCCGAGGGCGGCGTCGGCGTCCCCATTCGCAACGGCGGCGACGGTGTTCGAGAGTTCGTCGACGACGAGCAGCGTGGCATTGGGGAAGAAGGAGGGCGCACGCGTCTCCGCCGTCGTCCCGCGGGTCACCGCGAGTTTTCCCGACCAGGTCGCACCGACGTCAGGCGTGCCGCTCTTGGCGACGAGCACCTGATGAGCGACGAGGTAGGCTTCCGAGAACTGGACCCGGTCGGCGCGAGCGCGGGTTGCGGTGAAGCGCGCGATGACGACGTCGACGTTCCCGAGCTCTGCAAAGCCGCGGTCGGCGATGTGGCCGCTGAGCCGACGAAATCCCTGGCTCGATCGAATGCGCGCAACGTTGAAGTCGGCCAGCCATTGCAGCCAGCGGGGGATACCGAGCAAGAACGAATTCGTCCCGACCGGGGCATTGGGCCGCAGCGTCCGAATCGCATCGCGGGCTCGCGCGTGCGCGATGAAGAGATTGCGGATGAGATCTTCCGCATGCGCCATCTGCACGTCCGCGGGCGTCCCCTGGGGCAAGCCAGGCGGCATCGCGTACCAGTGCATCCACCACGGTTTGACATAGCCGTAGATCAACTGGTTGGGCTCGTTGAAGGTCACGTAGTAGTCGATCGCGTTGCCCAGCCGGCGCGCCACCTCGGTCGCGTAGGCGGTAAACCACTTGGGGAAGTCTTGGTGGATCATCCCGCCGCGCTGTTCGACGTGAACGGGCCATGTGTAGTGGTGAAGCGTGACGATCGAGACCATCCCGGCGGCGCGAATCGCGCTCAGCAGATCGCGGTAGTGCTCGAAGGCGTCGTCGTCATAGACGCCCGGCGTCGGCTCGAGCCGCGCCCACGCGAGCGAGACGCGAAACGCCGTGCAGCCCAGCTGCGCCGCAAGGGTGACGTCCTCGCGATACCGTTTCCAGAAATCCGTGGCGTGGCCGCGGGCGGTGAGCCCGCGACGTTCCTCCCAGACGTCCCGAATATCCGGGCCGAAGCGGTCCTCGAAAGCCTCGCACTGGTGGTCGGCCGTAGCGACGCCGAAGCGAAAATCGTCCGGGAAAGGGCGCATCGCCGAGAGCGTACCCGCCAAGCGCTTGAAACTCCCGGTTGTGCCGCCGTGTTATAATAGGTTGCTTCGGTCTAGGACCTAGCTCGCGGGGCTGAGCAGCTTCGACGGGAAGATCCGTGGTCGATGTAAGCAGGCGGAGTTGCGAGCTCTCCTAAAACGATCGCACGCGTTATACACGCGAACCAAGAATACGCTCTCGCTGCCTAATTTAGGTTAGCGACGGTAAGCGGAACGTCGCCGGAACGAGTCCGCCATCCGTCAACAAGTCCGGCTAGGACGGGGACTCCGCTCTGGAAACCGCCCGAGATTTAGGAGTTGCGGTCAATGAAATTCCGGCTTCGAGAAGCTCACTGACCTAAGACAAAATCGAAGCTGAGCCTGGAGAAAGCGTCGGTCCGGCTTTTCGGACTCGGGGGGCGGTTCCCCGACAGCTCCACCAATTTTCTGCGACATCCCGATAATACGCCGCTGGGCGATATTATCGGGATTCCTGCCGCATAAGCCTTGCAAATCATCGCCGAGGCTGGCCACTAGCGCTGATGTGCGTTGAGGAAGTCGAGAGTCCGCTTCTGCGCAAGGCCCGTGGCCTCGGCGTGATAGACCTCCGGGCGATCGTGGCATCCGAAGCAATGTCCCGCTCCCGGATAGATGTAGATTTCTACTTCAGGCCGCGCCGACCGGATCGCCTCAACGTCATCAAGTGGGATCGCGCGGTCATTTCCTCCGAAGTGCAGCTGCACCGGAATCTTCGGGACCTCATTGCGCGTTTTCGCGATACCGCTGCCATACCAGGCCACGGCCACGTCGAAGAGGCTCTGGCGTGTCGCCGACCACCAGGCGAGGGTTCCGCCCCAGCAATAGCCTAAGACCCCCCGATATGGCGTGCCGAGTGCCTGCCCAGCGGCTAGCACGTCGAGCAAAGATGCTTCGTCCGAGATCTGCTCGCGAACTTGCATACCACGCTTCGTCTCGGCGTAGGCCAACTCGATGCCAGGTTCTACGCGGTCGAAGAGAGCAGGAGCGATTGCGTAGTAGCCGGCGTCTGCAAAGCCTTCCGCGACCTCCCGCATGTGCGCAGTCAAGCCGAAGATTTCTTGGAGCAGGACTAGTCCCCGCTGCGCCTTAGGGTCGCCAGCACTGTAGGCGGTGAAGCGATGCCCATCCATCGCGGTAAGAGTGCGCAACTTGGCGCGGTCAGACTCGAGCATAGGCATGGCTCCTGTGGGCAATGTGGACAAGCCGGGGCACCGTTTGGAATATCTCGTCGACCTCAGCGCTCATGACACGACCGAGCCAGGCTCGCGGCAACGCTCCATCTCGGCGAGGAAGCACTCGATCCGGTCGACCGCACGCGTCTCCTTAAAGCTAGCGGTCAGGCCCCGCCGC
>DATNIC010000105.1:0-6339 GCA_035604635.1 Binatia bacterium
AGCGCATCGGGTAGAAACTGAACCTGGCGTGCAATCCGATAGATTCCGAAGCCGAAGAACGAATCCAAACACTCTTCATATCCGAAGTCGATGAATGCTCGCTCGCTGATCGTCGGAGAGGGCTCGCTGCTGCGGGCGCTCAGACCGTATCGTTGCACCATCGTCGCAAGCAGCCGAGCATGCCGGCCTTCTTCAAATCCTTGGAGCGCGACAGCCTCGCGAATCAGCGGGTCATGGAGTGATTCCGAGAACCCCAAGACCATCTCCCCGGCGTTGGTCTCGACCTGCAGAGCGGTGCTCCAAAAGGGAATTCCGCGCAAACGTTGGAGTGATTCTTGATCGAGCTCGGGCCACGGGAGATCGCGCGGATCGTATGGCCGATGCGTCGCGATAAAAGCGCGGCAAAAGAGCTCTTTGTGTTCGTCGGAACCGATGTGCATAGCGCATCGGTCAGGCATGGGGTCGTGGGATTCCTCCCCCCGGTGGTGTAAGACAGGGAGGAAAGGTTCGCCCCGATCAGGCTGTTGTGGAGGTCAGTTGAATGACGGTGACCGCCGTTAGGGACGGGGTCGAGGAACGGTATCGCGAGGCGTTACTCTTTAGCCGCTCGATCCTTCCTCTCGTATCGCGCACGTTCGCGATTGGGATCTCGTATCTCCCCGGCGAACTCGGGACCGCCGTTGTCGTAGGCTATCTCATGTGCCGCATCGCCGATACGATCGAGGACGATGCGCACGCGCCGGCGGTGATGAAAAGCCGGCTGCTCGCTAGATTCTTAGAGTGCTTCGACGATGTGGATGTCGCCGAGGAATTCGGGAGCGACGCCGGCGGAGTCCAAGGCTCCGAACACGACCTCGCATGCCTCCAACGAACGGGCGATGTTTTCCTGATCTACCGCAAGCTCTCGGCGCAATCTCGGTCAACGCTGCGCCGCTGGGTCGGTGAGCTCGTGCGCGGCATGCAGCGGTTCGTCGAGCGCTATCCGAACGGTATTCGCATTCGTACGCTCCCGGAATATCGCGAGTACTGCTACTACGTCGCGGGGACCGTCGGTCATCTGCTCACCGAACTCTGGCGCGAGCACTCAATGTTCATCGACGATCGCGTCTACGATCGCTTGCTGCTGGACTGCGAGGCGTTCGGCGAAGCGCAGCAGACTGTCAACATCATTCGGGACATCGCTTCCGACGCCGTTCGTGAGAACAGCGTGTACGTTCCGCAGGACGCGCTGGCTGCGGTCGGCTCGAGCCAGGATGCGCTCTTTCGTCCCGATCTCATCGAGCGCAACCGGGCCGCCCTCGACGGGCTGATCGGCTTGGCGCACGAGGATCTCGAAGCATCGCTTCGCTACATCTGCGCGATCCCGCTCGGCGCGTTCCGCATTCGCCTTTTCTGCATTATCCCGACGCTGCTGGCGGCTGCCACCTTACGCGAGCTCGAGCGTTCGAGCGAGATGCTCACGCCCGGTGAGACCGTGAAGATCACCCGTCCGGAAGTCAAGGCGCTGGTGATGACGGCTCCAGTCGCTGCGGTTTCGAACATCGGCGTCCGCTGGCTGGTCGATCGCGTGCGCAGAGAGCCCTTCCTCATAGGCGCCGTCTAGATCAATCGCTCCTTAGCAGCCTGGCTCGCTGCCGGGGCGATGATTACGCTCGCGCTTCACATCGCGACGAGCTTTCGCTACGGCTACCAGCGCGACGAGCTGTACTTCATCGCTTGCGGACATCGACTCGCGTGGGGGTACGTCGATCAGCCGCCGCTCATCGCCGTGCTCGCGAACGCCGCGTTACGCATCGGCGACTCGATCACGGCGATCCGCTTCCTGCCGGGTGTCGCTGCCGGTCTGCTGGTCGCCCTCTGCGGCTGGTTGAGCGTCCGTCTCGGTGGCGGCATGTTCGCGTGCGCGTTGTGCATGCTCGCCGTCGCGCTCGCGCCCTTCGATTTCGCGGTAGGCAACCTGCTAACGATGAACGCGTTCGAGCCGCTGTTCTGGACCGGCGCCGCGGCGCTGGTCATTCTGCAACTCGAGGCGCCCGCGGCCTGGCGCTGGCCGGTCCTCGGCTTGGTCCTTGGTCTGGGCTTCCTCAACAAATGGTCGATGCTCGCGTTCGCCTTGGCGCTCGCTGCCGGGATCGCGTTCTCAAGCGCGCGGCGGATCCTCCGCTCGCCGGGCCTCGCCGTCTGCATCCTGGTCGCCGCAGCGCTTGCCGCGCCGAATCTCTGGTGGCAAGCAGCGAACGGCTGGCCGCAAATCGAGCTCCTGCGCAACGCGGCCGCGCTCAAGGACCAAAGTGGCGGTCCGCTTGCCTTTGTGTTGCAGCAAACGCTCGTCATGGGGCCGGGCACGGTCCCGTTATGGATCGCGGGCCTCGTCCTACTCTCGCGGCGGTTCGCGGCCTTGGACTGGAGTTACGGCATCCTGCTCGTTTTCTACGTCGGGCTTGGGGCGAAGGTCTATTACATGGCGCCGATCTATCCGCTGCTCATAGCAGCTGGGGCACCGCTCCTGCAACAGCTCGTCGCGCGCGCGCCCTGGCGGATCGCGCTGACCGGCTTCGTCGCGCTTTCGTCGCTCGCGATCTTGCCCGCCGCGACGCCGATTCTTCCGCTCGACGACTACCTGGTATATCAGCGCGTCCTCGACTTTCGTCCCGTCCGCATGGAGCGCCGCGATGAAGGCCTCGTCCCGCAGCATTTCGCGGATCAACTCGGCTGGCCGTCATTGGTTGCGACCGCGCGCCGCGCTGCTTCGCATTTGCGGCCCGGCGAACGCGCATCGGCTGCGATCCTGACGTCGGATTACGGTCAAGCCGCGGCGCTCGCGTTTTTGGGCCGTGGGGACCTGCCCATCGCGATCAGCGGCCACAACGAGTACTACGTGTGGGGACCGCATGGCGACCATCCGGTCCTGCTGGCGATCGGCCTTCCACGCGAAACCCTTCTGCGGGCATATCGCGACGTACGACAGATCGACACGTATGAAGATCCCTACGTGCTTCCCTACTCGAATCGTTTAGCCGTCTACCTGTGTCGCGACCCGCGTCTTCCGCTCACGGCCTTTTGGCCGCAACTGCGCCGTTACATCTGACGGCACGCTTGTCGGCACGCCGTCCCGTAAAGGTGCCGTCCGAGGGTAGCCGGCTAACGTCGCCGCCAGTGAGCCCCACACGAGCACCGATCCGGCGAGCGAGAGGGAGCGCACGAATGCGGCGAAGGGGTCGACGCGCTCGAGGCCGGCCGCGACCTGCTCGGCTTCCCAGACGGCGCTCACCGGTTGATTCAGGCTGACCGTGAATCCGCGCGGGAGGCCGTCCGGCCATAGCCCGACCGCCTGACTCGGCGCCGCTGCCCAGATCGGCAGGATGCAGAGCGCGACGACGAACGGCGCGAGACGGAGCCGCAAGGGCACCGCGGGCGCGAGCGCGACGATCTCGAGGCCGACGATCAAGGCGACAAGGAAATCATACACTCCGCCGATCTTTCCTTGGGTCATCGCAACCCAATCCGTCGCGACGATGACCGTCCCGATCGCGCCCGCGACCCAAGCCCAGCCGCGCGCGCGGTGCAGGCAGAGCATCGCGGGCAAGAAGACGACGATGAGATCGTGGACGTGCAAGAACGGCGAGACGAGCGGCAACACCGCGCATGCGAGTGCGGCCGACTCAAGCTCGCGCGCCCGCGTCCGGTAGACGACGATCGCGAGCACGGCGACGGCGATCAACGCGCAAACCACACCGAGCGCCGCTGCTGCCGGAGCGGGAATCCCAAAGCCGAACAGGATCGAGGCAGGCGTGATCTGCAGGAAGCTAAAGCGTTCGGCCGAGGTGTGACCGCGCAAGGCCCGCGCGTAGCGGCCGATCTCGTCCGGCCCGCCCGCGACGATGAGATTCGTCACGACGAATGCCCCACAAGCGGCGGCGAGCGAGACGAAGCCGCGGCGCGAGCGAAGCAGCCCCAAGAGTGCAAAGCTCACGTTCGGCTTCAGGACGAGCGCGCCGAACGATGCGAGTGCAGACCAAGGCCAGCGGCCGTCGCGCAGCAGCCACAGCGCAGCGATAACCATCGCGATCGCAACGAGCGCAGACTGACCGAGGCTGAATCCATACGAGAGTGGACTGAACGCCGCAGCCAATGCCACGATGATCGGCGCGTCGCTCCACCGGATCTTGCGACCCGCGAGCGTAAAGGATCCCAGAAAAATCACGAGGACGGCGACCCCGAGGATTGCGCCCCAAAGCTTCGCGGCAATCTCGAACGGAAACCGCGCGAGGATTGCCCAAAACGGCAAACTGATCGGCGGACCCAAGAACGGCAACACCTCGGTGCGCGCCGCGTCGACGCCGGGAATCGTTTTTTCCACGGTCCAGATTTGCGTCGAGTAGGGATCGCCGCCCGCGGCCCAAGTCGCGCCCGCCGCGTAGTACGCTTCGAAATCCCGCATCATCGGACCGGGGACAGAATACGGTCGAAATAGCAAGAACACGGCGGCGAAAAAGATCACCAAGCCCAGCCCGAGCGCCCCCGCGAAATGCGAAAAACGCTCTGCTTTCACTGTCGAGTCGAGACTATCGCGCTGCACCCATCCTCCGAGGAAAAGCCCCTGTAAACGCCGCAACCGGACTCAACTATGAGCACGGCACCGGATCCCATTACCCTGAGGAGCGAATATACAAACGTCCGCGAACTGCGGATGCACGCCCGTGTCGCGGTCGAACCCGGAACGGAAAACCGCACGCCCGTCGTGCTTGTTCACGGGTTTGTGCTTGCCAGTCGCGTTATGGCACCGGCCGCTCAACTCCTTGCCCGCGATTTTCCGGTCTACGTCCCCGACATGCCGGGCTTTGGCGAGAGTGACAAGCCGCCCGCGCAGACGCTCAACCAGTTGACGGAATGGCTCGACGCATGGCTCGAAGCGCGCGGCATCGAACGCGCTTCGTTCATCGGCAACTCAATGGGCGCCGAGCTGATAATCACTTTGGGCGCGACGCATCCCAACCGCGTTGCGCGGCTCATTCTGCAAGGTCCAAGCGTCGATCCGCCCGCGCGATCCTACGACGGCATGGCCGGACGCTTGATGAAGAACATGATCCGCGAACGCTCGAGCGCGCTCAACGAGATCGCACGCGAAGATTATGCCAAGGCGACGATCCCGCGGGTCGTCAAAACCGCCTACATGACGTTCCGGGACGAACCGGAGAAGAAGCTGCCGAAGATTCAGGCTCCGGTTTTGGTCGTCCGGGCGGGGGACGACCCGGTCATTTCACCGGAATGGGCGCAGCATTGCGCCGACATCGCCCCTGACGGGCGCTTGATCGTGATCCCCGGTTACTGCCACACGATTCACTTCATCGCCCCGGACGTGTTCGTCGATGCGATCCGCCCGTTCTTGTTCGAGGGCGAGCGCGAATCACGCGTCGCGGTTGCGCTCGGTTAGCTCGTGAAGCTGCGAAAGGTGGATGTAGCGGCGTAGCTCGTCGACCACGTGCTGCGTCGGATCGACAAAAGCGATCCCATATTGCCAACGCGGGTTGCTGACTTCCTTGAGGACTTTGACGACGCGGCCTTTCAGCGGCATCTTATCGAACGGGTGCACCGAGACCCCGTGAATCGTCTTGTCGCCGCTCGGCGCAAGCTTTGCTTGTTTGAGGACCTCTTCCGGGAGCGTCAGCATAAAATCGAGCATGTCGCCGTCATCGAAGTGCTCGATCGTCTCGAGACGCATGCCGCCGGTGCTCAAATTGCTCGCCTTGCCCAGGCGTTTGGTCTTTTGACCGGCGCGCGCATAGAGCGTGTCGAAGCTGACGTTCGCACGGAAAGCCGCCCGCTTGGTATTGAGCTGCGCGGCAACCCGTGAGGCGATCGTGCTCTCTCGCTCGGGTCGCGCCTTCGACTGGCGATCGACCTCGAGGATCTTGCCGACGAGAAGATCGCGATCCGCGGCCGGCAAGTTCTGGAAACGGACTCCGTAGTAGCTTACGACCGAATCGGGCTCTTGCTTGCGTCCCACGATCTGGCCGGGCAGTCGCAGCGCATGATCGGAGAGGGCCTTCCACTCCAACGTTAGGAACGAGCTGATCTTCAGCTCCAGCGCGGCGCGCAACCAAGCGCCTTCCTCGGAGATGCGCGCGAGCGTCGCGGAGATCGCGGCGTGACCGGGGATGTGGCAATTGATCCGCTCGTCCAGCGTCAGCCACAGGGAGCCGCTTCGGGTGCCGCCGGAGGCGGCTTGGGCGTCGGTCATCGTGCCTCCACGAAATGAAATAGAACCCGGTTGCTGGAGTTAACGAATCGAGCGGGCGCTCCCTATGGCGTTTACCGAGCTTTTACGTTTCAGCGCGC
>DATNIC010000106.1:0-9614 GCA_035604635.1 Binatia bacterium
CGTTCGGTCTACACGAACAATACGACGCCGATCAATCCGCAGCGGCGCATGGACTTCGAGGGCATGCCGAGCGTGGATTCCGTTCGGTCGTATGCCGAGTACTTAGCGAGCATCAACCTGAGCCAGGGTCCGTGGAAATACGAGCTCAAGCCGTTCCCCCGTCTGCGAGGCCAGTCGACCCACGTCGTCATGACCGAGTACGATCTGCCGCAGAGGCTGATCGAGCCGCATGACGTGATCGTCGACGGGCAAGGTCTCGCGTGGTTCTCCGACTTCGGGCAACAGATCTTGGGATCGCTCGATCCAAAGACGCTGAAGGTCGCCGTCTACGATGTGCCGGTCATGAAGAAGGGCTATCCGGTAGGCGGCCTCGATCTTGAAACGGACAAAGCGGGAAACATTTACGAGGCCGAGATGCATCAGGGCGGCGTCGCAGTGTTCAACAAACAGACGCGTCAATTCACGATGATCTCGATCCCGCCGCAGTACAACAACGCCTCGACGCAGCAGTCCTTCGCAGCGGCACTCGGCGCCGACGGCAAGGAGTGGATCAAAGATACCGGTGCGCAGACGATCCTGCGCTACACGCCGGCGACGGGCAAGTGGGAGAGTTTCGGACCGTTCACGACGCCCGAGCCCGCTCACAAGATGAATATCTACGGATTGAGCATCGACTCGAAAAACAACGCCTACATCATGGACTATACCATCCTGCACGGTGAGTACATCGGGAGGATCGACGCGCAGACCGGCCAGGTGACGTTTTACCGGACCGTCAGCGAGGAGACGCGCCCGCGTCGCGCGCGCATCGATTCGCAGGACCGCCTGTGGTTTGCCGAGTACGGCGGCAATGCGGTCGGCATGTTGGATCCCAAGACCGGGAAGACATACGAGTGGAAGATGGCGACGCCGTGGTTTGCGCCGTACGATGTGACGACCGACAAGCACGGTGAAGTGTGGACCGGTTCGATGTGGACCGACCGCATCACGCGGCTCGATCCCAGGAGCGGAAAGATCGTCGAGTACCTGCTCCCGCGCCCGACCAACATCCGTCGGGTGTTCGTCGACAATTCGACAAACCCGGTGACATTCTGGACCGGCGACAACCACGGCGCGGCTATCATCAAACTCGAGCCGACCGACTAGAGAGGCTGCGATGCGGAAGAACATTCTCTTGGTAGCGATCGCTGCGCTGGCTATCACGGCGTTTTTCGCGGTGCCGAATGCGCTGCGTGCGCAGTCGGCGATCGCCCTGACGGGGACCGTGACGTCCGCCGCGGAGGGCCCGATGGAGGGCGTCCTCGTGAGCGCCAAACAGAGCGGGTCTACCGTGACGGTCACGGTGGTCAGCGACCAGCAGGGTCGCTATCGCTTTCCGGCATCGAAGCTGCAGCCGGGACAGTACGCTCTCGCTGTTCGCGCCGTCGGTTACGAACTCGAAAGTCCAAAGAGCGTCACGGTCAGCCCGGGTGCGACGGCGGCTGATCTCAAGCTCGCCAAAGTGACGGATATCTCCGGTCAGCTTTCGGATGCCGAGTGGCTGGCGAGCATGCCCGGTACCGATGCGCAGAAGAAGCAGTTCCTCGATTGCGCCGGCTGTCACTCGATTCAGCGTGCGGTGATGTCGCGTTACACCGCCGATGAGCTCGTCCCCGTCCTGATCCGGATGCGCAGCGCGTACGTCAACAACTCAACGCCGCTCTTTCCGCAGCGCCGTGCCAAGGCGACGCCGCCGAGCCCCGAGCAAGTCCGTGGCTTCGCCGAATACATCGCGAGCATCAATTTGAGTCAGGGCCCGTGGAAGTATCCGCTCAAGACGTTCCCGCGTCCCAAGGGGCAGGCAACGCACGTCGTCATCACCGAGTACGACTTGCCGCGGCGCGCGATTGAACCGCATGACGTCACCGTCGACAAGGCCGGGATGGTGTGGTTCTCCGACTTCGGCGAGCAAGTGCTCGGGATGCTCGATCCCAAGACGGCCAAGGTCACGGAATATCAAGTCCCGACGATCAAGCAAGGCGCTCCCAACGGAATGCTCGATCTCGAATGGGACAAGAACGGGAACATTTGGCTTGCCAACATGTTCCAGGGCGGCATCCAGCAGTTCAATCCTCAGACGAAGCAATTCAAAACCTGGGCTTTGCCGGCGCCATGGCAAGGCGATGAATCGCAGCAGACGTTCCTGACGCCACCCGGTCCGGACGGGAAGATGTGGGTGAAGGACAACGGCACGCAGCACATCTTCAAGTTCGATCCGGTCGCCGGGACTTGGCAGCCGTACGGGCCGGCGAAAGACTCGACGCACCAGTTCGATACCTATCAGATCTGGGCCGATTCGCACAACAACGTCTATGCCGCTGATTTCACCGGCTGCTGCGGAGGGAACATCGCGAAGTGGGACACCAACACCGGCGCACTCACGATCTATCCGACCCCGACGCAGGTCTCGCGACCACGACGCGGACGGCTTGACGCACAAGAACGCTTATGGTTTGCCGAATACGCCGCCAATCGCGTTGCGATGCTCGACCCCAAGACCGGGAAGATCACCGAATGGGAGATGGCGACCCCGTGGACGAGTCCGTATGACGTCGTCACCGACAAGAGCGGAGTTCTCTGGACCGGTTCGATGTGGACGGACCGCATCACGCGCCTCGATCCGAAGACGGGGAAGATGATCGAGTATCTGCTCCCGCGAGAGACGAACATCCGCCGCGTCTTCGTCGACAACTCGACGACGCCGGTGACCTTCTGGGTCGGGAACAATCATCAGGCGAAGGTCACCAAGCTCGAGCCGCTGGACTAGGCCCAGGATGGGCCTGTGTCGCGCAGCGTAGGATGCGCGGTGGCGCGACCTAATCCGGCGGGCATCGTCCCGCGTACAACGTTATGAGAGGGCTACCGGCGTTCACAATCGCCGTGGCGGCACTGACAATCGCGGGATCGGCCGCCCGCTCGGCGCCGGTCGACCCCTTGCAGGCGACTTTGATCGATCAGGCGGGGCATCGGTTCTCCTTCGCGCAGCTGCGGGGTGCTCCGGTCGCCGTGACGTTCGTCGCGACACGCTGCAAGGACGAATGCCCGATGGTCAATGCGTGGTTCATGAAGATCCAGGGACAACTGCGGCGCAAGCACGTCGGCGCGACCTTGTTGACGCTCACGCTCGATCCGCAGTACGACACGCCCCGGGTGATGGCCGCCGAGGGACGGGTACTAGGAGCTGATCCGCGCGTCTGGCGCTTTGCCAGCGGGAGCGTCCCCTCGGTCGATGCGATTCTAGCCGCGTTCCGCGTTCATCCCCAGCGCGACGAGCACGGGATCCCGGACATCCACACGACCTTCGTCTACATTTTAAACGCGCGCGGAAAGGTCGCAGACATCGAACTGCCCTCGGCCAACATCGTCGAGGATACGATCGCGGCGCTGCAAGCCCAGAGCCGCAGCTAGCGATAGATCAGCCGGTCGGCCGGGAACGACTCGAACTTTCCGTACTTCGCGCTGACGTCGATCGCGGGCTGAATCGACGAAGCGGTCAACTGCACTGCGAAGACGGCGCGCTCCATCGCTGCAACGGTGGCCGGGTCGATCTTCGTGTATTTGGCCAGGATCTCGGCGCTCTTGGCTTGATTGCGCTTTTGGTTGGCCCAGATCGCCGTTTCGTGCATCGCCGCCGCGAACCGCTTGACCGCATCCGGGTGTTCTCTCGCCCATTGCGGCGTCGTGAACCAGGCGCTTTGGAGGAACTGCTTCGCGACCGCGTTGTGCGAATAGCCAAGGATGCGCACGTTGTCCTTGACGACCGCGAGGAACGGTTCTGAGATATAGGCGACGTCGATCCGGCCTGCGGTGAGGGCAGCGGGCATCGCGGAGTACGGCATCTCGATGAACTTGACGGAAGAAGAGTCGCCGCCGTTCTGATCGATCCAGGCGCGCGGGCTGTATTCGGCGAGCGTCGCGAGGCCCGGGATGGCGATCACTTTGCCGCCGAGGTCCTTGGCGTTCTTGACCGGCGAGTTCGAAAGCACGACCAATCCGGCGACGGGTGCCGTCGACGTCCAGAGCGCGGCCGGCGCGACCGCGACAAACGGGATCCCCTTCAAGTACGCCTTGGCGAGCGTGACCAGGTCGGAGTAGCCGATGTCGACGGCGTCAGAGGCGACGGCCGATGCCATCGCGCTCCCATTCGTGCCGGGCTGAATGTCGACGTCGAGGCCAGCTCTCGCAAAGAAACCCATGTCCTTGGCGTAAAAGACCTCGGCGGCCGAATCGACGGGAGGGGTCACGACGTGGATCGTCGTGGTTTGCGTGCGCGCGGGCGACGCGATCGCGAGGACGAGCGCGATGCAGAAGGCTGCTGCGAAGGCTCTGAACATTGGTCCCCTTACACGGCCGTCAGGCGCCGGACTGCGCTCGTCGCGAGCGAGATCGTGAGATCGAGGCCCAGCCGTTCGGTGTCGATCACCAAATCGTATTGCTTGACGTCGTAGATGTTCGTGCGGAAGAAGTGCTTTTGATAGGCAACGCGGGCTTCATCGGTCCGCTTGATCCGGCGGCGCGCTTCCTCGATGTCGATCGAAAAGCGGCGCGCGAGCTGCTCGATGCGCCATTGCTGTCCCGCTTTGAGGAGGATCGACAGTACCACCGGCGTCGCGGGGCGCCACCCCAAGAGACTGATGCCGCCGTGACCGATCACGACGACGTCACCGTGCTCCGCGTAGTCGAGGACGATCGAGCGAACGGTTTCGATGACCTCTTCTTCGCGCGTCTGGTAGACCTCGGTACCTTCCATCATTGCGGCGGAACGCGCGAGGTTCGCGATCAGCGTCTCTCCGAGGGTCGGCGGCCGCTCGACACTTTGCTCCAAGGCGTCGGGGGAGAAGCGCAGCCGTCGCGCTAGTTCGTCGAGCATGGCGCGCTCGTCCAGGAGCTTGGCGCCTAGCGCCGCAGCGACGGCTTCGCCGACCGTCCCGCCGCCGGCGCCCAGTTCTCGGGAGATCGAAACGATCATGCGACCCTCCCCTAGGTAGGCTGGTATACCACGTCCAATATTCCAGGCCCGCACCGGAGGTATCGACGAATCGCAGCTTTAGGCCTGGTCCGGCTCGAGTCCGAAGCGAGCTTTGCCCAGCGGGCTTATCTCGCGCTACGGGGCGCCCTCATGGAGATGAACATCTACGAGAGCGCCGACCAAGACCTTCGTCTTGACGAGCGCAATCTGGCCGAGAAGCTCGGGGTGAGCCGGACCCCGATCCGCGAGGCGCTGACGCGGCTCGAGCACGAGGGGCTCGTCGAAAGCGTCGCCCGCCGCGGCTATTTCATCGTGCGTAAGAGCAAGGAAGAGCTCGTCGAGATCATCACCGTTTGGGCCGCGCTCGAGAGCATGGCCGCGCGCCTGATCACGGGACGCGCCGGCGACGAGGAGATCGCCTCGTTGCGTACGATCTTCAGCACCTTCGAGAACGGCCACGTCTTTGCAAAACTCGACGAGTACTCGGAAGCGAATCTGCATTTTCACCAGCGCATCATCGAGCTCTCGCGCTCCGAGGCGCTCATCAAGTCCGCCGACGCGCTGTTGATCCACGTCCGGTCGATCCGGCATCGCACCATTTCGGAAGACCATCGCTTCGAGCGCTCGATCGTCGACCACATGCAGATCATCGAGGCGCTCGAAGCTCGCGACGCGGAGCTCGCGGAGCGGCTCGTACGCGATCATGCGCTCGGCCTGGCCCGGCACGTTGCCCAGCACGTTCACGACATCTAAGTCCTCGAAAGCATAAGGGAGGATCGTCATGGCCCAAACCATTCCGGCCGCAAAAGAGCTGCCGCCCATCGAAGCTGCGCCCGAAAAGATCTCGGGCGGCCATCTCGTCGCCAAGGCACTGAAGAACGAAGGGATCGACGCGATCTTCACCCTGTGCGGCGGTCATATCATCGACATCTACGACGGCTGCATCGATGAAGGGATCAAGATCATCGACGTCCGCCACGAACAGGTCGCCGCGCACGCCGCCGACGGCTACGCACGCATGACCGGGAAGATGGGTTGCGCGGTCGTCACTGCCGGACCCGGAACGACGAACTCCGTCACCGGCGTCGCGAACGCGTTCCGCGCCGAGAGCCCGATGCTTCTCATCGGTGGTCAGTCCGCGCTCTCGCAGCACATGATGGGGGGCCTGCAAAATCTCGACCATGTCAGCATGATGCGGCCGATCACGAAGTTCTCGACGTCGGTCCCGACGACCGAACGAATCGCCGACTTCGTAGCGATGGCAGCGCGCGAAGCGTTCAACGGCGCCTACGGGCCGTCGTATCTCGAGATTCCGCGCGACGTGCTCGACTTGAAAATCGATCCGGCCAAAGCCGTGATCCCTAAGGCCGGGACCTATCGTGCCTCGACGAGGAGCATCGGCGATCCGGCCGACGTCGAGAAGTTGGCTGACATCCTCGTCCGCGCGAAAAAGCCATGCGTCCTCCTGGGCCAGCAGGTTTGGACTTGCCGCGGGACCGATGCGGCGCGCGAGTTCGTAGAAAAATTGAACATCCCGGCATACATGAATGGCGCCGGCCGCGGGACGCTCCCGCCCGACCACCCGCTGAACTTCCAATTAACCCGGCGCGACGCGTTCGGCGAAGCCGACGTCACGGTTATCGTCGGGACGCCGTTCGATTTCCGGCTCGGATACGGCAGGAGCGTCAAGTCGCCGACCGTCGTGCAGATCGACATGTCGTACGCGACGATAGGGAAGAACCGCAGCGTCAGCTTGGGCATGGCCGGCGACGTCGGCGCGATCCTCGCCGCGGTGACGCAAGCCGCTTCCGGTCGCGGCAACAACGGTGCCGCCGGGCGGAAGGAATGGGTCGCGCAATTGCGCGCCAAGGAAGACGCAGCCGTGGCGGCGCGCCTGCCGAAGCTGCGTAGCGATGCGAACCCGATCCATCCGTACCGTCTCGCGTACGAGATCGATCAGTTCCTCACCGACAATTCGATCTTCATCGGCGACGGCGGCGATGTGGTGACCTTTGCCGGGAACGTCGTGCGGCCGAAGGGACCCGGACTCTGGATGGACCCCGGTCCGCTCGGGACGCTCGGCGTCGGGACCGGCTTCGCGATGGCCGCGAAGCTGACGAATCCCAAGCGCGAAGTGGTCACGCTTTTCGGCGACGGCTCGTTCGCGATGACCGGGTTCGATATCCAGACCGCAATCCGATTCAAGCTGCCTTACATCGCGATCGTCGGCAACAACACCTACATGAATCAGATCCGCTGCGGTCAGATTCAGAAGTACGGTCCCGAACGAGGCGACGTCGGCAATTATCTGGGTGAAGTCGACTTCGAAAAGTTCGCCGACATGCTCGGCATTTACGGCGAAGCCGTGCGCGAGCCGGGCGAAATCCGCCCGGCGCTGGAGCGCGCGCGGGCTTCGGGGACCTGCGCGATCATCAACGTCTGGCTCGACCCCAACGCGTACGCGCCGGGGACCGAAAACCAGACCATGTACAAATAGCCTGAGGACCGCATTATGACGATGACAGCACCTGCCCCGGCGACGACGACCGCCGGGAAAGCACTCTACGGCGTACGCGTACTCGACATGACCCACGTCCAGTCGGGTCCGTCATGCACGCAGATTCTCGCTTGGCTCGGCGCCGACGTGATCAAGGTCGAGTTGCCGGGACGCGGCGACATTACGCGCCAGCAGCTGCGTGACATCCCCGAGGTCGACAGCCTGTACTTCACGATGCTCAACGGAAACAAGCGCAGCTTGACGCTCAACACGAAGACGCCGCAAGGCAAAGAGATCTTCACTTCGCTCATCAAGTATTGCGACGTTCTGGTCGAGAACTTCGGCCCGGGCGTTCTGGACCGGCAAGGTTTCACGTGGGAGAAAATCCAGGAGCTCAACCCGCGCATGATCTACGCGTCGATCAAGGGATTTGGGCCTGGCCAGTTCGCCGACGCCAAAGCGTACGAGCCGATCGCACAGGCGATGGGCGGTTCGATGAGCACGACCGGCTGGGAAGACGGTCCGCCCGCGGTGACGGGTTCGCAAATCGGTGATACCGGGACGGGGATCCACTGCGTCGCGGCGATCCTCGCCGCGCTGTATCAACGCGACGTCCACACCGGTAAGGGACAGCGCGTCGTCAGCGCCATGCAGGATACGGTGCTCAATCTCTGCCGCGTGAAGATGCGCGATCAGCAACGGCTTGCGCGCGGGCCGTTGCGCGAATATCCCAATAAGACGTTCGGCGACGCCGTGCCGCGGTCAGGCAATGCGTCGGGCGGCGGACATCCCGGCGCGGCGGTTCAGTGCGCGCCCGGGGGGCCGAACGACTACGTCTATCTCATCATTCAGCCGCAAATTTGGGAGCCGCTGTGTAAGGAGATGGGCCGGCCGGAGCTTGCGACCGATCCGAAATACGCGACGCCCGAAGCGCGCGTCAAGATCCTCGATGAAGTCTACGGCGTCATCGAAGAGTGGACGAGCAAGCACACGAAGTACGATGTTCTCGAGCGCTGCAATGCGATCGACGTCCCGTGCGGGCCCGTCCTCGACATGAAAGAGCTACTGGAAGACGAGTCACTTCGCGCCCGCGGAATGATTGCGGCCGTCGACCATCCGCAGCGCGGGACGTACTACACGGTCGGATGTCCGCTCAGTCTCTCGGACTCGCCGGTCGAGTACAAGCCCTCACCGCTCTTGGGCGAGCATAACGAAGAGATCCTCAAACAAGTGATGGACTACGACAAGAAGCAAGTCGAGCAGCTTCGCGCCGCAGGAGTGATATAGGGATGCTACTCGAGAAGGGCAAGATCGACTCCGCCGCGGTCCGCGAAGTCCTCGACCGCGCGAAGAAAGAGGGGCGCTCGGCGCTTAGCGCAGCCGATGCAAAGAAGGTTGCCGATGCGTGCGGGATTCCCGTCCCCAAGGAAGGGCACGCGAACTCGGCCGACGAGGCAGCGCGGCTTGCTGAAGGGATGGGCTTCCCGGTCGTCCTGAAGATCGTCTCGCCGGATATCCTTCATAAAACCGAAGCCGGCGGCGTGATTACCGGTGTCGGGAACGCCTCCGAGGCACGTGAAGCCTACGCGCAGATCGTGTCCAACGCGCGCAAGCACAGTCCGAACGCGAAGATCGACGGCGTCCAAGTCCAGCAGCAGCTCGGCGCGGGGGCGCAAGAGGTGATCGTCGGCGCGGTCACCGATCCGGGCTTCGGGAAGCTGATCGCGTTCGGACTGGGCGGAGTCCTCGTCGAGCTGATCAAGGACGTCACGTTCCGCCTCGCGCCCGCGTCGCGCGAGGATGCGCTCTCGATGCTCGACTCGATTCAGGCCGCTGAGCTACTCAAAGGCGTGCGCGGAAGCGACCCCGTCGATCGCGACGCGCTCGCCGCGATCCTCGTCGCGGTCTCGCAGCTTGTGACGGAGTTTCCCGAAATCGCCGAGGTCGATTTGAATCCCGTTTTTGCGCGCAAGGAGGGTGCGACTGCGGTCGACGTACGGATCCTGCTCGACTTCAATCCGCAGCCCGAGCGCTATCGTCCGTCGCAAGATGAGATCCTGCACGCGATGGACCACATCATGAGGCCGAAAGCGATCGCCGTCATCGGCG
>DATNIC010000107.1:0-4885 GCA_035604635.1 Binatia bacterium
ATCGCGGCCGTCGAGCCGACGAAGTCGGCCTCTTCAAGGACGTCGGGCGGGCACTCAGGATGTGCGAGGACCGTGATCCCGGGATGGCCGCGCCGGTAGCCGCGGATCTCGGCCCCGGTGAAACGCTCGTGCACTTCGCAGCTCCCGGCCCAAGCGATGATCTCGATCTCCGGCAGCTGCTTGGCGACGTGATTCGCGAGGTAGCGATCCGGTATGAAGATGACCTGTTTCGATCGCAGGGAGCGCACGATCTCGACGGCGTTGGACGACGTAGCGCATACGTCCGATTCGGCCTTTACCTCAGCCGACGTGTTGACGTACGAGACGACCGGGACGCCGGGATAGCGCTCGCGCAGAAGACGGACATCCGGCGCGGTGATCGAGCTCGCGAGCGAACAGCCCGCTTCCTCGTCCGGAATCAGGACGGTCTTTTCGGGGTTGAGCAACTTTGCCGATTCGGCCATGAAGTAAACGCCCGCGACGACGATGACGTCGGCCGACGTTCGCGATGCTTCAACCGCCAGCGCGAGCGAATCGCCTACGATGTCGGCCACGCCGTGATAGATCTCCGGCGTTTGATAGTTGTGTGCCAGAACCACCGCGTTGCGTTCGCGCTTCCATTCGTCGATGGCGGCGAGGTACGGTCCGTGAACCGGCCATTCGAGCTCCGGTATGACGTGCTTGATTGGCTCGAAGCGCCGAGCGGCCAAGAGGCCGGCTTCTGCGGTGTACTGCATGATCGTTCACACACTTTGACCGGCCGCGAAGGCCGCGAGTTGCGCTAGACGATCTTGTTGCGCAATCGGCCGATTTTCGGCGACGAGAGTTCGACGACGTCGCCCTTCTTCAAGAATCGGTCGACCGGGCGCGTCCCATCGGGGAGCAACTTCGTCGAGTCGGCTGCCGTCCCGGCGGCGGTCCCGCCCGAGATCACGTCGCCCGGAACGAAGGTGAAGTCGACCGAGAGAAACTCGAGGACCTCGCCGAACGAAAAAATCATATCCTTCGTGTTGTATTTCTGACGAACGTCGCCGTTGACTCGGGTCTCGACGTCGACATTTTGGGGCTCGAGCTCGCCGACAACGATGCACGGACCCAACGAAGTCGACATGTCGAAATTTTTTCCCAAGTTGAAGCTCATGAGGCGGAGCGGACCGCCGCCGTCGCGGATGCTCCAATCGTTCATCAACGTCACTCCCCAGACATAGTCCTTGAGCTGACCGGCCTTGATGTTCTTCCCGCGCTTGCCGAGCACGATCGCCGCCTCACCTTCGTAGTCGAGGTAGCGCGTCCGCGACGGATATGGGACCTCGTCCTCGGGACCCGCGACGACGGCCGGGACTTTCCAAAAGCCCCAGTTTCCCGCTTCTCGCGTGCGAGCAACGGCCTTTTCGACCGTGCTGTCCTTCTGGCCCCGCATGTTGATGTCCATCCCGACCAAGTGATCGCCGAAGTTCCCGCCCGCGCACGCGATGCGCCGGCCTGGCCACGGAGCATGCAGCGCGACGTCCTTCACGGGGTGTTTGACCGGCGCGCGAGCGATCGCCGACCGGGCTCGTTCGAGCGCGGCGTCGCCCATTTCGATGAACGCCTGGAGATTCGCCGGCAGCTGCGCATCGGCGCGATTGAGGTCGACGATCTCCTCACCTTCCCACGCACCGACGCGATATTCAGGCCCGAAAACGACGATCTTCATTGCGGGCTCTATCGTGGCCGTTTCGCTTTGTCCTTCGTCCTCAATTTATCAACGATGCCGCGAACGCCGCCGACCCGCCGCACTGCGCGCTCCGCAACTTCCTTTTCGGCATAGCTCGGGACGACGCCCAGAAGTTCGACCATGCCGTTCTTTACGGCCACAGCAATGGTCGACGCATCGAGATTCCCCTCGGCTCCCAATTCGTCGATGACGTCTTGTTGCAATTGCTCGTCAGTTTTTTCCATAGTAGCTTCGCCTCGCTTAGGCTACGGGGGTGCTGTGAAAGAACGATGAAGCGCCGGTTCAACCGGCCGCCGTTGTGATCCGGTAGAATGAAGCGGTCCTCTAGAGGAGATGCGGTTATGCCAACGGTAGGCGCGGGAACGGCACCAGCCATCGGCCGGCGCGCGGGATCAGAGAGCTCCTTTCCCGGCGGCACATTTGTGCGCCCCTTCAGCGCGATTTCGGCGGCTGACGTTCCTTTGGTCGGCGGCAAGAACGCTTCCCTGGGGGAGATGTACCGCACCCTGAGGAGCGAGGGCGTCCCAGTCCCGAACGGGTTTGCCGTGACGGCCGAGGCCTACCGGCATGTCTTGGACGAGGCGCATGCGTGGGAGGCCCTGCGTTCGGCAGTTGAGGGCATCGATCCGACTGACTTAGAAGACCTCGAGCTGCGAGCGGAGCGCGCGCGCAACGTCATCCTCGATTGCTCGCTGCCACCCAAGCTCGTCGCGGAGATCATTGCGGCTTACCACGATCTTTTGGATCAATACGGAGCAGAAACCGCAGTCGCCGTCCGCAGCTCGGCAACCGCTGAGGATTTGCCCGGTGCGAGCTTCGCCGGCCAACACGAGAGCTTTCTGAACGTCCGCGGCGACGACATGCTGCTGAGCGCATATCGCCATTGTCTCGCGAGCCTCTTCACCGAGCGCGCGATTCACTACCGCATCGATCAAGGGTTCGACCACTTCAAAGTAGCCTTGTCGGTCGGCATCATGAAGATGGTTCGCTCAGATCTGGCAGCGAGCGGAGTCGCCTTCACCATCGATACGGAGAGCGGCTTTCGCGACGTGGTGTTCGTGACGGCCTCGTACGGCATGGGCGAGAACATCGTGCAGGGCGCCGTCGATCCGGACGAGTTCTATGTCCACAAACCGACGTATCAGGCCGGTTTTCGAATCGTGCTCCGCCGCCGGATCGGCTCGAAGCGCCAAAAGTTGGTGTGCGGTTCGACGGCAGGCGGCGAACCGGGGCGCACGACCCATAATATCGAGACATCGGCCGAAGAACGCGAGCGGGCGTGCATCACCGATGCCGACGTGTTGACGATCGCCGAGATGAGCTTGGCGATCGAGCGGCACTTCAGCGCACAGGCCGGAGCCCCGGTTCCCATGGATGTCGAATGGGCCCAAGACGGCCCCGGCGGGACGATCTTCGTCGTGCAAGCACGGCCCGAAACTGTGGCATCCCGCCGGCCGGTGATCGTCGATGAGATCGACAACTATCGCTTTCTCAGAGAGCCCGGGACGCCGATCCTCACGGGGAGGGCGATCGGCAGCAAGATCGCTTCGGGGAGAGTGCGGCTCGTGCACGGCGTCGGTGAATTGCAGGCATTCCGGCCCGGTGAGATCCTCGTCACCGACATGACGTCGCCCGATTGGGAGCCCGTCATGAAGACTGCTGCCGGGATCGTCACGAACCGCGGCGGACGCACGTGTCACGCCGCAATCGTCGCGCGCGAGCTCGGGATCCCGGCTGTCATCGGGACCGAGAGCGCGACGACCCGATTGGACCTTGCTGAGGAGATCACGCTTTCGTGTGCCCACGGCGAAACCGGTGAAGTCTTCGCCGGAGCGATGCCGTTCGAGGTCCAACACGTCGTGGTCGGTGATCTCCCGCCTGCTCCGGTCAAAGTGATGGTGACAATCGGGGATCCCCAGATCGCCTTCTCGACGAGCTTCATCCCCAACGACGGCGTCGGCTTGGCGCGGATGGAGTTCATCGTCTCCAACGAGATCAAGATCCATCCAATGGCGCTGGTGCATCCCGAGCGCATCACCGACGCGGTGGTTCGCGATCAGATTCTCGCGCTCACCAAGGCATTCGCGAAGCCGTCGGACTATTTCGTTCAAAAACTCTCCGAGGGCGTCGCGACGATCGCGGCAGCGTTCTATCCAAAGCCGGTCATCGTGCGGATGTCCGATTTCAAGACGAACGAATATGCGAAGCTGCTCGGAGGCGACGCGTTCGAGCCGGCTGAATCAAATCCAATGCTCGGTCTACGCGGTGCATCGCGCTACACGCACCCACTGTATGCCGAAGGCTTCGCGCTGGAATGCGAGGCGATGCGCCGGGTCCGGAACGAAATGGGCTTCAAGAATCTCATCCTGATGATTCCGTTCTGCCGCCGCGTCGATGAGGCCAAGCGCGTCGTCGACCGCATGGCGGAGTTGGGTCTGCGCCGCGGAGAAGACGGGTTGGAAATCTACGTGATGTGTGAGATCCCAAACAACGTCATTCAAATCGATGCGTTCGCGCAATATTTCGACGGTTTCTCGATCGGGTCGAACGACCTCACGCAGCTCGTGTTGGGCGTCGACCGCGACTCCGATCTCGTCGCCTTCGACTACGACGAGCGCGATCCGGGAATGCTGGAAATGTTGCGTCTAGCGATCGAAGGCTCCAAGCGCAACCATCGGCACGTCGGCATTTGCGGCCAGGCGCCGTCCGATTACCCTGAGATGGCAAAGTACCTCGTCGGGCTCGGGATCGATTCGATCAGCCTCAATCCGGACACCGTCGTCAAGACGCGACTGCAATTGGTGAAATAAATGGATGCAGCACAGGTTAACTACATATTAGGCCGGCTCGTGCAGGCAAATGACGACGCTCAGGCGATCATCCTCGCCCTAAAAGATGTCGCGCCTGAGGCGCCGGTCGATCATCAAGCGCTCTTGCGCCACGCGATACACATAGCGATGATCACCCACGAGCTCGATGATCGGATCCGCCATCATGACATGCCGGCGATCGAGATGCCGTGACTGGCCCTTCGATTGCCACCGTGACGCTCAACCCCTCGCTTGACGAAGCGATCGCGATCGACGAGCTGATCTTGGGCGGAACGAACCGCTGCGGGCTCGATGCCCTCGATCCGGGCGGAAAGGGCATCAATGCCACCCGCGTTAT
>DATNIC010000108.1:0-7355 GCA_035604635.1 Binatia bacterium
TGCGAGCCTCATCGACATCGGCGGGCAGTCGTACGCGCATTGGAATCCGCGGGTCGCGCTCGACGAGGAATTGCGCCGCGTCGTCCCCGTCGTCGAAGCGCTCGTCGCCGACGGCGTCCCGATCCCGCTTTCGATCGATACGTTCAAAGCGCCGGTCGCCGACGCGGCGCTCGCCGCCGGGGCCGCGCTCATCAACGATTGCAGCGGACTCTCCGATCCCGACTTGCCGCGCGTCGTGGCAAAGTACGATGCGGGTTTGGTCGTCATGCACCTGCGCGGCGAGCTCAACGTTCGCAATATCGAGGCCTACGTCTACGATGACGTGATGCGCGAGATCATCGAGTTCATCGGCGAGCGGCTCGGCCGCGCGCGCGGCGCAGGCGTTGCGCACGATGCGCTCATCGCCGATCCCGGGCTCGAGTTCGGGAAAGAACCGGAGACGGACCTCGAGATCTTGCAGCGCTTCAGCGAGCTGCGGGCGCTCGGCGTCCCGTTGCTCCTGGCGAGCAGCCGCAAAAGCTTCCTCGGCCGGGTCTTCCATCAACCCGCACACGGGCTGCTCATCCCCTCGCTAGCGACCGCGGCGATCGGAATCGCTGCCGGCGCGCGCATCCTGCGCGTCCACGACGTCGCTGAGACGGTACAGCTCGCGAAGACGTTCGCCGCGCTCGATCCGGAGTATCGCCGCTCGATTGCTCTGGCGTCGGCGATGCCCGGGACGCCCTCGAGGGAATAGCGAAAGCCCAAAGCCCATGTCCACGGTCTACATCGGGGTCGGCTCGAATCTCGGCGACCGCCAAGCCAACATCTTGCAAGCCCTGCAGCGGCTGCGCTTGCGCGCGCGCATCGAGGCTGTCTCCTCGTACTATGAAACCGAACCGGTCGGAAACGTCGGCGGACCGCAGTTCCTCAACATCGCGGCGAAGCTCGAGACCGAGCTCGATCCCGATGCATTCGAGCGTTTCGCGCGCAGCGTCGAGACGGCCGTCGGGCGGCAACGGAGCAACGATCTTTCGGCTCGGCCGATCGACATCGACTTGCTCTACATCGACGACCTGGTCCGCGATTTCGGCCGCTTCGAGGTCCCGCATCCGTACATCGAGCGGCGCGCGTTCAATCTGATTCCACTCGCCGAGATCGCGCCGCAACTGGTCGATCCGCGCACGAAACGCACGGTTTCCGAGATGGCGAAGGCCGTCGGCTCGGAGGGGATCCACAAGAAGGTCCGGGCGATGCACTTCTTCGCGAATCGGCAAGAAGAAGAGCCCGACGTCCGTCTCTCGCTCAACCGCGTCGGCGTCTCGAGCGTCAAGCGCATCATCCACCTGAACATCGACGGCAAGGAGCACGTCTTCAACGGCGAGTTCACGATGGTCGCCGATCTGCGCCCCGACAAGGCCGGCGTTCACATGTCGCGATTCTCCGAGCTGCTCGAGGAGGCGACGCTCGACGTGCTGGAACGGCCGGATCGTCCCGGGCGCATCGAGGAGCTGACCGAGCGCGTCGCCGCGCACATCGTCAAGTCGCAGAGCGCGCTCCGAGCCGACGTGCGCTTACGCGCGCAGTTCGGGCTCGAGCGCTGGACGCCGGTGAGCGCCAAGCGCGGGGAAGAGACGTACACGTTGATCGGGATCGCGCACGCCGATTCGGACGGGACGCGGCGCGTCGTCGGCGTTGAAGCCGAAGGGATGACGGCGTGTCCCTGCGCGCAGCTGATGATCCGCGAGCACAGCTTCCGCGAGCTCGTCGAGGCCGGCTTCAGCGAGGCCGATGCGAATCGCGCGCTCGATGCGCTCCCCGTCGCGACGCATAATCAACGCGGCCGCGGTGCGGTGTTGATCGGGACGGCGCCTGACAGGCAAATCGAAATTCGCGCCGAGGACCTCGTCGAGATCGTCGAGAGCTCGATGTCGAGTGAGACCTACGATCTGCTCAAGCGCCCGGACGAGTTCTTCATCGTCAACAAGGCGCATCACAACCCGAAGTTCGTCGAAGACGTCGTCCGCGGGATCCTCGCGCGTTCGCTCGACGTCTACGCGGATTTCCCCGACGAGACGTTCATCCTCGCCTCGCAAATCAACTTCGAGTCAATTCACAAGCACGACGCGTTTGCCGAAGCGTTCGGCACGTTCGCCGAGTTCCGCCGTGAATTGCGCGAACGGACGCACGTCGGCGTCAAGACCGATCTCGCAACCTGGCTCGGTACGAGGCCCTCGCCTGTCCTTAGCTAAGCCCCTCGAATTCTGGGCGAGCCCCGAGCCGACGATTGCGCGGATTAACGCGACCGCCGTTCGCGATCAGCTCGCCGAAACGGGACACGATGCGCGCGACGCCGACATCGATCTAATCGCCGAGCTCGGCGTCGCCGCGGCGCGTTATCCGGTCTTGTGGGAGCGCGACGATCTCGACTGGGCGCGCCGGCGTCTGGAAGCACTGCGCGACAGCAACGTCGAGCCGATCGTGACGCTGGTTCATCACGGGAGCGGGCCGCTGACGACCGATCTGCTGGACGAACGCTTTCCCGAGCTGCTTGCCGACTACGCGGAGCGGGTCGCGCGCGCGTTTCCTTGGGTGCGGCGGTGGACGCCGATCAACGAGCCGCTGACGACCGCGCGCTTTTCGACGCTCTACGGCTTTTGGTATCCCAATCTCGTCGAAGATCACGCCGCGTTCGGTCGAGCGATGACGAATGAAATCCTCGGCATCATCGGCGCGATGGAGCGGATCCGCACGATCGTTCCGGACGCGCAACTCGTCATGACGGAGGACTTGCAGCGCTTCACTGCCGGAGACGCCGGGGTGCGCGATTACGTTGCCCACAAGCGCGAGCGGATGTATCTCTCCGCGGAGCTCTTGATGGGCCGCGTCGTCCCCGGCCATGCGCTCTATCGCTACCTAAGCGAAGATTGTAATGTCCCGCAAGCGCGCCTTCGCGAGATTGCCGAGCGCGCGACGCCGCCCGATCTCATGGGCTTCAACTACTATCCGAACTCGGAGCGCTATCTTTTCACCGGGGAGCGGGGGATCGAGAACGTCCCGGCCGTCTCCGTCGAAGAGCGCGAGATCACGCCGCGGCCGCTCCTCCGCGCGGCGTACGAGCGTCTCGGCTTGCCGCTCGCGATCAGCGAGATCCACTTGCACGGCGACGAATCCGAGCGGGTGCGTTGGCTGCTTGCCCGAGTCGATGATGCGCTGGCGCTGCGCGAGGAGGGGATCCCCGTCGTCGCAGCCGGCGCGTGGGCCGCGTTCGGCATGATCGATTGGTATTCGCTCTTGCGCAACCGCGAAGGCGTCGTCGAAGACGGCATCTACACATTCGCTCGTCCAGGCGAGACGCCGCAGCCCACGGCCGTCTCCCGCACGCTGCGGCAGCTCACGGCTGTTCCCGCGCGCTGATGCACGGCCTCGTCGCCGGCTTGCACTTGCGCTGGGACGGCGTATGGCAACGGCCCCATCACCTGCTGACGCGCCTTGCGCACCATGTCCCGGTCGTCGTGATCGAGGAGCCGTTCGCGGCGACGCACGATTGGGACGAGGTCCGAACCTTCGGCAACCTGCGGGTCATCCGTCCGTTGCGCGCGCGCGGCTACGGCGCGCCGTACATCGACGAGCAGGCCATCGCGACGGCGCGTTCGTTGCTCGGCGCATCGGACACGGTGGTCTGGCTCTACACGCCGATGATGCTCGAACTGGCCGGTGCGTTCTCGGGGCCGCTCGTGTACGACTGCATGGACGACTTGGCCGCATTCGATTTCGCACCGGCCGGGATGCGCGAACGCGAGCGCGCGCTGCTCGAAGGGGCGACGCTCGTCTTTGCCGGCGGGCGTTCGCTCTACGCCTCGCGCGCGCAGTACGGAGCAAAGGTCAAGCTCGTTCCGAGCGGCGTCGAGTTCGAGCGCTTCAGCGCGTCTCCCGAAATTGCGCCGCATCCCGTTGTGGCCGAGCTTCCGAGCCCGGTCTACTGCTACGTCGGCGTGATCGACGAACGGATCGACTACGAGATCCTCGCGGCACTGGCCGAAGCGCAGGAGCGGCCGAACGTCGTGTTGGTCGGCCCGACCGTCAAGGTCGATCCGGCGCGCTTTCCGCGCCGCCCGAACGTTCACTTCACCGGCGGCGTCCCGTATGCGTCGTTGCCTTCTTTTCTGGCGGGGACCGATGTCGCGCTGATGCCGTTTGCGCAAAACGCGAGCACGCGCTCGATCTCGCCGACGAAGACGCTCGAATATTTCGCCGCCCGCGTCCCGGTCGCGACGACGCCGATCGCCGACGTCCTAGCCGACTACGACGACTTGGTCGACATCGGCGATGACCCCGCAACGTTCATCGCGGCCTGCCGCCGGGCCGTCGCCGCCGGCGCTGCGCGGCTCGACCGAGCGCAGCAAGTTGCGCGGACGCATGGGTGGGACGCGATTGCGGAAGCGATGTGGAATGACGTAGCGAATTCCGTCCGTTAGATGTGGCGGGCGCGATTTGCTCTAGCGATCCTCACGTGGTGCCTGGCAGTCGCCGGCGCGGCGGCGCAAACGGCGCCAGTGCCGCAAATGACCTTCATTCCGGCTCTCCTGAGCGGGACGGCGAAACCGGTCAATCTCCAAGCAGCCTTGTGGCGTCCGGCCGGGGATGGACCATTTCCACTGGTAATTCTCAATCATGGAACGGCGAGCGACCAATCCCAGACGCGCCGTATGGTGCCCGACTATTATGCCGCGAGCCGCTGGTTCGTCTCGCAGGGGTATGCGGTCGTGACGCCGTTGCGGCGCGGATATGGCAAGTCCGACGGTCCCCTTTCGGAGGTCGCGATCGTAGGCGCACCTTCATGCAGCAGCCCCGACTACTATGGAGCGGGCCGGCAATCGGCGCGCGATCTGCTCGCCGTGATCGACTACATGCGGAAGCAACCCTACGTCGATCCGTCGCGCATCATCCTCGCCGGTCACTCCGCAGGCGGCTGGGCGACGCTTGCAGCGCTCGGCTCCAATCCTCCCGTTATCGGCGCGATCGTGTTCGCTCCCGGTCGCGGCTCGGACGCGCGGGACTCGGTGTGCCGTCCCGAATTCTTGATTGCGTCCGCACGGAATTTCGGCCAGGATGTGCATGTCCCGATGATCTGGTTCTCATCCGAAAACGACCACTTCTTCGGACCGAAACTTGCCCGTGCGATGTTCGATGCGTTCAGCGCCAAACATCCGGGCGACGACACGTTCGTTCCGGTACCGGCGTTCGGAAGCGATGGTCATGCCTTCATCGGCTACGCGGACGGCTTGCCGCTCTGGACTCCGGCCGTTCAGTCGTTTCTAGCGCGCTTAGCAACGCACTGAGCGTACCGCGTTCGCCCAAGCGTTTGCACGCGGTCGCGATCTCCGGGGCGCTGCCCGAATATTTCGCCTCGACTGCGCTCCATCCGTAGCCGCTGCCCGGATCGCCCGGCGCGCGCTGAAGTTCTTTCACCGCTTGCGAACCCGACGCGAGCGTGAGCGTCACGCGCGCAGGCCATGACTCCGGGTATGTCGTGTCGAGCGCCGCGTCGGCGCGAACATCGACCTTTTTCGTGAAGGCGCTGATGTCGTCGCTTGCGGGGAGCTGGTCGCGCACGGGATCGTTCAGCGTT
Source organism: Binatia bacterium (assembly GCA_035604635.1). Taxonomy (GTDB): domain Bacteria; phylum Vulcanimicrobiota; class Vulcanimicrobiia; order Vulcanimicrobiales; family Vulcanimicrobiaceae; genus DATNIC01. The sequence goes on from DATNIC010000108.1 coordinate 5,612, forward strand.
TCGGGCGCGAAGGCGGCCAACGCCAATTGATAGCGGACGTTGGTGATCGAGGCCAGCCGGCTCTTGGGCAGATCGGGTTGATCGATCATCTTCGCGTAAGCCGTGGGGACCTCGACGAGCACGTGCCGGATATCCCCAGCGTTGATGCGCTCGTTTTCTAAGAGAAAGCGCATCGCGTAGACGGCTGCAATCGCTTGTTTCGCCGAACAGATCGGCTTGAAGCTGATCTCCGACGCGTGAAAGCGCGTGCCGAGCCCATCGACGAGGCGTTCGCCGTCGAGCGCTACGCCGGTGATCTCGCTCCAGCGTCCGTCCAGCAACGTCAGATCGCCCTGCATCCCGCGGCCTGCAGCCAACGCTGCCATCACAGCGCTTTGCACGGCGGATCCCAAGATGAACCAGCGTGAGGTCAGGCCAGGTGCGCGGCCGCCAACCGTCCCGGTCGCCATCGTCGCGACGATGGCAAACGCGTGCGCGAGCTGCTCCGCCGAGAGACCGGCGATTTTTCCGACCGTAGCAGCCGTCCCGAATCCGGCGGCGAGGTACGTCGGCCAGATCCCCTTATAAAGGATGTGCGCCCCGTCGATCGCGAGTCCGAAGCGCACGAGCACCTCGAATCCGGCGAGGCAAGCCGCGAGAAAACGGCGATCGTCGCCGGAATTCTCGGCGCTCGCAGCCGCGATCGCGGCCGGGACCACGACCGAGCCCGGCGTCGTGCACGAACCGATATGGATGTCGTCGATCTCCGTGCAGCGCGTGGCGACGCAGCCCAGCAAGGCCGCAAGCGGGAGCGTCGTGCGCAGGCCCTGACCGAGGGCGAGCGCCGGATCCCGCGGACCGAGCGAGGTGACGAGCTCGCGAACCGGCGGCGTATCGGCGACCCGAGCTCCGGCACAGGCAGCGCCGATCGTGTCGAAAACGTGCATGCGGACCGCGTCGAGCAGCGATGGGCCGGCGGTGGAAGGGTCGAGGCTCGCGACGAAAGCTGCGAGCCGCTCGGTGGTCGTCATCGGGAGCCAGTATTGGCTGCCCGGCAGGGCTGGCCCGGTTGAGTTCGGAACTACGCGGCGTTTCAACTATCGAACCAACGGTACGATATATGATCGCTCAAACCCCGGTGCGCCACGATCTCGTCAAGCGTCTCGAGACCGAGCTGAACGAGCTCGCGATCGCGCAGTTCTCCTCCGACGAGTTCAAACTGTTCTTCGAAACGCCGCTGACGTTGGAACGGGCGCGCTTCGTCGCGATCCAAATGGTATTCTACAACAACAACCGTCGCGAAGGCTGGGCCTACGTCCAAGCCAAGGCGCCGTGGGACGTCAAGCGCGCGATCTGGCAGCACGAGCAAGACGAGCTCTTCCACGATCCGAGAGCGGGGAGCGACCATCGCGTACTCATGTCGAAGCAGGCGACGGCATTGGGCGTCTCGGACGCTGATTTAGCGCGGGCCGAGCCGACGCCCCTCGTCGAGGCGGTGTTCAACGGTTGGAATTACGTGAACTCGAGCGAGCCTTGGCTGGCGGCGCTCACCGGCTCGCACTTTCTCGAGCGGCGCAACAACAGCGAGATCATTCCCGGCGGCGCGATGTCGAAGCGCTGGCGCGACAAGATCGTGCGCGAGCTCGGCGTTCGAGAAGACGCCCTCATCTCGAGCAACGTGCATATCGTCGCCGACGTCGATCACTCGGATGCGATTTGGGATGCGATCGCCGCCTCGATCGCGGATGACTACGCGTACGAGACG
>DATNIC010000109.1:0-39515 GCA_035604635.1 Binatia bacterium
CGTCGCGGCTCTCTCGAACCCGAACAACCCGGCGTTCAACTTCCAGTCAGGCGCACTCGAAGGTGCGACGATTCAGGTCGGTCTCCAGGCTACCAACACGCAGACGTTGCGTATCTCGGCGGTCAACCTGCTCTTGTCGACGGCTTCGAGCCCATCGCTCGGTGCGGAAGATAGCATCGGTCAGATCGACCTTGCGCTGCAGAACCTGCTCACCGAGCGGGCAAACCTGGGCGCGGTCATCGTTCGTTTGAACGAAGATGCGGACAACAACAACATCGCCGCAGTCAACCTGCAAGCGTCGGAGTCGTCGATTCGCGACCTCAACGTCGGTGCAGAGACGACGAACTTCAACAGGCTCCAGGTTCTGGTGCAAGTTGGGACGTCGGTGTTGGCGCAATCGAACGCGAACGCGCAAACGGTTCTGCGCCTGTTCCCTTAGCGGGGGTTCAGCGGGGGAACCCCTAAACCAGAACTCTGGTTTGGAGAAGGTCCGCTTCGGCGGGCCTTCTTTTTTTTAACGCGAAAAAGCCGCACGTGAACGAGTCGCAGCGCCGTCGCAGGCACGCAACGGATTTGAAGGACGTCGATGCGCGTTTGGCCGGCCGGCCGGACGACGTCGAGCTGCGCTTCAAGCGCGCGAAGTTGCTCGACGCTCTCGGCAGCACCGGCGAAGCGCATGCGGCCTATGTCGAGGTGCTCAAGCGCGACCCAAAGCATTTCGGGGCGCTGAACGACTTCGGCATGCTGCTCTACAAGGGCGGATACACGGCCGACGCACGGACCTGCTACGCGGCCGCCGTCACGAACCATCCCGAGAATCCGATCGGGCATGCGAACTTCGCCTTCACCCTGCTCAAAGGCGGCGAAGCCGAGAAGGCGCGCGAGCACTACGAGATTGCCTTGCGGCTCGATCCGAACAACGTCGAGGCGCATCGCGGGCTTGCGCTCGCTCTTGCAGCGCTTGGCGAGAGAGAGGCTGCGGAAGAACACCGCGCGATCGGTTTTCGCGGCAACGCCGTCACGACGTTACCGTATCGTGGCGAGGGGAAGCCCGTCCCCCTCTTGCTGCTCGTCACCGAGACGTCCGGTAACGTCAACACCGATCGCCTCATCGACGATCGCGTCTTTCTGGTCTCGAAGGTCGTGGTCGAGTACTACGACGAGGTGATGCCGCTCCCGCGCCACGACCTCATTTTCAACGCGCTCGGCGATGCCGACGTGTGCGCGCCCGGCCTGCGAATCGCTGCGACCATCGCTGCGAAAAGCGGAGCGCCGATCGTCAACGATCCGCAGCGCGTGCTCCAAACGGGTCGAGCCGAAAACGCCCGGCGGCTGAGGACGCTGGCGGGCGTCGCAGCGCCGCAGATCGCGGCCTTGCCGCGGGGACTCTTGGGCGGCGTCGGGGGCGTCGCGGCACTCGCCGAGCAGGGTTTTACCTACCCCCTGCTCGTTCGCACGCCGGGCTTTCACACGGGTCAGAATTTCCTGAAGGTCGAGGCGGCGGCGGACCTGGCCCAAGCCGTGGCTCAGGTCCCCGGCGAAGAGTTGCTCGCCATCGAGTTCCTCGATGTCCGAAGTGCTGACGGAAAGGTGCGGAAGTACCGGGCGATCATCGTGGATGGGCGCCTCTATCCACTCCACCTGGCAATTGCCGATTACTGGAAGGTGCACTATTTCAGCGCCGACATGGCGGACCGACCGGAGCACCGCGCGGAGGAGGCAGCGTTCCTCGAAAACATGGAGGCTGCGCTGGGTCCGCGCGCGATGGCGGCATTGGCAAACGTCCGCGACGTCCTGGGGCTCGATTATGCGGGGGTGGATTTCAGCCTCGACCGCTCGGGGCGCCTTGCGGTTTTCGAGGCCAATGCGACGATGGTCATCCCGCCTCCCAAGCGGGACGAGCGCTGGAACTACCGCATCGCGCCGGCGGAGCATGTCATCGATGCCGTGCGCACCATGTTGATCGAAAGGAGTCGATCGTATCATGGAATCACGTGAGAGGACGTCGGTAGCGCCGTCGTACTGCGAGACCGCGCTCGACGCCGTCGGAAAAACACCGCTCGTTCGCGTGCGGCGCGTTGCCGGAGAACTCCCTGCGCTCGTGCTCGCAAAGCTAGAATATCTGAATCCCGGCGGCAGCACGAAAGATCGAATCGCGGTTGCGATGATCGAACACGCCGAACGCTCGGGCCTCCTTCGTCCGGGCGGAACGATCGTCGAGCCGACGAGCGGGAACACGGGTACGGCGCTGGCGATGGCCGCCGCAATTCGCGGTTACCGCTGCATCCTCGTCGTGCCCGAAAAGACCTCATCGGAAAAGATCACGACCATGCGCGCCTTCGGCGCCGAGGTCGTCGTTGCACCGCCCGTGACGGCGGGCTCGCCGCAAGCGTACACCGCGATCGCGGCGCGCATTGTGCGCGAGATTCCGGGCGCGTATATGCCCGATCAATACGTCAATCCCGTCAATCCGCTGGCGCACGAGCGCACGACCGGCGTCGAGATTTGGGATCAAACCGCGGGCAAGGTGACGCATGTCGTCGCCGGGATCGGGACCGGCGGAACGATCTGCGGAATCGCGCGCGCGCTCAAAGCGCGCAATCCGCGGGTCTGCATCGTCGGTGCGGATCCGGTTGGTTCGATCTATTCGGGCGGAATGCCCGACGACATCGTCACGGAAGGCATCGGTCGACACTATCTGCCGAAGACCCTCGATTTGCGGTTGATCGATCGCATGGAACGGGTGAGCGACCGCGAGGCGTTTGCGATGGCCCGCCGTGCGGCGCGCGAGGAAGGCTTGCTCGTCGGTGGATCGTCGGGTGCAGCGCTCGTAGCGACGGCCCGCGTCGCGCGCGAGCTGGGAGCCGAAGCCGTCGTCGTCGTCATCCTGCCTGATTCCGCGCGCGCGTACTATTCGAAGATGTTCGACGACGCCTGGATGGAGAAGCGCGGGTTTTCAGGTCTTTGGGCGATGACGCTCGGTGACGTCGTCCGAAGTGCCGAGAACCGTAGCGCCGACGCGTTCGTCGGATCGGGCATCACGTTGCGCGAGGCTGAAGCGATCATGCGCGACGCCGGGGTCGACGAACTCGCCGTGGTCGACGATGATTGTCACGTCGGCCGGGTCGGCGTCCAGGCGATCGTCGACGTTTTGCGGGTCGATCGAAAGCGTTTCGACGCCACCGTCGCGACGACGATGGGACCGCCGTTCCCGATTTTCGAGGAAGCGGTCCCGGTCGACGAGGCGTATCGCGCGCTGCGGCTGGGTCAATCGCGCGTCGTCGTCGTCCGCGAGGGGCGGCCGATCGCGATGCTCGGTGCACGCGATCTCGTCGCCTACGCGATGAACGCGTGATCGAAGACGAAACCAAGCCGTACATCGATATTCTGGCCCGTGACCCGGCGAATTTTGACGCCTTGACGGGACTAGGGACGCTGCTCTCGACACGAGGCTATCCGCGGGCTGCGCGAACGGCGTTCGCGGAGGCAGTCTCGCGGCACCCCGGGGTCGCGGCGGGACATGCGAACCTCGCCAACGCCTTGCTGGACAACGACCAAGTCGTAGCGGCGCGGACGCACTACGAAACGGCCTTGCGCTTGGCTCCCGACAATATTCAGGCGCATCAAGGACTCGCGGTGCTCCTACTGCGTTTGGGAGAAGAAGAGGCCGCTCAACGACACGCACGGATCGGCTTCGAAAAGCTCACGGCTTGGCCGTACCGCGGCGACCGGCCCGCGGTTCCGATGCTACTCGTCCTTTCAGCCCTCGGCGGTAACTTGAATACGGCCCGGTTTTGGGACGATCGGATCTTCCAAAAATGGACGCTGGTCGCCGAATTCTGCACGCCGGACCTGCAATTACCGACGGACGGCGTCGTCTTCAACGGAATCGGAGATGCCGATCGCTGTGCGCGCGGCCTGTCCGCGGCGGAGATCGCGCTCTCACGCTCGATGGTGCCGGTGATCAATCGCCCGGCGGCGGTTCTGGCGACCAAGCGCGTCACCAACGCGCACCGCTTGGGCAAATTGGACGGCGTCCTCACCGCTCGCACCGAGTCGATGCCCCGCACGCTCCTGTGCGGTCCGGACGGTCCCGCCGCGCTCGCCGAGAATGGATTCACCTTCCCCCTTCTGTTGCGCTCTCCGGGATTTCAGACGGGGCAGCACTTTGTGATGGTCGAGCATGCCGGCGACCTGGCAGACGCGGCTGCGCGACTCCCCGGTACGGAGCTGCTCGTCATGGAGTTTGTCGACGTGCGCAGCGCGGACGGGAAGGTGCGTAAGTACCGGGTGATGATCGTCGACGGACGGCTCTATCCACTGCACCTCGCGATCTCCCGAGAGTGGATGGTGCACTATTTCACGGCCGAGATGCACGATCCCGAACATCGTGCGGAAGAAGCTATATTCTTGGAGAACATGACGGGGGTGCTCGGACCCCAAAGCGTGGCGTCGCTCGAGTCCATCAAAGACACGCTCGGGCTCGACTACGGCGGCATCGATTTCGGCCTCGATGCAGCGGGGCGCGTCGTCGTCTTCGAGGCGAACGCGACGATGGTCGTTTTACATCCCCCCGCGGGAGTCGAGTGGGCGCCCAAGCGTGCCGCCGTCGAACGGATCGAGGACGCTGTCCGGACGATGCTGCTGGAACGGGCAAGCGCATCGCAGGCGATCGGCGCGCGAGGTGCTTGATCCGAAAGATTGGACTGCGTTTCGGGCCCTGAGCCACGCGGCGCTCGACGACGCGCTCGACTACCTCGAAGGCGTTCGCGAACGCCCGGCGTGGCAGCCGGTCCCGTCCGAGGTTCGCGCGCGGTTCGCCGAGGCGTTGCCCGAGGAACCGATGCCGCTCGAAGCCGTGTATCGCGAGTTTGCGGCATCGATTCTCCCGTACGCTACGGGCAACATTCATCCGCGCTTTTTCGGCTGGGTGCACGGGACCGGGACGCCGACCGGAGCATTGGCCGAGCTGCTCGCCGCTACGATGAATGCCAACGTCGGCGGGCGCGATCACGGCGCCGTGTACGTGGAGCGGCAGATCGTCGCATGGTCGCGCGAGCTCTTCGGATTTCCCGAAAGCGCAAGCGGGGTGCTCACCGCCGGCAGTTCATCGGCGAATCTGATCGCAGTGCTCGTGGCGCGCACCAAGGCGCTTGGAACCGCGGTTCGCGAAAATGGGATCGATCTTGCGCAAGGGCGGCTGACGGCCTACACGTCATCGGCAGCGCACGGTTGCGTTCGGCGCGCGTTCGAAGTTGCGGGCATGGGCAGCGCTTCGCTGCGCGTATTGCCCGCAGACGCACGGCATCGGCTCGATCCTGCGGCCGTTGCGCGCGCCATCGAAGTCGATCGAGCGCATGCCTTGCGTCCCTTCATGATCATCGCGACCGCGGGGACGGTCGACGTCGGCGCGATCGACCCGCTCGACGAGCTGGCCGAAGTTGCGCGCCGCGAAGCGCTGTGGTATCACGTCGACGGCGCTTTCGGCGCGACGGCGATCCTAGCGCCGTCCGTGACCGCGCAGCTGAAAGGGCTCGAGCGCGCCGATTCGCTCGCGTTCGACTTCCACAAATGGCTGCACGTGCCGTACGACGCGGGCTGCATCTTGGTACGCGATGCCGAGCTCCATCGGGCGACTTTCGGTTCCTCTGCGCCGTACCTAACGCGGATGTCGCGCGGCTTGGCGGGCGGAGCACCGTGGTTCACCGACTTCACCCTCGATCTGTCGCGCGGCTTCCGGGCGCTGAAGATCTGGTTTACCATGAAAGAACACGGCACGCGCAGACTCGGCGAGGCAATCGAAACCAACGTGCGGCAGGCGCGCCGGCTCGGTGAGATGGTCGAGGCTGACGACGCGTTCGAGCTGCTCGCTCCCGTCGCGCTCAACATCGTATGTTTCCGCTACCGCCGGGCAGGCTACGGCGACGAAGAGCTCGATCGCCTCAACGACGAATTGGTCATTCGCCTCCAGGAGAGCGGTCTTGCCGTGACGTCGTCGACGACGGTGGACGGCAAACGTGCAATTCGGGCCAACATCACCAACCACCGCACTCGGGACGAGGACCTGACGTTCCTGCTCGATGCCCTCAAGCGGATCGCCGGCTCGGTCGATAGGTAAGGATATGCCGCTGCGTATCAATTCGAGCGCTGCAGCGCGAAAGGCGGCGCCGCCGACGGTGGACGCCGCCCCGGCGCCTGCTCCGGGCGCCTACCTGCCGTTCGGCTTGCCGCATCCCCCGCCGGGCTTTCCTCAAAAGCCGGCCGGGATCAGCCTCTGCATGATCGTCAAGAACGAAGAGCGATTCTTGCCGAAATGCCTGCAGAGCCTCGCCGGGATCGTCGACGAGATCAACGTCGTCGATACGGGTTCGACCGACCGCACGGTCGAGATCGCTGGGGGCTTCGGCGCAAGGATCGAGCACCGGACGTGGCGCGATGATTTTTCGTGGGCACGCAACGAGGCCCTCGCGCTCGCGACCAAACGCTGGATCCTCGTGATGGACGCGGACGAAGAGCTCAACGCCGATTCGCGTGAGATGTTACTCGGCATGAAGAACGTCCCGGCCCATTTGGTCGGGCTCTGGGTGCGGTGCTTTAACCTCGCCGACGACTACAAAGGAACCGGTGCGAGCTCCCACGCGCTCGCGCGCTTCTTCCCGAATCACCCGCGCATCCGCTATCGCAGCCCGATCCACGAGTTCATCTCCCTCGATCAAAACCTTACCGGTCTGGACTGCAAGCCGTCGTTGATCTCGATCACGCACCATGGCTACCTCAAGGGCGTCGTCGACGATCGCGGCAAAGGCCAGCGCAATCTCGATATCATCAAGGCGGCGACGGAACGAGAGCCGGAAGAGCCGTTTCATTGGTACAACCTCGGCGTGACGTCGTTGATCATCGGCGACCGCAAGGGAGCGATCGTCGCGCTCGAGCGGATGCTCGCCCTCGTCGGTGAGAATCCCCGCGGCTTCGTTCCGGTCGGGCTCTCGACGCTCTCCGAGGCCTACGCGCATGAGGGCGATCAAGAAAAGGCATTGTGGGCGGCGAACGAGAGTTTGCGGCGTTCACCGCAATTTTGCAACGCGCACTTCGCGCAAGGGCGTGCCTTTTCAAACATGAAGCGCTACGCCGAAGCACGTGAGGCGTTCAAAGCGGCGATCGCGGATGGACCATATAACAACCTGCAGTTCGTCTGCGACGACGAGGTCTCGGTCTGGAAAGCGCAGTCCGAGATCGGGCATACGTACGCGATGGAAGGTAACCCGCCGGCCGCGCTCGAGTGGTTCGAGAAGGGTCTCGCCAATCGTCCGGGGGCACAGCCGTTGCTGGCCAACCGCGCTCGCGCCCTCGAAGCGGGGAAACGGTACGACGACGCGGAGGCGCAATTTCTGCAGGTCTATCGCGACTTCGGCGATGACGCGAGCTTGCTCGATTACGTGAACTATCTTTTGCGGCGGGAGAAGCTTCGAGAGATGCTCGGGACGATTTCGCAGGCGCTCGATCGCGCGCAACCGGGGACGGCGATTCAGCTGTTGACGACGGCCGCGACCGTGGCCGATCGCGCGAAGGTTCCGGGTGCCGAGTCCTATCTCGAACGCGCTTTGCAAATCGCTCCCGGGAGTGCGGCGGTTCTCGATGAGCTCGAACGGCGCTACGCCGAGCGCGGCGACACTGCGGCTCTCGAGCGGCTGCACGCCGCGGAGCGGACGGCGCCGTGCATCGAGCCGGCCGACTTCGCGCGCCGCTCGAGCCGCCTGCTAGCGGAGGGCGAAGCGCAGGCTGCGTTCGACAAGGCGCTGGAGGGCCTGACGACGGCCGAGGGCCACCCGCGGCTTCTGTATCAAGCCGGCGCGGCGGCCGTTTTGTTAGGTTTAAAGGAGGAAGCGCTTTCGTACGTGTCGGCCGTGAAACCGGAGGACCCCAACGCCTTCGGTCAAGCGACGTATCTCCGCGCCGTGCTGCTGCACGACGCAGGCCGCAATCAGGAAGCGCTCGTCGCGATCGATACCGTATTGGCCGCGAATCGGGAGCATGTCGATGGGCTGCTACGGCGCGCGAAGATCCTCGAGGCGCTTTCGCGGCCGCAAGACGTCGAAGCGACGCTGCGCCGCGCGCTGCCGCTGGGCGGGCAGCGCGTCGCCATCGAGCTCGCGGGCCACTACATGCGCATCGGCGATTTCGAAAAAGCGAGGCTGACCGCGGAAGAGGGACTCGCGACGGCGTAGACGCCGAGGTGGGTCTCTCCGTCATCGTTGCGCCGCTCGACGGCACAAGCGCCTATCGGGCGTACAACGCGGCTGCCGCGACGGCCGCGGAGCCGGTCTTCCTTTTTCATACGGCCGGCGTCACCGTCGACCCGGAATCCGTCGAACGGCTCTCGGCGGCACTGACGGACGGCGTCGGCATCGTTACCGCGACGATCGCCGATTCGGTGAACCGCGTTCGAAGCGCCGGCCTGGGGATTGCGAGGACGCGCATGAGCCGTTTCGCGATCGACGTGATCGCACGGCGCGCAGGCGAAGCGTTTGACGAACGGGCGCCCTCCGAAGACGTCTCGGCGGCCCCAGGGACGTGCATGATGATCACCCGTTCGCTGTTCGTCGAGCTCGGGGGGTTTGCGGAGCGCTACGGCGATGCGCTAGCCGACATCGATCTCAGCCTGCGCGTGCGGGCACGCGGCATGCGCGTCGTATGCGTGCGCGGGGCGCTCGCGGCGGCACGCGCGGCGGAGATCGATTGCAACGATCCCCGGCGGATGCTGAGCGCGCGCGCGCGTCTCGATGAGGACTGGCGTGCTCGCATCGGCGCGTTTGCCGTGGCGCGTGACCCCGACGTCCGCGAAACACGCGTCGCGCCCGAACGTTACCTCGACGTGCCGGCGGCGCCGCGTCCGATCACGGTATTCGTCCACGGCGACGTCGCCGATCCGGCCGGCCTGCGAGATGCCCTCGAACGCTGCGGCGCGCCGGTGGCGCACATGGTTTGGAATTCACCGTCCGATCCGCCGCAGCTCGGCGTCCCGCTCGAAATCGATCGCTCCGGGACGACGTATGCGGCGCGCAAGGCGATGGAACTGCGCGGCGAGCAAGCGATCGCGTTCGTCGACGCAAGCTTTCCGCTCAAGGAGGGGTGGCTCGCGGCTCTGCGCGGGGAACTTGCTTGGGGTGGCGACGTCGTCGCGGCGACGTTCGCCGATGCGTCAGGCGATCATGTCGTCCCGTCGTGCGACGCGCGGGCCTCGCTCCTCGCGCTGGCCGAAATTCCGCAGCATCTTCGGCTTGACGAACGGGTTGGGCTCGATGCTGCGCTGATCGATTTGACGGCTCGATTGCGCGCGTGCGGCTTAGCGATTCGCGCCGCCGACGCGACGCGCTTCGCGCCGCAGATCGAGCGGGGCCGCGACGTGCTTTCCGTTCGTCGCGAGGCGCCGGTCGCGCGCGCCGACGGCTTGGTCAGCATCGTCATGCTCAGTTGGAACGCTCCGAACTACACCAAGATCGCGCTCGAGTCGATTCGGGCCCATACGCCGCACCCGCACGAGATCATCATCGTCGACAACGGATCGGGTCCGGAGACGACCGATTGGCTGCGGACCCTCGACGACGTGACCGTGATCTTCAATCCGAGCAATCGGGGTTTCGCCGGCGGTAACAATCAGGGCATCCATGCGGCGCGCGGCGATTACATCGTCGTCCTCAACAACGACGTCGTCGTCACCGAGGGGTGGCTCGATGATCTGATCGACGCGTTGCGGCGCAATCCGTTGACGGGGGTGAGCGCGCCGCGCAGCAACCGGGTCGCCGGCTCGCAGATGATCGCAGACGCCGACTACCCCGACGTCGCCACCATGCATCGCTTCGCGGCCGCCCGCCGCGCGCGCTGGCGGAAGAGCGGCTTCTACGTAGACCGCGCGATCGGTTTCTGCTTGTGCATCGACCGGCGGGTCATCGATGAGATCGGCGGGATCGACGAGCGTTTCGGAGCCGGCAACTTCGAAGACGACGATTTTTGCATTCGCGTCCGCGCCGCAGGCTACAAGATCTACGTTTGCGACGACGTCTTCATCCATCACTTCGGGAGCGTGACGTTCTCCGCGAATAACGTCGACTGGCAAGCTTCGATGAACGAGAATTGGGCGAAGTTTGCTCGCAAGTGGGGCTTGCCCGATCAATATCCGACGAATGGCTACCTGCCGCAGCCCGTGATCGCGCGCGGCTTCGACCGCACGACGCATTTCGTCCCGCTTTCGTCGACCGAGACGGTGACGTCGAGCGAGGGCGCCGCCGCAACCGGGACGCCGCGAAAGGATGCGCGGGCGCGCTTTGCCGCGCTGGTTCGGGATGAGAGCGACTGGTCGACGGTCGGCGCGTTCGTGCGGCGCTTCGCGCAGGCGTTCGGCAGCGATGCCGACGTAACGCTCGAAATCGCCGCGTGCGGCGCGATCGATGCGGCAACGTTGGGCGAACGCGTCCGGCGTCTGCTCGAACGCAGCGGTCTCGAGGTTGAGCGCGTAGCCGAGATCGGGATCGACGACGTCGCCGACGTCGACCGATGGCTTTCCGAGCTGCGGCCCGCAACCCTCGTACGGCTCCAGCCGGGCGCTTTCGGCGGCATGTTCGACGCGATCGAGCTCATAAAAGAGACGAGCCCGAGCGCGCTGCGCCGAACGCTCGCGCGGCTTGGATCCGGCTCGTGAGAACGCATCGGGCGTTTTCCTACGTGCAGCCGCGGCAGGACCGCAGCCGCGTTCGCGACGTCTTGAGCGCCGGCAACCTCGTCGCGGCGCGGCTGGAGCCGATCGTTCGACACGGTCGAGAAGAAGCGGTCCTCGACGTAGCATTTGCGCGCGACGCCGACGTGGTGGTCGCACCGGCGATCATCGTGCCGACCCGTTTTGTCGGGTTACGTGAAAGCGATCCGCTGATTTGGCCGGCTCTCGTAGCGGAACTCATCGACGATCCGATCGCTGACGCCGTGCGGGATCGACTTTTGCCGTGGCTGATCGAAATGGTTGCCGGTCACGCGGTGAACGAGGAACGCTACGCCGTCTTTGCGCCGGAATTCGAGTCGACGTGGGAGCAGGCGCGGCGCTTGGGTTTTCTGGGCGCCGCGCCGCTCGCCGATGCCTGGTCGATCATGGCGCCGTATGTGTACGCGCGTCGATTTGCGCGCGATCGGACCGTCGCGCTCGCGGCCCGCACCGCGGCGGCGGGACATGCGGCACTCGCCGGCGTCGCGCGTCGTCTGCATTTCGTCGACGTCGATCGGTCCGAAACGCAACTCGCGGCGCGCTGGTTCGGGACGCGTTTCGAGAACGTCAGCGATTCCGACGCCGAAGTGATCGTCGGCGACGAGGCGAACGCGGCCCGCTTTGCAGCCCACCCTGCGATCCATCGCGTGTGGCTTGGCGGCGGTCCCGGCGAACACGTTGCGATAGCTCGTACGATTCCGTTCGACCTCGCATTCTCGTTTTCGCGCGCGCGAGGCGAACCGGCCGGGCTCCTCGCGGTTGAATCTGCGGCGACGCCGGCGGAACCGTTCGTACTCGATCCGAATGGGCGCGGCGCATCGAACGGTCGCGTCAGCCTCGTCGTTCGCTCCGATGCGTTTCGCGTGCCCGACGGCGATATGGACGAGGCGCGCGCGCTGGAGGTGCTTCTGCGCGCGGAGGGCTTCGAGGTCGAGGTCGCCGCCAAACCCGATCTGCCGCACTGCGATCTCGTGCACGTGATCGGCCTGCACGAACCGGCGGCGGCACTCGAGGTCGTCGAGGCCGCGCGTGCGGCCGGGGTCGCGACGGTGGTTTCACCGCAGCTCGTCGATCTCGAGCGCGAATTATACTGGGGCAGTAAGGTCAGCGACGCGTGTTTCCTTTTGCGCCCGGATGAAGCCAACGTCGCGATGCTGCTGGAGCTCTTGGCGAAGCGTCGACTTGCGGACGCCGCCGCCACGCCGGCTAGCGGTCCGCCCCCGGAATACACGCAATCCGTGCGCAAGGCGCTGTCGTGCGCCGGCGGGGTGATCGTCGCGTGCGCGGGCGAGGAACGTCTGGTTCGCGAGCGCTTCGGCTATGCCGGGCCGGTCGAACGCAGCGCGCCGTTCGTCGTGGCGGATCGGCCGACGGCCACCACGCATCTGAGCGGTGCGCAGCGCTTTGCCCTCGTCCTCGGGCCGCTGGAGCCGCGGACGAATGCGCTCATCGCACTCCGGGCCGCCGAGGCAGCGGGCATCCCATTGGTTGTGGCGGGGCCGGTCAAGGACGCCGTATATGCCGGACTTCTGCACGAGTTCGCCGGCGAGACCGGCGTCATCGTTGAGGATCCCGAACCAGGCGAAGTCGCCGGACTGCTGGCGACCGCTCACGTCTTCGTCGATTGCGCCTGGGTCAGCCTCGGGGTCAGCCGGCTTGTGCGGGCGGCCCTCGCCGGGGCTGCCGTGGTCGCCTCAGCGCGCGGATGGGGGCCTGAACTCTTCGCGCCGGCCGTCGAATCGACCGACCCGGCAAGCGTCGACGCGGTCGTTGCAGCACTGCAGACGGCCTGGCGCCGCGAGAGGGCAACCAACCCGCTGCGGGGGCGCGCAGAAGCCTTTGCGGATCGGCGCGGCAGCCTCGACAGGGTGCTCGCCGCCTACGGGCGGGCGGGCCTGGGTCACAGCTCCGCCCGCCCGTAAAGTATTGGGACCGGCGGCCGATATCGAAGGTAGGAGGACGCTGCCAGACATGGACGTTGGAGCGCTCAGCTCGGTTCTGAGCGCGTTGCCATTGGTCGACCCGGGACAGTCCCAAAGCGGCACCGGCAGTTCGACCGTGCCCGCCGCCACGTCGACCAGCAACGTTCTGGTCGCCGATATCGGGACGGACTCTACGTCCCCGTCCGCTACGTCTTCGGGCGGCACGAAATCGGCCGCAACGAATTCGAACCCGCTTTCGCCGCCGCTGCAGCCTCCCGATGCCGCGCAGAAAGCAAGCAAGACCAACGCGCCGCAAGCCCCGAGCGCGAGCCTGCTCTCCGACGTGCACGTCGCATACAAGTTCGTCACCAATCCGGTGCAAGTCGTGGTCGTGTTCACCAATGCAACGAACGGCCAAGAAATCGCGCAAGTGCCGCCACAGTTCGTCGTCCAGCTCGTGAAGTTCGACCATTCGTCGGGCGAGCTCGTCGATAGGAACGCGTAGATAGCGTAGTATGTCAGGCGTCTCGAACACCCAAACAAGCAACATAGCGACGAACGTCGGCCCGGTCAGCTTCAGCGGAATTTCTTCGGGCATCGATTGGAATGCCGTCATCCAGAAGGAGACGGCCCTCTCGCTTGCGCCGATTACGCAGTACAACAACCAGATTACGTCGCTCACGGCCAAAAATTCTGAGCTGATCAAGATCAACGGGCTGCTCGCCTCCGTGCAGTCGGCGCTCGTCAACCTCTCCAATCCGGCGCAATTTCAAACGTTCACGGGGACGTCGAGCAACCCGACGGCGGCGACCGCAACGAGCGTTCCCGGCGTCGGCGCGAATCCGGGTGTCTACACCGTCACCGGCGACACGTTGGCGACGACGACCCAGGTCACGAGCGCGCCGGCCGACACTGTCGGCAAGCAGATTGCCGGAAACGTGGCGATCGCCAGCGACACGTTCCAGATTACGCCGACTGCCGGGACGAGCGGCCAGGGTAAATTTACGGTCGACGGCGTCACCTTAACGTACAGTCCGACCGATCCCATCAACGGAAACCTCGATTCGATTTTGGCCAACCTGCAGACCGCGGTTCAGGCCGTCGACGTCGGTTTCACCGCGAGCTACAGCTCGGTCACCGATACGGTCACGTTTCAGTCGTCGGATGCGCCGATCTCGATCGGCTCGCCGGCCGACACCGGGAATCTCATCACGGCCCTCAAGCTCGACATCGCAAGCGTCGCCAACTCGCCCACGAGCGGCCTCGTCCAATCGGCGGGTCCGATCAGCGGCCTCAACGAGCTCGAGACGCTCAATCAGAACAACGCCAACCTCATTACCGCGGTGACGGCCGGGACGTTCTCGATCAACGGCGTCTCGTTCTCCGTCGATCCGACCCAGCAATCGGTCAACGACATCCTCCAGAAGATCAACGCCTCGAGCGCCGGGGTGATCGCGGGTTACAACACCGTCACCGGTCAGATCACGATTTCGAACCAGCAGACTGGTCCGCGAAGCGTCGTCTTCGGCTCCCCCACGGACTCGAGCAACTTCCTCTCCGCGCTCGGCTTGCCCGACCAGTCCGGCGCGCACGGCGCGGCGACGCAGGTCGGGCAGCAGGCCAGCGTGACCTTACAGAATCCGTCGGGCGGAACGACGACGTACTACAGCGGCTCGAACGCCGTGACCAATGCGATTCCGGGAATCTCGATCAATCTGCTCAGCCAAACCAGCACGCCGTTCACGATCTCCGTCAGCCAAGACTCGACGACGCTCGTCAACAACATTCAGAACTTCGCGTCCGCGTACAACGTGGCGCTGAACGAATTGAATGCGGCCATTGCGCCGCCCGTCGTCCAGCAGAACAATGCCACTACGAGTAAGAACTTGACGTCCTCGAGCAGCCAGCTCACCGGCGGCGGACCGTTGTTCGGCGACTTCTCGATCTCGAACTTACGCGATCGCCTCATCAACCTGGCACAGACGGTCGTCAACAGCAACGGAACGAGCTTCTCGCTCTCCAGCATCGGCTTGCAGATGAGCTCGACGTTCTCGGTCCTTCAGGCTACGCAGGCCGGCGCGCAAACCAACGGCACCAACGGTACGATCGTCAGTGGTCAGCTCACGACGCAGGTCATGCAGGGGACCGACGGAACGTTTCTGCCCCTCGACCTCAACGCGTTTCAGGCGGCCTTCGCCGCGAATCCAAGCGGCGTGCAAGACCTATTCCTCGACACGAATTTCGGCGTCCTCACGCAGATGGGTTCTTATTTGACCGGCGCCACCGGATCGCCGACCTTGCTCTTCAGCGGTTCGGTCGGAACCATTCCGGCCGTCTCGCTCATCCAGGCCGACGAGAACCAGAATACCGACACGATCTCGAGCGTTCAGCAGTTCATCCAGCAGCTTCAAGACAGCGCGACGCAGCAAGCCAACCTCCTACAATCGCAGGCCACCGCCGCGGAGACGGCAATCGCCGGTTATCAAGCCACACAAGCGCAGGTCACGCAGCTCCAAAATTCGGGACAACTCTAAGGAAGGCGCGAGCGGAAACGGAGTTCTCATGCCAACGCCGGAACGGAAGTACATCGAAGCGCGGGTCAAAACGGCATCGCGCGAGGAACTGATCATCATCGTCTACGACGTGTTAATTCAGTCGGCTCAGAAAGCGGTCGAAACGCTGCGCGAGTCGCCGAACGACATTCAGACGATTCACGACAATTTGCGTCGAGCGCAGCAAGCGGTCGCGACGTTGATGGGTGCCTTGAATTTCGAGATCGGAGGCGATCTGTCGAAAAACCTCTTCCGCATGTACGAGTTCTGGCACCACGAGCTGGTGATGGCAAACATGGAGAAATCGCCGACGCGCGTCGCGCGGCTGCTCCCGGACTTCAAAGAGTTTCGCCTCACGTGGGCGGAGGCGAATCGGCAGTGGCGCACGATGCAGCGCGCTGATGGGACGACGGGCGTCACCGCAGGTGGCGGATTCATGGCACTTGGCTAGCGCCGCTGAAAGTCTCGCCGCGCTCGTCGGCGAGCTCGAGCAACTCTGCGCGCATGCCGAGCGTCATCTCCTTGCGCTGCGGTGGAGCGACCTCGAATCCACGTTAGCCGACCAGCGGCGCGTGATCGCCGCGCTGACGAATGCGGCTTACGCCACGGCCGGACAGCGAAGCGCGCAGTTCGACGAGGAGTTGGACCGGCGCGTGACCCGCATTTACGCCGTTCGGGACGGGCAACTCAAGCGGCTCGTCGCGTTCCGAGACAACGTCCGCCGCCGTTTATCGACTATTTCGAAGGTGAAGCAGGCACGTCGCTCGTTCGGCAGCTATGCGCCGCGTCCGGCCGTCGGTCATCTCGACACGATGCGCTAAAAACGCTCCTCCACGCTGACGTAGGTCAGCGGCGCCGCGAGATGGCGCTCGCGTGCGCGGGGAAGCGACGGAT
This sequence comes from Binatia bacterium, assembly GCA_035604635.1. Lineage (GTDB taxonomy): Bacteria > Vulcanimicrobiota > Vulcanimicrobiia > Vulcanimicrobiales > Vulcanimicrobiaceae > DATNIC01. Next base: position 16,119 of record DATNIC010000109.1, read on the forward strand.
CGTAGTCGACGACCGCGTAGCGCGGGCCGGGTTCGACGACGATCATGCGGCGTCGATTCGTGACGTCGGCCGGCTCCCACGTCAGCGGGATGACGCGATCGCTTTCGCGATCGACGTGGCCGCAGCGGACGCCGGGGTGGAGCAAGACGCGATAGCCGCTCTGACGCAAGCGCTCGCATAAGAGGTAATCCTCGTTGCACAGCCGCGCTCGGGCCGCCCCGGTTTCCATGTAGATTTGTGCGCCGAAGAACGGGGGCGCGAGCATTTTCAAAGCGGAGATGCGAATCAAGACGCAGCCGAAACCGACGGCGTCGACGGCCGTAGGCGTGCAATCGTCGAACGGTGGAATCGACGCACCGGTCATGTCGCTCGACGTCCAGCCGTCGGCGACCATCGGGCGAATGCCGTCGCGCGAGTAATACAGCGCCCCTGCGATCGCTGCGCCGGAATCGCCCTCGAGCGTCGCGCTGAGGTTCTCGAGCGCGTCGGGCGGAACGACCATGTCGTCGTCGATCATCAAGACGGCGTCCGCCGTGAGTGCCAGCGCCCGGCGGACGATCATCTCCCGCTGCGCAGGGACGAAGTTGCCGCTGACCGTGTAACGATCGAACGCAGTGCATCGTTCGGGCAAGCGCAACGTCGCAAGCGATGACAAGAACTCTTTCGTCGGGTTTCCGCCGCTCGGAATCCCCAGGAGAATTCGCACTAAGCGCTTAGCGCAGCCAGCTCGCTCAATACCGCCCGTGCGTGCGCGTCGAACTGTGCGCTCGAAGGGCCGAAGAGGTCAGTGCGCTTGTCTAACCGCGCGCGGACGAAAAGACGATTGATTTCCGACGATGCGCTCGCAGCGTACGCGACGAGTGCCCCTTCGCACGCCTGCGCGCGCGCCGGATCGGAAGCGATCACGCGCTTGGCGCAGAGACCGACGGAGAGTTGACCGGCGCGTGTGAAGGGCGGTGATCCCGTGTTCGCGACAGCGCGCCCGACGAAATCCAGTTCGCTCACGGTGAACGATCGATACAGAATAACGCCGTTCTTCGCATCTTGCGGACCAGGAAGCGCGCACGATGGCGGAAACGCCGGCGGAAACGCCGGCATCGGCGCCGCGACGTCGCTCAACGTCACCGTCTTTCCTAGACGCTTGGCGATCAAGGCCTTCGTGAGCAATGCGTCTTGCGCCGAGAAGAAGGCCGCGATCTCGTCGCCGGACCCTTCTCGTGGAAGCGTGCGGGTGCACGCAAGCGCGCTCAACAGCAGGTAGTGCGCAGCCATGCCGAAGCTGCGCGCCGCCGAAAAGAACTGTCCCAAGGTCGCGATCTTCGCCTTCTCGAGGACGGTCGTCAGCGTCGGCTCGGATAACAGCGTCGGCTCGGCCGGCCGCTCGGGCGCGACGGCGGCCCAGCCGGGTGATACCTTCGGCACTGCTGGTTTGACCGCGGGAGGCGCCGGCGGGGGCGGCGGAGCTGCGGGGGCCGCGGGGACTCCCGGATCGACGAGCGGACCGTCGGGCTTGGTCGAAGGGGCCGGCGGTGCCGCGAGCAGCGGCGCGGCTGCCGGGGGTTTGACGACGCTCGGCGGGACGATCGGAGCGAGCGCCGCTTCGACCGCTTCGTAGGGGATCGACTCCTCGGCCTCGAGCTCGTAAAACGGCTGTTCCTGCGTGCTTTGTTCTACCTTCGCCGCGAACGCGGTCCGCGCGATGGAACGCTCCAAGCGCAACGCTTTGGCACCCGCGACGGCGGTGCCCGAACAGGTCAAGGACGGAGCGATCAACGGGTCGTCTACCCCGGCCTTGACCGCCAGCTTCAACAGGACGGTGACGCGCTGCGCGCCCGCAAGCGTCCCGAGGTCCAGACCGGTCCCGAAGAGGGCATCCGCCGCCTCCTCGGTGGCGTCCCGCCCGTCGATCTGCAGGCTTCCCGGCCGGTATTCCATGGCCGCGGGAAGCGGCAGACGAGCAATCGCCGCGCGAGCGGCCTTGTCGCCCTCATTGACGACGCTCAGGCCCACGGTGACGATCGCACCGGGGATGAGCCCTGATTTGGGGCTTGCCGTCGCCTGGAGGGTCAGCACGGCCCCGGACTCGACCGGCGCGGCTTCGACCGCCGGCCCGAAGGGGAGGTCGGCGACCGCTCGCGACTGCCACATGGCCTCGGGCGCTTTGGCGATCCCGAGTTGCTCGCGGCGCAACTCGACGAGCCGCATATCGGCGCTCCGCTCGAAGCGCTCCTCGTTCATCGGGCGCCGAACAGGCGTTCGAAAAGCGACCGGCGATGGGCGCCGTTCGTCCCTTGCGCCGGGCCGGAGGCCATCGCGGGTGCGACCGGTTCGGCTTTCGGGGGCGTCGGCAATCCGTGGGCACGCAGCGCCGCCGCGACGTGCTCCTCGAAGATCATCTGGCTGCCGCGCTCGGCGGCCTCGAACATCGCGGTGTGGGCCAAGGTCGTCAGGCGACGGGGATAGCCGCCCGCGGCCGCGATCAGTCCCTCCATCGCCTCATCGCTGAAGAGCTTGCTCCCCGGAGTTTGTCCGGCTTGGGTCAGCCGGTATTCCACGATTGCGCGCGCCGCAGCGGCGTCGAGGGGACCAAGACGGATCCAACCATCGACACGGTCGGCCAGGTTCCCGCGCGTTGCAACCGCGCGCTCGAGCTCCGGCTGGCCGAACAGCAAGACGTTGAGCAGCTTCTTTTGCGGAATTTGGAAATTGAGCAGCAGCCGCAGCGTTTCGAGCCCGTCGCCGTTGAGGTTCTGCGCTTCGTCGATGATCAGGACGAGCGTTTTGCTTTCGAGGACGGCCGTGTCGAAGAAGAAGTTCTTGAGCGCGTTTTTGAGCGCTGCACTCGAACGCGGCGGCAGCGAGAGCCCGAAGACGCGGCCGATGGCGAGCAAGAACTCGACGTCGGTCGCAAAGGTGGGATCGAGGATTTTCCCGATGATCCAGCGGTCGTTCGAGAGGAGATCGTGCTCAACGAGCGCGCTGAGGCTCGTCTTCCCGGCACCGGTCTCGCCGACGACGATCGTGAGGCCGCGCGATTCGTCGATCGACGTCAGCAGCCGCCGCTTGTGGGCGTGCGCCATCGGCGTCTCGAGGTAAAAATGGGGGTCTGCCGTGTCGAGGAAGGGATCGCGGTCCAATCCGAAGTGGTGAAAGTAGCGCGGCATGGACTGAGCTTGTTTTGTCGGGCCGCCGTAAACCCCCTCAGGCTGAGATAAGATTTGACGCACTGCCCTCATCGTGCACGTAGGCGTCCCCTGCGACCCACGCGCGCCCGACGCGCGCCAGCGCCAGGCGCAAGAGCTCGGCGAAGGAGCGCGGTAGCGGAACTCCGGCGAGGATTGCGCGCAACGCCGGACCGTCGAACATGGCGCACGAGGCTGCGACTTGGGTTGCGAAGGCGCCGCGGTCGCTCAGCAGGAGCTTGTGGTTGAGCGCGAACCGGTCCAGTGCCCCGACCGAATCCTCGTTATACCTATAGGGTGTGGGCTCAGGGCGCTGAGGCCCGGTCGCGGTCCGTAAGGCCGGTACCGCCAGCGCGGCGTTTTGACGGCTTTCAATGGCGTCGATCAAGATCTGGTCCCAGGCCGGTCCGACCGCCACGTCGCTCGTGAGGACCGCGACGTACCGTGCCGACATGGCGGCGCTCAACGCGCCTTCGAACGTCACCGCGGGATCGCATCCCGGACGCGTAACCGAATACGGCGAGCGCGTGAATGACGAAAGGTGCGTCGCGCAACGCTCGAAAGTCGGCAGCTCGGCGTTCGTCACGATCACCGCGAGTTGCGACGGCTCCACCAGTTCCTCGGACGGCGCACGCCCGGGCGCTACGGCCAGCATCTCGAAGCGTTCGCGCAAAATCTTTCCGACGACGGGGAGCGAAAAGCCGGCGACGATGTGACGGCGCGCCGCCGCTCCTCGCGCACGGGCTTCGGACGGCCGCTCGTACACGTGGCGCAGCAGGGATTCGAGATGCTCGACGTCGGGCTCGGCCCAGTTTCGACCCTGATAGCGCGTCGTGTCGCGCCCGGCGGGGACCATCGCTTTGACGTCGACCAAGTAGCTGTTCTCGTCGTTCATGAAGGCCAGGTTGCCGCCCCAGCGCGTCCCGATCGTCGGCATGCCGCACGCCATCGCCTCGAAATGCGCTCGGCCCCAGCCTTCGGCGCGGCTCGGAACGACGAACACATCGTGCGAACCATAAAACTGTGCCAGCTCCTGATCGGTCAAGCGCTGTTCGATCGGCAACACGGAAGGAAGGTCGCCGGCACGATGACGCTCGGGGAACATGCGCGCTTGAAAGGCTGCGATCTGCTCCTGAGCGTTGAGCTGCTGCGCGCCCGCGCGTGCAACGAGATCCGTGTATTTGAGGGTCAAGCTGACGTTGTCCCGGCGGCGGAACGCGCGGCAATAAGCAGTCAACAGCACGTCCCAGCCTTTGCGAGACATCCAGTCGAAGAGCGACAGAAAACGAAACTCGCGGAGGGAACCCTCGATGTCGAGCCCGCCGTTGTCGGGACTCCAGAAGTCGGTGTCGATCGCGCCCGGCACGATGCGCAGCTTGCGATGATCGACGCCTGCTCGCGCAAAGGTCTCGAAGTTGAAGCTCGACGGTACCCACACTTCGGTGAAGCGATTGCAGGCCTGCGCCCATCCTTCGGCGAGGCCGTCCGTCTCTTCCATCGTTCGAACGATGCTGGGACGTCCAGGCGGGAGCTGCGAGACTTGAACCGGCAAGAGATGGAAGAGTACCGGCCGGTTTTCGCGAGTTTGGACGTGTGCGAAGCGATTGAGGAGGCGGCTTTCATCGGCACGCAACAGCTCGGGCGCGTCCTCGTAGGACAGCGAGCGCAAGGTGACGCTTGCGCCGACGGCCGCGAGGGCGGTCAAGAACGAGCGCGACTCGGAACCGTAACCGGCCAGAGAGTGCGCGATCGCGTAGTATTCGGCAATCCCTTCTTCCATTTTGCGGCGCGTGCGCGGGCGGCCGACGACACGGCTGAGGGCTTGGGCCGCGACCTTTCCGGCTGCATGCCGATTGAACGTCGTCCGCGCTAGCGCGGCACCGCGTGCCGCGCGCCGTCGCGCCTCGTCGGGATGGTCGAAAACGTCGCGCATCGCCCTGGCCGTCGCATCGACCGACGGCTCCGCCCAGCGCTGAGCGCGGTAGAGCGGAGCATTGCGCGCGTAACCGTAGTCGACTTCCGTGATCGCCGCTTCGATCGGATAGGCCGTGCGCGCGCTGAGAAAATCGGTCGCTCCGCCATGCGCCGTTCCGATCGTCGGAATCCCGAGCGCCATCGCCTCGAGATAGGGGATGCCGAAGGCTTCCCCGCGCGAAGGAACGACGAACGCATCCGCACGCCGATAGAGCGATGCCATCTGCGGCTGCGCGATCTTCTTGGGAAGCAGGACGATCGGTGCCATCCCGCGTCCGTCGAGCCCGAGCGACCGGACGGTGTCGGAAAGCTCGTCGGAGACGTCCCTCTGGTGGATTTGCGTCCGAATGACGAGACACACGTTGTCGTCGTTGGTGAACGCGCGTGCCCAAGCGCGGAGTAAGACGTCGTATCCTTTGCGCAATCGCCATTCGAAGATCGAAAGAAAAACGAAGCCGCGTGCTTGAGGTAAGTCGAGCGGCTCCCCGTCGAGCGGGTAGTTCTCGATGTCGAGGCCGATCGGGACTACGTCGATCAGCGCCTCGTCGACCCCGCAGTCGGCGAAGGTTGCGCGATTGAACGCCGTCGGAACCCAGATGCGATCGCACGTGTTGAGCGGCTCGACCCAACGCGCGGGAATTCCATCGGTTTCGAACATCGTCGCGGCGATCAGCGGCCCTTGCTCGAGGGTGTTGCGATAGATCGAAAGGACGGCCTTGCCGTCGGGGAACGTCGGCGTATTGTACACGATCGCGGGAGACGTCAGATCGGGACGCTTGAGCAGCGCGCGCATCGCGACCCGGTCCTCTTCCACGATGTCGGCGTGTTCGACCGGCGGTTCGGGCCAATCAGGGAGCCATGTTACGTCGACGCCGCTGTTGGCCATGCCCAACATCAAATGACGCGATGCGGTCGCATAGCCGCTGTAGCTCCAACCGTTGGCGTGAACCCTTACCGCGAGTCCGTTTCGCGGCAGCGGCGCCGACTGCTCGCGAGACCAGTCCAGCCACGCTCCGACGAGCGCCGGTTCCGGCGATTGCCGGCCGGAGAGCGCGAGCTCGACGAGGGCACGCCCGCTGTCGGAACGGATCGCCGCGATGCCGTTGGTCTTTTCGCCGCGCGGACCGCGCGCGAGGGCCGTAGTGTCGCCGCTCGTCCGCGCGAAGGCCGTGAAGCCGTCATCGACGCCCACCCGCGCGTCGATGAGGACGCACGGGCCGGCGCTTTGGGCGGCGCGCTCGAGCGCCAGCTTGGTATCGTCGAGGGTCTCAACGGAAAAACCGGCGTCGAGCTGCGCGATCAACTCGGCGCACAACGCCCGCTCGCGCGGGCCGCTTCCTCCCGCGACGAAGACCGCTGCGTTCATGTCAGGCTCCGACGTACGCGGCGCGCAGGTCGATCATCATCTGCCGCGCACTTCCGGCGTTCTTCACGATGCTGTCGTATGCCAACCAGGGCCGGCGGCTCCCCGAGCAGAGTGCGCGCGCGATCGGCTCGATCGTCAGCGGATCGCCGCCGGCGGCGCGCAGCCCTTCGAAAAACGATGCCGCCTCGAACATCAAGCAAAAGCATGAAAGCACGCGCACGTCGGCACCGCGCGCGAGGTTCGTCGTCGACGACTTCGTAGCGAAAGCGATGAATTCGTCGAACGTCGATTGCGGATCGTAATCGACGGGCGTGAAATCGCCTTGCGCTCCCGGGACGTTGAACGTACGCGGCACCGTAAACGCCGTCGACGGACGGATGCGTAACGCGTCGATGAGGAAGAAGTCCCACGCGGGCTGGACGAACACGTCGCTCTGAAGGTAGGCGACGTAGTCGACGCCCTCGAGCGATCGCGCGGCTTGCGCGAACGTCGTAAGCGTGACGACGCGAAGGTCGCAGCTCGTCAGCGTGTTCAAGAGCTCGACGCAGCGGTCGAGCAGCGAGCCGTACTCGCGTGCGTCGACGATGACGCCGACGGAGCATCTCGGCGGTTCGAGGGAAATTGCAGGCGGGATTTCGTACGCGCGCAGACGCTCGATGCGCGTCTCGAGACGTTCGCGAATCACTCTGCCGATCGCATCGATCGAGTTTCCGGAGCAGATATTGCGGCGGGCGATCTTCGCGCGCTCGGCCGACTCCGCCGGGCGCTCGTAAACGCGTCGCAACGCAGCTCCGATCGCCTCCGTATCGGACTGGTCGACCAAAAGCGCGTTGTCTTCGTTGACGAATTCGCGATGGTTTCCGTGCCGCGGCGCGATGACGGGAACCCCGCACGCCATCGCCTCCAACAGCGGCCGGCCCCACCCGACGTCGCGCGACGCGCAGACCAGCGCGTCGAACGACCCGAAGAACTGAATGAGGTCGACTTCATTGGGCAAACCGATCGAGATCTCGAGCTGATTCTTGCTGAGGTCGACCTCCAAGCGCGAGCGGCCGAGAGCCGCGCGCACATCCGCCTCGAAATTCGGCTGTTCGGAAAGTGCCGAATCGATCGGAACCTTCAAGACGAGCGTCACGTCGTCCGACGGCTTGAACGTCCGAAAGAACGCCGTGAGGACCGCATCCCAGCCGCTGCGATCGTCCCAATTGACCATGGTGACGATGCGGCACGTCGCCTGGGGCGCGATGTTCAATCCGCCGAACTGCGGAGTCCAGCGATCGACGTTGATTCCTTGCGGAATGATTGCGATGAGGCGCGGGTCGAGGCCGGCCGCTTCGAAGCGCAGAGCGCTCGCGCTCGACGGCACCCAGACCTCATCGGCCCGCGCGAGCTTGCGGATGTTTTCGGCGGCGCACGTCTGCGCCGTCGCGACCGTCCTAACGATCGTTGCGCCCTTTCGACGGGCGGGCGTGAACCGTTCGAGCGGGCCGTGGTAGATGAACGGCGCCCCGTCGCGCGCGGTGCGGGCCAGTGCCGCCTTGATGCGTCGCGCATTGCCGCGGCGCAGCAAGTTGATCCAGGTTTGGTCGCCGTCGGCTTTCAGCGACGGCTCGAATCCCTGATCGCAGAGCGCATGTAAAAAATCCCGAGCCGAGGCTCCCATGCCGTCGGGGACGTAGATATCGGCTTCCATCTCGATGTTGCCGAGACTCGCTTTTGCTCGGCCGGTCTTGGGATGTATCCGCTCCAGCGCCTCTGCGGCGATCCACCCGACGCGCGTGCGATTGTATTGCGTTCGGGCGAGTGCGGTCCCGCGGGCGCCGATCGTTGCGGCTTCCGCGCGACGATCGTAGACGGCGCGCAGCTGCGCCGCGGCCGATTGCGTGAGCGGCGTCGCCCAGTTTTGACCTCTGAAGATCGGCGCGATTCGCGTGATCGCCGTGCTCGTGATCGGCTCGAGGCGCGCGTCGATCAAAAACCCGGTGCGCGCGTTCAAGAAGTCCGTCGCGCCGCTCCAGTTCGTTCCGATCACGGGCAAGCCGAGTGACATCGCCTCCAAATAGGGCAAACCGAATCCCTCGCCGCGCGAGGGGAGCACGAACGCGTCGCAGCTGCGGTACAGCGCGGCGAGATCGGCCTGGGAGAGCTTGTCGGGAATGACGACGATCGGCGCAACGCGCTTGACGTCGTGGCCGCACAGCTTGAGGTAGCGGCGGATCTCGTCGGCGACGTCGAGCTCGCGAAAGTTGCTGCGGATGTAGAGGCACACGTCGTCTTGATCCGTGAACGCCGCCGCCCAAGCTCCGATGAGTACGTCCCATCCCTTGCGGAAGGTCCACTCGAACACCGACAAAAAGGCGAACGAGCGCCGGTCTTCGAGATGGAGGGTCGGGCCGTCGAGCGCCTGATGTTCCACGGCCAAACCGATCGGGACCAAGTCGATCTGCTCGCGTGGGACACCGCCGGCGACGAAGGTCTCGACATTGAACCGGCTGGGCACCCAAACGCGGCTGGCCTCGCGTAACGACTTCGTCCATTGCGCCGGGATCGTGTCCGTCTCGAACATCGTGAAATGCGCGTAGGGCTGCTGGACGTACGCGTGACGGTATGCTTCGGAGAACTCGGCGCCGCTCGTATGCGTCGGAGGATGGAACAGAACGGCCTTTTCGGCGTGCGTTCGAACGCGAGGAACATCGAGCGTGCGCAGCAGGGCGCGATCGGATTCATCGATCTCGGACGAGTCGGCTTCCGGGAACCAATGCTGCCAAGTGACGTCGATGCCGGCGCGGTGCAAGCCGATCAGCAGGTTGCGTGACGCGGTCGCGAATCCGGAGAAACCGCGCCCGTACGCGTGCACGGCAACCGATCGTCCCGTCGGCGCGCGCTCCTGTTGGCCGCCGGGTTCATCGAGCCATTCCCCGATCGGGTCGCGGCTGACGTCGGCCGTCGCAAGCGGCTCTTGCCCCAAGCGCGCTAGCGTCGATCCGTCGCGATAGCGCACGGCAGCGACGTGCTTCGCCGGCTTTCCGTCGAACGCGGTTGCGAGAGCGGCGATGCGGTCCTCCTCGCGACCGGCGAACCGCCGGAAAGCATCCTGTTCGACTGCTACGCGCGCGTCGAGCAGGATGACCGGAATGACGGAGGAGCAGCCCGCGGCGAGCGCGCTCGCCTCATCGGAGAACGAGGTGACGAACGTTTCATCGACGTCGGCGACGAGCGCAGCCGCGACGCGGCGCATGCGCGGCCCGCAGCCGAAAATGTGCACGCGAACCCGCATCGCTTAGACGACGACCGTGCGAATCTTGGTTTGAGTCGCCGCCGGGAGATTCGCGCGAGCGGCGCGCACCCAAGTCAGCTTCGGAGAGAAAACCAAGGCTTCATCGAACGCGTTCGCCGCTTCGTCCAATCGTCCCAGCGCCACGCAGCAGCGGCTGCGGAGCGCGCACAGCGTGCCGTAGGTATCGTCGTCCGCACCGAGCGCCTCGTGCGTCATCCGTTCCGCTTCTTCGCACCGGCTGAGCTCGTAGAGCGCCAGGGCGAGGAGAAGACGGCACTGCCCGTACAGTTCAAAGGAAGCGCCGATGCGGTCGAACGCTTCGGCAGCATCCGCCCACGATTTCGCGGCGACGCTGGTAACGCCGAAGGCATAGGCCGAGTGCGGCTCGTGCGGCGCGGAACGATAGGCCGCGCGCGCCGCGATTGCACCCTCCTCGAGATTCCCGGCGGCAACGCACAGCATAGCGAGCTCGACGTCGTCTTGCCAATCGCGCGCAGCGGCGCGCAACGCCGCGGCCCGCAGCGATACCTCTTCGGCGCTTAGCCACTCCATGCGCTGGATGAACTCAGTTGGCGACGGTCTGTGCATGATCGATCCAATATTCTCATCGACGCCCCTCCCAATAAAATGAGAGGGATTGCGCCCGGGTCGGCCGATGACAGAAGGGTGCCCGCAGTACATCGGCTTTCGGTCGTCATTCCGGCCCTAAACAACTGGTTCCTAACGCAGCGCTGCCTCACCAACCTTTTCGAACATGCCGCGGATACCTTGGCCGAGGTCGTCGTGGTCGACAACGGCTCGACCGACGAGACGCCGACCGGGCTTCGCGCCTTTGCGTCCGTGAAGGCGATGCGCTTCGAAGAGAACCGCGGCTTCGCGGCCGCTTGCAATGCCGGCGCACGTGCTTCCGCGGGCGAAGCGATCCTCTTCCTCAACAACGACGCGTTCGCGAAGCCGGGGGCGTTGAGGGCTCTCTTGGATGCCCTCGGCGACGAGACGGTCGGCGTCGTGGGAGCGCGGCTGCTATACGGCGACGGCACGTTGCAGCACGCCGGGATGGCGGTCCTGCCCGATGGCCGGTGGTGGCACCTGCATAAGCACTTGGAAGGGGATCTGCCCGACGCGCTGATCACGCGAGACTACGCCGCCGTTACCGGTGCGGTGATGGTCGTGCGCCGATCGGTCTTCGATGCATTGGGCGGCTTCGACGAGCGCTTCCGTAACGGCTACGAAGACGTCGACTTGTGTCTGCGCACGTGGCAGCTCGGCATGCGGGTACGCTACGAGCCGCGTGCGAGCTTCGCGCATCTCGAAGGCTCGACTCCGGGCAGAGGCGATCACGAAGATCTCAACTTGACCTTATTCAGAGAGCGCTGGGCATCGGTCATCCAACAGCTGCCGAAGTTTCAACTCGATCCCACGCCGCCGATGGCAGTCGTCGGCGAAATCACGCGGGGGGACATCGACTCGCAGGTCGCTCGCCAGTTCCTTCTGGGCTACGAGTCGCAATGGGGAGCCGTACGCTACTACCGGCATCGTCCGCTCGCAGCTCCGTTGTCGACCGTGATTCCGCACTTCTTGGAGGCGACGTTCGAGCCGGCGCTGTCGTTCGAGTGGGGTGAAGACGTGCCGCCGACGCACGGGTTGAAGCGGATCGTCTGTGCGGCGCCGAGGGATTTGAGCCACGCTGCGTCGTTCGTTCATAGAGAGTACGACTGGATGTGGGCGCCGACGCGCCGTTGCCGCGCGCTATTGATCGAGGCCGGCCTTCCCGAGGAACGGGTGGAAATCGTCGAGACCGGAATTGCGTGCCGTGCGTTTTTCCCCGACGTGCAGCCGTACGGCTTCGGCCTCGCGGGGCTCGTCGTGCTCGCGTTCGTCGGCGAGTACACGACCGACGCGGCGCTCGAGGCAACGCTCGAAACGGCCGCGCACATTCCCGGCGATGTGACGCTCGCCTTGATAACCACGGAACCGCAAGCTTGGCTCGCGGAACGCGTGAAAGTGGCGCAGGTCCTGCTGGAGCGGCAGGGGCTGAGCCTACGCATGCACGTTGCTTCGACCGCGCATCTACCGGACGGCGTGCATCCGTCGTTCTTTACCGGTGCGCACGTCTATCTCTCGGTCGGCGGCGGCGATCCGTATGGATACGCGGTGTTGGCCGCGATGGCCAGCGGCTCGCTGATCGCCGCTCTGGCGGAAGCGCCGGCCAGCGAGTTCTTGAGCGAAGATTGGGCGATTATCGGGATGAACCCGGCGGAGCTCGGCCACGCGATCGGGCGAACGACGGCGGACGCGCCGGCCGTCGTAAAGCTGCGCACGATGGCGCGATTTGCTGCGGCACGGTACTTCTCGGCGGCGAAAGCGGCTGAGCGCTCCGCGGCTCTGGCCCGGCGGTACTATTGGGGTCTACGTAGCGGAGAATCCGCTGCGATGTCGGGCGGGCTCGAGGCGCACGCATAGTGTCTTCAGCGCGCCGCATCTCCGTCGTGATTCCAACTTTCAATCTGTGGTTCGTGACAAAGCGCTGCCTCTCGAATCTCTTCGCTCACGGCGGGGACGCATTGGGCGAAGTCATCGTGGTCGACAACGCCTCCAGCGACGAGACGCGGCGTGAATTGGCAAATTGGCCCGGCGTGAAGCCGCTGCTGTTCCCGGAAAATCGCGGTTTCGCAGTCGCAAGCAACGCCGGGGCGCGCGCGGCGTTGTGCGATGCAATCCTGTTCCTGAACAACGATGCGTTCACGCTGCCCGGGGCGCTCGAGGCGCTGCTCGAGGCGCTCGACGACGAAGGCGTCGGCATCGTCGGCGCCCGGCTCTTCTATGAGGACGGTACGTTGCAGCACGCCGGGATGGCGCCGATGCCGAACAAGCTCTGGTGGCACTTGCACTGGCATTTGGCCGGCGACTACCCCGATGCACTCGTGCCGCGCGACTACCTCTCGGTGACCGGCGCCGCGATGCTTATGAGCCGCGCGGCATTCGACGTGCTCGGAGGCTTCGACGAGAACTACCGCAACGGCTACGAAGACGTCGATTTATGCCTTCGCGCGTGGAATCACGGCATTCGGGTCCGATACGAACCTCGCGCGACGTTCATTCATCTGGAGAGCGCTTCACCCGGGCGGATCAACACCGAAGCCGACAAACAAAACTTCGAGAGATTTCAGGCCCGCTGGGCCGGGCTGGTCGAACAAGTCCCCCAATTCTTTTCCGGCTTCGACGTGTCGCCGCCGATCGGGATCATCGGCGACATCACGAAAGGTGACGTCGCCTCGCAAGCGGCTCGGCAATTCTGCCGGTACTATTGGCTCACGGGCGGCGTGAAATATCTGCCGCACCGTCCGCTGCCGGACCCGGTCGCCGTCGAGGTGCCGCAGCTCGCGGACTCCAAGTTTCATCCGGCGGTGATCTTCGAATGGGGCGATGACATCCCCGTGACGAGCGGCGCAAAGCGCGTGATCTATGCCGCACCGCGAAGCGCCGAGCATGCTCGCGCGATTGCGCTGCGCGACTGCGACGCGCTGTGGCTTCCGACCGAGCACGCGCGCTCGCTGATGATCGAGGCGGGCGTGGCGCCCGCAAAGATCGAGGTCGTCTGCGTCGGAATCTGCGGGCAGGCCTTCTCGCCGGAGGTCGCGCCGTATCCCTTTGCCACGAGCGGGTTCCGCGTGCTCGCGTTCATGGACGAATATACGACGCAGGAAACGCTACGCACGATGCTCGAGGTCGTGGCGCACATCGAACCGGCGGCGACGCTGGTCCTTGCGACGCCGCAATCGGGACCCGAGATCGAAGGGCGACTGCGCGGCGCCGTCGACCAGTTAGCCCGGCGGGGTTTACATCCGACCGTCGCCGTCGCATCGACGGCCGGTCTGGTCGATGGGATGTTGCCGGGATTTTTCACCGGGTGCCCGATCTTCTTGGCGGTCGATGGCGATCCGTACGGCTACGCGGTGCTCGCGGCGATGGCAAGCGGTGCCCTCGTTGCTGCGCTCGATAGGCCACCGGTCAACGAGTTTCTCAACGCGGAGTCGGCGCTGCTGTCGTCTGAACCAATCGAGCTCGCGCGTGCCATCGGACGGATGGGATTCGATCCCGAAGCTGCGAGGACGATGCGGTCAAGGGCCCGTTTCAATGCCGCGCGCAAATTCTCGGCCGTCAAGACGGCGTGTCGAGCGGCGGCGCTCTTGCGCGTGCTGTACTGGGGTCCCAGCGACGGATCGGGCGTCGCCGTTACTCCCGAGACGGCGGCGATCGCACGGGCGTACGGCGCGCCGATTTAGGATCGAGCTGCGGACGCGGCGACGGCTCGAATGTCGGGAAGCGGAATCAAGAACGTGCCTCCCGCGTTGAGATAGGCCTGGTTCCGAGCGACGATCGCGTCGGCGTAACGCCAGGCGAAGATGACGATGGCCGCGGGCTTGCGGGTCGCGACGCTTTCCACCGGGAGAACCGGGATCTCGTAGTCGGGCCCGCGGAGAGAGTGCTCCTTCTTGGGATCGTCGTCGACGAGAAACGCGATGCGGTGGTTCAAGTCGAACTGCGCAAGCAGCGTCGTTGTGCCGACCGAGACGCCCCATCCCGCGATATCGCGCCCTCGCCCACGCTCTTCGTCGGCCAGCGTGGTGAGCCGGCGGCGGGTCTCCGCGATCGAGTCGAGGAGCGGGCGAAAGTACTGCGCGCGGTACATTTCCTTGCGCGCTTCTTCCTCGAGCATTGCCGCAACCGAGGCTTCGGGCTTACGAGGACCCGCAGCGACGCCGACCGTTACGCGCAAAGAACCGCCTTTCGTGGGGATACGCGCAACGTCGAGCAGCTTCATCCCGTACCGCGGGAAAAACGTTGCCAGCGGCGCGACCCGGAAGTACGAAAGGTGTTCGTGGTACACCGTATCGAGCAGGTGGCGTTCGACGACGTCGGCGCCGTATTGGGTTTCGAAGACGAAGGCCCCGTCGTCCGCAAGCAACGCGCGGACGCCCTTGGTGTAGTCGTCCAAATCGTGAATGTTTGCGATCATGTTGTTGGCGAGGACGATACTCGCCGGCCCGTGTTCGCTGCGAATCCGCTGCGCGAGTTTTTCGGAGAAAAAGTCACCGATGGTTTCGATTCCGTCGCGGGTTGCGTCACGCGCAATCCGAACCGCGGGGTCGACTCCGAGCACGCGCAGACCGTCATTCTTAAAGAAGCGCAGCAACGTCCCGTCGTTGCTGCCCAACTCGACGGCAAGAGAGTCGCGAGGCGGCGCGAGGCGGTCGAAGACTTCGCGCTCGTAGCGCTCGAAGTGCTCGGTCAATCCCGGCGAAAGCGAAGTCGTGTAGACGTAGTCACGATATTGAAACTCGGGATTGCCGACGTGTCCGACCTGCAAGTGCCCGCAGCCCCGGCATTGGAAGAGATCGAGCGGGACGCCCTTATCGGCAGCCGCGCGCAAGTGCTCGGGGACGCTGAAGTTCGGGGTCGCGATCGGAATCGGCGCGAGCGGCAGCACGAGTTCCAGATCCTTGGAGCCGCAGAGCAAACAGTGGTCGAGCTTTTCGTAGAGTCCGTTCATGACAAGACGGGCGGCCTCGTTCGGTGCATCGTTTGCAAATGGAGGCGCCAGATCTCTTCGGCCAACGCTAAGTCCGCAACGCCGTCGGCACCGCCGGCGAGCGGTTCCGCGCCCGTCGCGACGTCTTTGACGAAGGCTTCGGCCTGACGGCGAAACGACCAGCGCTCGTTGAACGAGGGTAGGACGCTTTGCGCACGGCCGTCGTCCGTAGAGATTTCAACCCGAGCCGCCTGGCGGACGAACGGGGCAGGAAACGCGATGCGCAGGACGCCGCGAGCAAAGTAGACCTCGACGCCTTCGTTCCACTCGCCGAGCGACGTGTTGCCGAATTCCAAGATGCCGCCGCAGTTGCCGAAATCCAACGCGACGTGTTTGCCGAGCGGGCGCGAAAGGTCGGCGCCGGTAACGGTCGGCGTGCCGTCAAGCAGATAGCGAAGCAAGTTGAGGTCGTGGCTGTTGACGTTGAGGAAGAGTTCGTATTCCGCGTGCAACTCTTCGGGCAGCCAGTCCGGAGCGGTCGGCCACGCTTGGAGTCCGACCGTGCGCTCTTCGGGGGTCATGACGAAGCCGGTCCCGTCCCGCCCGTCGTGTCCCGTGAAACAGTAGGCGCGCACGAACGCGAGCGGGCCGAGTTCTCCGGTCGCTCGATATCGCTCGAGCAGCGAGTGCGCGTACTGTACTGCCGCGTCGTGCCGCTTCATGAACCCGACCGCATACCGCAAGTCGCGAGCCTGCGCTTCAGCGGCGAGCAGACGGGCCTGGTCGAGCGTGTGAGCCATCGGCTTTTCCGAGAGCACATGACGGCCCGCGCGCAGCGCGTCGAGAACAACCGCGCCGGTTGCCGCCTGACGCGTCACGACGACGACGGCGTCAACCTCCGGGTCGGCGAGCAATTCACGGTGCGTCGAGTAGACGCGCGGTATGCCGAACTTGGCGGCCGCGGCTCGCCCCAGCTCCGGACGTAATTCGGCGAGCGCGACGGCGCGGCAGTCAGCGATCTCGACGAAATTGGCGATGTGGCACATCTGCGCCACCGCGCCTGCCCCGACGAATCCGAGCTTTACCGGCATTGTGCCGCGAGCAGCCGCCGCTCGAGCTGCGTGAGATAGCGCTGCGCCTCGTCCGCATCGCGGCCGTCCGGAGCCCAGTTCGGGAACTCCGTGCTCCGCGGATCGAACGGGCCTTGCGCCGATTCGTGAAAGGCGATCCATTCGGAGCGAAGCACGAATCCGTGCCACAGCTGCGCGGGCATTCTATAGAAGAAGGAGCCTTGTCGGCTCGGCGCCGTGAGCTCGAGGACGGTTTTCACGCTGCCGTCGTCTTCGAAGATGACCACGGCGACGGCCCCCTCGACGACGGCGAACGACTCGCTCTTGTTCGCGTGCCGGTGCGGCCTGATGTATCCGTCCTTGTGCTGTACGATGAGCATCTCGTGCACGATGTCTTCCGGCGTTCGGTGCATACAGAGGCGGCTGCGCTTGTTGGGGTTGAGCAACGCCTGCTCTTTCAAGAACGCGATCTCAGCGACACCGGCCGTAGCGAGCGGCTCGGTGGCGTAGAAGACGCCGTTCCCAACGTCGCGCAGCGCCTTACTCGAAGAAAATGAAGCCGTAATCACCGCGGTAATCGGTCTGCGCGAAGATCCACTCCCAATCCTCGACCGCATAGAAGCTGCGGCACGTCAACTGCCAGTACAGCAAGTTTGCCTTTTCGCGTTCGTTGCGGAACGACTCGACCATCAAATAGCCGCGCTCGCCGTTCGTCACGCGATTGATTTCGTGGAGCGCGTCCCAGAGCGCGGCGATTTGCAGGTTGTGCAGCGTCGCAAGCGAGACGACAAAGTCAAACGAGCGATCGGCGAAGGGAAGGCGGCTCGCATTGCCGACCGTGAGACGCGAACGGACTTCCTCCTTGGCGTGGTCGATGGCGTACCCGGAGATGTCCAAGCCGGAAATTTCGATTCCGGGGACGGCTTGGGTGAACTCGTAGAGCAGGAAGCCCTTTCCGCATCCGACGTCGAGGATGCGATCGCCGGCCCGGAGGCCGTATTCATGCGCGAGCCGTTCTGCGACCGGACGCCAGCGGCCATCGTACTTGTAGCCGCCATAGCCCGTCTTCCGATCTGCGTCCCAATATTCGACGTCCCAGCGCTGAGCGAGTTCCGCTGCCGTAGCCTTGTCAAATTCGGTGACACGTCCGACGTAGTCGCGCTTGGTCGACGCATGCATCTGCTGAATGACATCGAGCCGCCGTCCCCCGGGGCGTGACCGATCCCTCATCTCGGTCGTCATCTTTCCTCGATGCCTATTTGAGCAAGGTCCCGATGTATTTGATCAGCGGTATCTTTTCGACGGAACTGCGGTGGCCGACGATCCCGACCTTGATGGCCCCGACGGCGTTGCCGACCAGACCGACGTACTCCGGATTTCCCCCGGCGGCGACCAGCGGAGACGTGACGGCGAGAAACGCATCGCCCGCACCGATCGTGTCGACGATCGTCTTGGTGAAAGCGGGGATGATCGACGTACCGAGATCGGGGCGGTATACGATGCATCCGGCGGAACCCTGTGTGATGATGACGTTGTCGCAATCGACGATCGCGGGGATTTCGTGGCTGGCGATCGTGCTCAAGTCGCCGTACCGGTCGCCCATGGCCATTCTCGCTTCGGGCGTGTCGATGCAAACGTAATCCGCTCGCGGATATTTCGTGATGAGGTTGAAGCCCGCGTTGCCCGCATTGGTCTGCGTGTTCACCGCGAGGAAGCGTGATTTTTCGCACAGCAGGTCGACCGTCGAATCGCCGATGATGCCGTGGCCGAAGTCGGTGACGATCACGACGTCGTACTTCGAGGCTCGCTCGGCGATCAAGGGATCGAGCTCATTCGATGGCTGATCGTCCATGAAATACACTTCGAAAAGTTTGCGCATATAGGTTGCGTCGACGAACCGGACTTTGCGCGTCGTCGGACGGCCGTCGAGCTTGACGGCCGTGAGCTTGACGTTCGGTTTGAGGCTGCCTTGAATGAGGCTCTCGTAGTTGTCGATGCCTCCCAGCGCGGTGACGACTTCGACTTCCGCGCAGAAGTTGGCCACATGGTTGGCTGCGGCAAGCGCGCCGCCGGCGAATATTTCGCGATCGTGGAATTGCGTCGCGATGATGTTTTCTTTCGAAGTTTTGCCCAGTGGCTTAACATAACGATATTCGTCGATGATCGCGTCGCCAACGATGAGGACGCGCATGTTCTTGACGCTCTCGATCAGGTTGAGGACGTTCGAGAGGGCGCCTTCACCGCGCATGCGTTCCAGGAAGGCGCGCAGCGGCGGATCGTAGACGTCAAAATACTTGTTGATGAGCGACGTCGAGCTGAACGTGATGTCGCGGGTGAAGTAGACGCGGCCCGCGTTTCTTTCGACGGCCTCGCGCTCGGCGCGGATATTGCCCGTAATGTCGTCGTCGGCGTTCTCGTAGTCCGAGCCCTTGACGTACACGCTCGGCTTGATCGATTCGACGACTTCTTTCGCGGTCGGGCCATAATTGATCGCGACGTAGTCGACGCAATCCATGCTCGCGAGCATCTCGGCGCGGATATTCTCGCTGAAGACCGGACGGCCGGGGCCTTTGTTGACGAACTCGTCCGCGGTGATCGTCACCATGAGGACATCACCTTGTTCGCGGCCCGCTTTGAGATGCCGAACGTGCCCGAGATGGAGCAAGTCGAACACGCCGTGGCACAGCGCAATCTGCTTGCCTCCGGCTCGCAGCGTCGCTGCGATTTCGCCGAGCTCGGCAAGCGTCTTGACTTTCGATTGGGACTCGGCGTCTATCGAGGTTGGGGGCACGGCGTCGGGCGCCCCCGAGGCTTTCCCGTTCGATCGCGCCTCGAGGCGGATCGAGCCGGCGTCCAAGCCTAGATCCTCGGCTGCTTGAGGCTGGATCAAGGATATCTCCCTGGAGAAACTCGCTCTATCACTATCGGCCGGCATTCGGCTTGCCTTAAGGATGTGTGCTGCGATCGCCCGCCCGGGCCGGGCCTGGGGCCCTTTTTGACCGAAACCGAACACTCTTGCGGACCATGCGTCTGGGCATCGACTTCGACAACACCATCGTGAGCTACGACGAGGTCTTCGCCGACGTCGCGGTGCGCCTCGGCTTGATTCCGGCAGGCTTCCGAGGGGATAAGACGGCCGTGCGGGACCACATCCGCTCGTTAGAGGACGGCGAGGCGCGCTGGACGGCCCTTCAGGCGCTGGTCTACGGTCCGCACATCGGAGGCGCCAAGCCTTTCGAAGGCTTTCTGGAGTTCTTGGCGGCCGCGCAAGTGCGCGGTATCCCCGTCCACATCGTGAGCCACAAAAGCGAGTACGCCGCGGCCGCGCCCAACGGCGTGAACCTCCGCGAAGCCGCGCGCCGCTGGCTCGAGGAACAGGGGATCGTCGGCGGATCGGCCTGGATTGCGCCGGATTCGGTCTATTTCGAGGGGACGCGGGATGCGAAGGTCGCGCGGATCGCCGAGCTGGGCTGCACGCATTTCATCGACGACTTGGTCGAAGTCTTCGATGAGCCGGCTTTCCCCGCCGGCGTCGTCCGGTATCTGTTTGCGCCGGGGGGTGCGGCCGTCTCAAACGGCCGTTACCGGGTCGTGCGGGATTGGCGCCAGCTCGCGAAAGAGCTTTTTTGAAGTCGGCCATCGCCGGCCGCGATCCCGTTTCGATCGCGGAGAGGCTGGCCGGCGAGTCGGTCGTCGACGTGCAAGCCTGCGCAGGCGGAGCGAACAACCGGGTCTACCGGGTGCGGACTCGGACCGGGAAGTTCGCCCTCAAATTCTATCCCACGGGATCCGACGAGCGGGACCGGATGAACTGCGAGTACGCGTGGCTGCGCTTTTTGGGAACGCATGGGGTCACCCAGGTTCCCCGCGCTCTTGCGTGCGACGCTGACGCGCGGGCAGCACTGTACGAGTGGATCGAGGGAGGCCGGGTCGACACGCACGGCGTCGACGACGTCGATCGGGCGCTGGGTTTCTTGCGAAGCCTCCACCAGCTTCGAGATGCACCGGGTGCCGAGGGCCTCTCGCCCGCCGCAGAGGGATTCGAGACGGTTGCGAAGCTGAATGCGCACCTCGCAGGCCGGATCGAGCGGCTCCGCGCCGTCGCGGATGAACCGGCACTGGGCACGTTTCTGTCCGCGGTGCTGGAGCCGGAGTTCCTCCGCCGCTCGCGCGCTTCCGAACGGCCCCGCGACGATCCCGCGGCCCGCACCCTCTCGCCCTCCGACTTCAGCTTTCACAACGCGCTGCGCCGGCCCGGCGGCGAAATTGCCTTCCTGGACTTCGAATACGCGGGGTGGGACGACCCGGTCAAGCTGACCTCCGACTTTCTGTGGCACCCGGGGGCTGTTCTCGATGCTTTGGAGCGGGAACGATTTCGGGCCGGGGCCGAAGCACTCTACGGAGACGACCCCGATTTTGCGGCTCGGCTCGCAGCCGTCTTCCCCCTTTTCGGGCTCAAATGGGCGCTGATCGTCCTCAACGACTTTCTGCCTGAATTTCGGGAGCGGCGGATCGCCTCGGGGGACGAGCGATCGTGGGCGGATGCGAAGACGGAACAGCTGGGTAAGGCTTCGACCCTGTTGGCGTCGATAAGGAGATTATGAGGATCGGATGGCCCTAGCCCAAGTTCGCCCCGGCACGACGGTCGCGGAGCTCGACGCGCGGTCGCGGTATTTTCGCAAGCTGATCGTCGACGCGCTCGAGGGGGGCAAGCGCGGTCACGTCGGATCGGCGCTCTCGCTGGTCGAGATCGTCCGCGTCCTCTACGACGACATCCTCGACGTTCGCCCCGGCGAACCCGACTGGGAAGACCGGGATCGCTGCATCTTGAGCAAAGGGCACGGTTGCCTGGGACTCTATGCGGTCCTCGCCGACAAGGGTTTCTTTCCGATGGACGAGTTGCTTCGCCAGTGCACGAGCGGTGCGTTACTCGGCGGGCATCCCGAAGCGCATATTCCGGGGGTCGAAGCGTCGACGGGCGCGCTCGGCCACGGGCTCTCGATCGGGGTCGGTCTGGCGCTCGCGGCGCGGATGCGGAAGCGCTCGCACCGCGTCTTCGTGATCATGGGTGACGGCGAGCTCGGTGAAGGATCGGTCTGGGAAGCCGCGCTCGGCGCGAGCAAGCATCACCTCGATAACCTGATCGCGATCGTCGACTACAACAAGATGCAATGCTATGGGCCCGTCAACGAGACGACGGTCCTCGAACCGCTCGCCGACAAATGGGAAGCGTTCGGGTTTAGCGTGCGCGAGGTCGATGGGCATGACGTCGCCGCGCTTCAGGGCGCTTTGACGCGCGTGCCGTTCGAAAAGAGCCGGCCGAGCTTGTTGATCGCGCACACGCTCAAGGGTCGCGGGTTCGATTTTGCCGAGCAGAACCCCGAGTGGCATCACAAGTCGAAGGTGACGCCGGAAGACGTCGCGTTGATGCGCGAAGGGTTGGCGCGAGTCTAGTGCGACAGGCCGCGATCAACGCCGTCTACGAGCTTGCCAAGCGCGATCCGCGGATCGTATTCGTCGGCTCGGATTTGGGTATCGGGACGCTCGAAAAAATGAAGCAAGAGATGCCCGATCGGTTCTACATGGAGGGCGTCTCAGAGCAATACATGATCGGGATGGCGGCGGGACTCGCGATGGAGGGTTTCATCCCATACCTCAATACGATTGCGACGTTCCTGACGCGCCGCTGCTACGAACAGATCGCGATCGACCTGTGCGCGCACAAGCTGCCCGTCCGTTTGTTGGCGAGTGGTGGCGGCGCCGTCTACGCGCCGCTCGGCCCGACGCACATGGCCGACGAAGACATCGCGATCCTGCGCGCCCTCCCGAACATGGCCGTCGTCGCCCCAGCGGATGCACCTGAGATGAAGCGCTTGATGGAGGCCTCCGTCGCGTGGGACGGGCCGATGTACATTCGGTTCGGTAAAGGCGGCGATCCGGTCGTGTCGAGCGACGAGCGCGGCTTTGCCATCGGCCGGGCGATCGAGATGCGCCGCGGAGACGACGTCGCCTTCGTCGGCACGGGAGTGATGACGAACCGGGCGCTGGCCGCCGCAGAGCTCCTTGCAAAGGACGGCGTGAGCTGCAGCGTCCTGCACGTCCACACGATCAAGCCGCTCGATTCCAACGCAATTCTGGCCGCTTCGGCTCGCGCGCGCCTCCTCGTCACCGTTGAAGAGCACACCCGAATCGGCGGCCTCGGCAGCGCAGTAGCCGAATTGCTTGTGGACGAGGGAGTCTCGACGCGGGTGCTCCGGCTAGGATTTGCCGATGCGTTCTTCGCCGACTACGGCTCGCAGGACGACATCATGCGCAACAACGGGCTGCAGCCGGATCAGATCGCTGCGCGTGTCGGCGAAGCGCTCGGCCTTCCGCTTCCCGCTTTAGGCTGAGACTAAATCCCCGGCGAGTTCGGGGAACAGCTCGGGATGGAGCTGGAGATGCTCTTGAGCCATTTGGCTGGCCACAAGCTGCCCCTTGCATTTTTCAATCGCGGCGCGGAATGCGTTCTCGTCGCCCATCATCCGGTGGACGAGTCCGATGCAATATTGCGCCGCCATATGGTCGGGATAGCGCTCGAGGATGTCCTCGTAGAGCCGCAGTGCGCGCTCGTAGTGGCCGTGCCTTAGGTTGTAATTTCCGAAGAAATTGATCCGCAGGTTAGCCGAGGCAGCGGTGTTCTTGAGGTCCTCCGCGCCTATCTCAGCGGTGTCGAACTGCCGCTCCCGGAAAAACGCGCCGTCCCAATTGAACGTCGAATCGATGTCGCCCCGGTCCAACATCTGCTCGTACATCTCGGTACCGACCAACGGCGCTGCGATATGGAAGTTGCTCCAGTCGGTCGCGATGTCGGCGGCAAAATCCAGCGTCTCCTGAATCTGCTCCCTTGTTTCGCCCGGAAATCCGAGGACGAAATACGTGCGTACCATGATGCCTGCGTCCCGGCAATCCTGAACGACGCGGCGGGCGCGATCGAGGTCGCAGTTCTTCTTGAT
>DATNIC010000110.1:0-2072 GCA_035604635.1 Binatia bacterium
GAAAGCTGATCGCCGACACGATCCCCAAGCAAGACATGATCGGGTGGGTCGCCCAGGGTCCTATATCGGATCGGACGCGCGAACACCTGACGGCGAGCGACAAGGGCGTCATCCTGTACCACAAACTCCTAACCGATAACATGGAGAGTGTGGAGCGGGGCGAGGACCCGATGGGTACGATTCGCGACCCCGCGGAGAATGAACCGATGATCGACATTCGCCGCGAACACAATGGGATGCGGGCCTTCCAAGTCAAATACGGCAACTACTTCGAGAAGATTCGCGAACTGGCCGATATCCGCGGATAGAGACGTGCCGGAACGCGCTCTTTCGCGGGCGAGCATGCTACGGTTGATGACCGCGGGCACCGCAGCGATCCCCTTGCGCGCGAGCGCTCAAGCCCGCCCGACAATTCGCGTGGGCGTCGAGTCAGGCGCCGAAACGTTCAGCGAGCCGCTTTACGGCGTCGAGTCGGGCATTTTCACACGAGCGGGCCTCGACGTACAGCCCGGAATTTTTCCGGCTGCGGGAGCGATCGCGGCGGCACTCGCCGGCGGCGCACTCGACCTCGGTTCCGTCGACGTCATCGTCCTCGCAAACGCGGTCAACCGTGGCGTCCCGCTCATTGCGATCGCCGGGAGCGGGCTGTTCCGAGCGAAGGAACCGACGAGCGGACTGTGCATCCCGATCAAATCGTCGTTGCGTAGCGCGAAGAGTTTGGAAGGTCAGACGATCGCAGTAGGGACTCTCGTCTCGCTCACGAGCATTTCGCTACGGATGTGGCTGGCCCGTAACGGCGCGAATCCCGCGCAAGTGCAGTTCGTCGAGATGCGCTTTTCCGAGATGCCGGCGGCACTGCAACGAGGAACCGTCACCGCCGCCTATATCACGGAGCCGCTCCTCACGCAGCACGCAGACGAGCTCAAACTCATCGCCATTCCCTACAGTGAGATTGCGAAGACGTTCCCGATTAGCGTCATCGCAGCCGGACGGTCCTGGCTTGCCCAAAACAGCGACACGGCGCGGCGGTTCGTCGCGGCAACTTATGAAACGGGCCGTTGGTTGAATGGAAACCGGCAGCAGTCTGCGGTCATGCTCGCAAAGTACACGAAACTGGACCTCGACATCATACGGCGAATGCACCGGACCAGTTTTGCGACCTCCCTCGATCCGTCGATGATGCAGCCGATTCTCGATGCGGCAGCGACCTACAAACTGATCGATCGCCCAACAAATGCAGCCGATCTCATGATACAGGTGATGAACTGATGACGAACGTCGTATCGGACCGAATGGAAGACTTCTACCGGGATCTCGAGGGGAAGAAGATGGATGCGTTGTGGCGCGTTCGCGTCCCCGGGCAAAGCGGGAGCGAGCCGAGCGCTCCGTACCCGCCCGCTCACTGGAGCTGGTCCGACATCCGGCCGTTCATGACGCGCGCGGGCGTGCTCGTCGCTCCCGGTCCCGACTCTGAACGGCGCGTCGTGCAGTTGATCCATCCCGCTCTGGGAGCCGTTCACTCGGCTTCCCATTCGCTGACGGCAAACGTTCAGATGGTCCTTCCCGGCGAGGTGGCGCCGGCCCACCGTCATACGATAGCCGCGATCCGCTTCATCATCGAGGGTGAGAGCGCCGTCACGATCGTGGACGGTGAGCCGGTCGAGATGCGGCCCGGCGATCTCGTCCTGACCCCGGCTTGGCATTGGCATGGCCATGAGAATCATTCGAACGGCCCCACGCTCTGGATGGACTCGCTCGACCGTCCGCTGACGGTCGCGTTGCGCCAATCCCGTTTCGAGCAGTATCCCAAGGGCGCGCAACCGCTGGTGCGGACGCCCGGCGATTCGAGCGCACGTTTCGGGACCGGGCTGCTGCGACCGGCGTCAGCCAAGGAGTCGGCGATCTCGCCCATCCTCTCGTATCCCTGGATGGAAACGGAGCCGGCGCTGCAACGTCTGGCGGACGTCAACGCAATCGATCCTTTTGACGATGTTGCCTTCGATTACACGAACCCGCTGACCGGAGGACACGTTCTGCCGACGATCGGCTGCCGGATTCAGATGTTGCGGCCC
>DATNIC010000111.1:0-10277 GCA_035604635.1 Binatia bacterium
AGAATTGGCTCGATCAAAACGGCGGCGACTCGAAGACGGTCTCGTTCATCGAGCTCCCCTCGCCGGAGATCGTCCCCGCGCTGCAATCGAAGCGGGTCGACGCGGCCGGCCTTCCGGAGCCCTTTCTCACCAAGGCAAAGGCCGCGAACGAAGTCCGCTTTATCGCGGCGCCGTACAGCAGCGTCGGTAAGCGCCTCATGTTAAGCGCGTGGGTGGCCAACAGGTCGTGGGTCGATGCCAATCCCACGACGGTGCAAAAGTTCGTGGCGGCAATGCGAGCCACCGCCCAATGGGCGAACAAGAATCAGAAAGCCTCGGCCGCGATCCTCACCAAGTATACGCGCGTCCCGCTGGACGTGATCGAGACGATGCGACGTGATCCGTTCGCCGTCCGTCTCGATCCGTCGACGATCCAACCGATCATCGACGTTTGTGCGAAGTACAACCTGATCCCGCGCCGTTTTTCCGTCGCCGATATCGTCGCGCCAAACGCGGTCTAGCCTTCGGCGTTGAGGACCTTTCCGCCGACCTCGACGGGCTTGGCGTCGACGAGAACGAACGCGATTGCGCACGGCTCGGTCCCGCGATTGTCCCAGTTATGAATGGTGCCGCGCTGCACGAGCACGTCGCCGGCCTTGAGGTGGACTTCCGTCTCGTCTAGGATCATGTCGATCTCGCCCTTGAGTACGACGGCGTAATCGATCGAATCCGTCCGGTGATTCCGCGGCGCGACGCCCGGGCCAAACTCGACGACCCGAAAGACGGTCCCGTTCTTGTGCGTCGTCCCGACCTTCCGTTGCGAGCCGTCCGCGTCGCCGGTGTTGTCGACCGGGAAAGATTCGGTCGTCCAGATGACGGCTGCCGTAGCGCCCGGTCGCGTCGAGGCCGCGTTCTTTATCGGTTCGTCGATTTTGACGATAGCACGCCCGGCGGCGTCATGTCCGGTCACTACGCGTCGCAGTTTCAGCGTCATCGAGTCTCTCCTTAATAAGGGAAATAATTCACGCCGTCCAATAGGTCCTCTTCATCGGGGGAAGGCTGCTAGATGGACTCGAGCTCGCAGATCACCGGCATTCGCAGCGGGGAAACGCGGTTTCCGCGCTACGACAGCGCGGTTCTAGGTTTTGAGGGCTACTGGTATCCCGTGATGTTCGGTAGCCGGCTGCGCGAGCGCAAGCCCGTCGCGGTGCAGCTTTTCGGCAAGCCGATCATGTTTTTCCGCGAGCGCGGAAAAGCGCTGGCCTTAGGCGATCGCTGTCCGCACCGCGGCGTCCCGCTCTCGCTCGGACGCCAAGAATTTCCGGGGACGTTCACCTGCCGCTATCACGGGTGGACCTTCGACTTGAAATCGGGAATGCTCGTTGCGGCGTTGACCGACGGACCCGACTCGCCGATGTGCGGAAAGGCGAGCATCCGGACGTACCCCGTCGAGGAGCGCGCGGGAATCGTTTGGATGTTTCATGGTTCGGGCGAACCGCCACCGGTCGAGACGAATATTCCCGAAGAGATGCTGGCGCGCAACGCCGTCGTCGAAGGGCGCATCACGACGCGTCCGGGCGATTGGCGCTACGGCGCTGAGAACGGCTTTGACGAAAGTCACGGCAAGTATTTGCATCGAGACTCGTTGATGGTGTTTTTCAGCCATCCTCCGGCGTACGTGCGCACCGAGATCGGACCGGACGATTGGCATTGGATGACGCGCAAAACGACGCAGGCGACGTCCTTCGCCGACTATCCCGGTCTGGGCAAATGGCCGAAGCGGCGCTTCTGGAAAGTGCGTCGATCGCTAGCGCGCGTCTCGATCGCGCTACCCGGCGTACTTCGCGTCCACTACGGCGGGTGGATTCATTTTGAGTGGTATGTTCCGACGGAAGAGGGCCGGCATCGCTACCTGCAGTTCGTGGTCAAGCACACGTCAGGCATCGGGGCGCTGGTCTTCCGCTTGCGGTATTGGCTTCTTTTGCGCTGGGTGTTTCACGTCCAGTTCAACGATCAGGATGCGAGCATGGTCGGGCTCATGCGGACGCCGCCGGAGCAGCTCTTCGGACCGGATCACTCGCTCATCGCCTGGCGGCGCCTGTGTGAGGAACACGCGGCGGCCGGGAACGGAAGAGTCGATTGAGCACCGCGATCTCGTCCGGACGTTTCTCCGGCGAACAGCAGGCATGGTTCGAGGCTGCGTGCGCGTTCGTGAGCGGCGACGACTTGCGCCGGATCGTCATGGCGATGACCGCGATTCCGAGCCCGGCGGGCGGCGAGCTCGAGCTCGCCGAGTACGTGGCCGGCGAATTGAGTGACGGCGGTGTCGAAGCGGTCTGCCAGCGCATCGAAGGCAAGCAGGCAAACGCCGTCGCGCGCCGGTCCGGTGATGGAACGGGCCCGAGCTTGATGCTCTATGCGCCGATCGACATGCACATCGCGGGCAATCCCGTCGAAGACGGGCCGTGGATCGACTTCTCCGGCAGGCCCGATCTGATTCCAAAACCGCTCGCCGACGGAGACTACGTCATCGGCCTGGGTGCGGAGAATCCGAAAGGGCACGCGGCTTGCGTCGTCGCCGCGACGCGAGCGATCGCTCGCGCGGGCATACCTCTGCGCGGCGACTTGATCGCCGGCCTAGGCGGCGGCGGAATGCCGGTCAACAAATCGCCAGACCCCTCGATCAGGCAACCCGGAGTCGGCCACGGCGTCGGCTGCGCGTTCATGCTCGAGCACGGCTACCAGCCGGATTTTGCGGTAATCGCCAAACCCGGCGGCGCCGTCGCTCACGAAGAGGTCGGGCTGTGCTGGTTCGAAATCGCAGTCCACGGTGATTTCAACTACGCCGGGATCGGATTGCGTCCCGGAGGCAGAAATCCGATCCTCGACGCGGCGACCGTCATCGCGAAGCTGCAGGCGTGGTTCCCCCAATACACGGCGCACAATACCTCGGGCCTGGTCGCGCCGAGGGGAAGCATCAGCGCGATCGAGGGAGGCTGGCCCGAAAAGCCCGCGTTCGTCCCGGAAACGTGCAAGATCTTTGTCGATTTGCGCGTCAGCCCGCGCACCGACCCGCTCGAAGCGCAGCGCCAGCTCGATGAGGCTCTCGACGCGATTCGAGCCGCCGAGCCCGGGATCAGGATCGAGAGGACGATGATCCTGGCGATCCCCGGAACGTCGACGCCGCCCGACAACTGGATCGTCGCCTCGAGCGTCAAAGCGTGGGAGATGATCGAAGGGCGTCCGCACGTCCCACGCACGGGGACCAGCGGAGCGACGGATGCGAACATCCTGCGCGGCCACGGCGTCCCGACGGCACGGATCGGGATGGGGCAGCTCGGTGCCGACGCGCCGTTCGCCGGCCGGTTTTCGATGGGCGTCGTCAGCGTTCGCGCGATGGAGCAGCTGACGCGCTCGCTCATCGCCATCGCAATCGACACCTGCACTCGATCTCGCACCGACGTCGGCCTCGAAGCGAAAGAAAGGACCCGATCCTCGTGATCACGATCTCGCAAGCGTCGACCAGCAAATTCGTGCAAGCCGGAAACGTCAAGATCCACTACAACGAAGTTGGCAGCGGACCGCCGATGATCTGCCTGCACGGCGCCGGTCCCGGCGCGAGCAGCTGGGGCAACTTTCGTTGCAACCTCGATGCGTTCTCGCGCGAGCATCGCGTCCTGTTGGTCGACTTACCGATGTTCGGTAAATCGGAAAAGATCGTGATCGAGGCGCCGAAGCTCACCAATCTGGCGCGCATCATGCGCGATTTCATGGACGCGGTCGATGTCGAACGCGCCGACTTCGTCGGGAACTCATACGGCGGCCAAGTCGCGCTCAAAACCGCGATCGACTATCCGGAGCGCGTCGGAGGGGTCGTGATGATCGGTAGCGCGCCGGTGATCCACAGCCTGTTCGCACCGATGCCCGTCGAGGGCGTCAAGCTGATCGGCGCCTACTATAAAGACGGTGGTCCTTCGATCGAGAAGATGCGCAAGCTCTTGACGACGCTGGTCTACGACACCAGCCTCGTAACCGACGAGCTGGTGAAAGAGCGCTACGAGGCGAGCATCGATCCCGACACGGTCAAGGTACATTCGCTGCCGGCGGGCCAGAAGCAGGATCTCAGCGCCGAGTTCGGCCGCGTCAAGGCACCGACGCTCGTCGTTTGGGGAATGGACGACCGCGCCGGCGCCCTCGACGTCGGGTTGCTCATGACGCGCATGATCCCCAAAGCGCAGATGCACATCTTCGGAAATTGCGGTCACTGGGCGCAGGTCGAGCACGCCGAGGAATTCAACGAGCTCGTCCTCTCGTTCTTGAAGTTGACGGCGTAGGCGCGACATGGAGATCGTCGGAGCTTACGCCTGTTCGCACGCCGGCTTGTTCATCAGCCGAGGCGACCGTGCGCCGAAGGGGCAGCGCGACTCCGTCTACGGCGCCTTTGCGGAGATGGGCCGGCAGATCCGCGAGCTTGCGCCCGACGCGCTCGTCCTGATCGCGACCGATCACGGACGCATCTATCCTTTCTCGCAGGTTCCGCAATTCACGATCGGCGTCAGCGAATCCGCCGCCGGAATCGGCGACTCGGAGCTTCCCAAGTTCACGGTCCCCGTTCATCAGCGCTTTGCGCAGGCGATACTCGACGGCGCGATCGCGGAGAGCGTCGATCTCGCATTTTCGGAATCGATGCAGATCGATCACTCGTTCATAACGCCGCTCATGCTCGCTTTCGGTGATGACTTCATTCCGATCGTCCCGATCGCGCAGAATTGCAACGTCCCGCCGCTTCCGACCTTACATCGCAGTTACGAGGTCGGGAGCAAGCTGGGCAGCGCGATTGAGGGCGGACCGCCGGGCAGGGTCGTCGTCGTCGGGACCGGCGGGCTATCGCACTGGGTCGGCACCGTCGAACAGCAGCAGTTCATGCGCCGGCCCGCCGGGACGCGTTTGGCGATGGGGAAGCCGGCTTTGACGCTCGATGACGTCGGGCCGATCAATATTGATTTCGATCGCGCTTTCCTACAGACCATCTGCAAAGGCGCGACGCGGACGTTCCTGAACGAGTGGAACTCCGTCCGCCTTTATGAGGAAGCCGGCAACGGAGCGCAAGAGATCCGGAACTGGCTCCTCGTTGCCGGCCTCGTTGCCGACCGCCCGGCGGAGATCCTCGCGTATGAACCGGTGCGCGAGTGGCTGACCGGGACGGCTCTCGTCAAGTTCCAGGTATGACCGCCGGCGTCCCGACGGCGGTCGATCTTTTTTCGCAGCCTGAATATCGCATCGAAGGGCGCGATAAGGTGAGCGGCCGGATGCAGTACACCGCGGACATCGCCCGGCCCGGGACGCTTTGGGCGGCGTTCGTCATGAGCCCGCACGCGTCGGCGCGCATCGTCCGAATCGACAGAAGCGGGGCCGAGGCCGTCACGGGTGTGAAGGCGGTTCTCACCGGCGCCGATATCGGACCGCGTCGCTTCGGGCGTCAGCTGTACGACTGGCCCGTCCTCGCATACGACGTGGTGCGGTTCATCGGCGAGCGCGTCGCCGCGGTCGCGGCCGAGACTCGCGAGGCGGCCGAAGAAGCGGCGCGTGCGATTCGCGTCGTCTACGAACCACTGCCCGCGATTCTCGATGTCGACGCGGCGCTCGAAGCCGGTGCGCCCGTGTTGCATCCCGAGTGGGACGCATACCATTTCCCCGTCTTCAACGGGCGGCCGCGCCCGCAGCGACCGCACCCGAACGTGCAGGGTGCCGTCGCCTACACGAAAGGCGAGAGCGACCTCACGCCGATCTTTGCGCGCGCGCACCGCGTCTTCGAGCACACCTTCCACACGCCGCGGCAGCACTGCGGTTACGTTGAACCTCACGCCGCGCTAGTGTGGATCGATGGCGACGACGTCGTGCACGTACAATCGCCGAACAAGTCTCCGTTTGCGCTGCGCGATCAGCTCTCGTTCGTCGCGGAGATACCGCCGGAACGCATCGTCGTTGAGACCTCGGCGATCGGCGGTGACTTCGGCGGCAAAGGCCTCACGATCGACGAGTTTGCGTGCTACTTTCTCGCCAAGGCGACGGGCCGGCCGGTGCGGCACGTGCAGTCGTACGGCGACGAGCTGACTGCGGGGACGACGCGGCATCGCACTTCGATGACGTTGAAAACGGCGGTTGACGAAGACGGCAAGTTTGTAGCTCATGCGTCGCGAGTCGTCTACGACGGCGGGGCATACGCGGCGGGCAAACCCGTCCCGCTGCTTGTCCCCGGCTACGGCTACGGCGCGATCCCCTATCACGTCCCCAACGTCCGGCTTGACGTGACCTGCGTGTATACGAACACGGTCCCGGCGGCGCACATGCGCGGACCGGCCGAAGTTCAGACCTTTTTCGCGTGGGAGCAGCACGTCGACATCATCGCGGCGGCATTGGATCGCGATCCGCTGGAGTTTCGAATTTGCAACGTGATGCGCGAGGGCGAGACGGCCTTGACCGGCGAGGCGATGCACCATCCCATGGGTCGCGAGGTCCTCGAGCAGCTCGCGCGCGAAAGCGCGCGCACCGCGCTCCCGCCCGGCCGCGCGCGGGGCGTCTCGCTCGTCTGCACGCATACGGGCGGGGGCAAAACCGCAGTTCGCATGCGGCTTTCGGCCGACGGCGGGGTCGAGATCGTCCTCGGGGTCCCCGATCAAGGTGCGGGGGTGTTCACGGCGGTGCGCCGAGTCGCGGCTGCAGCGCTCTCGATCGATCCGGAACGGATCAGCGTGCGCCGCGGGACGACCGCGGAGGCTCCGATGGACCCCGGCTCGGGAGCGAGCCGCGTGACGCACATCGTCGGCCGCGCGGTCGAGGACGCCGCGCAGAAATTGCGCGCCGAAATCGCGCGCGGCGCGAGCGGGCCGCTCGAGGTTATCGGAACCTTCGACGGTGACCATCACGGCGACGGGACGCTGCCCGACTATACGTTTGGCGCATATGCCGTCGACGTCGAGCTTGATCGGGCCACCGGGGCTTTTCGCTTGTGCGACGCAGTGTTCGTGGCCGACGTCGGTCCGATCATCAACCCGACCGCACACCGCGGACAGATCGCCGGCGGCTTCGTCTATGGCTTGGGAGGCGCGTTGTCGGAAGAAATCGAGATCGACGAAGACGGAAGGATCTCCACGGCAAGTCTGGGAGACTACAAGCTTCCGACCGTCGTGGACGTCCCGCCTTTGCGAACGGTCTACGTCGCAGCACCGCCGGGCAATGGACCGCACGGCGCCAAGATGGCCGGCGAGCTCAGCAACTCCGGCGTTGCACCCGCGATCGCGAACGCCGTCTCGCGCGCGGGCGGCATCCGCATCTACGAATTTCCGATTACCGCAGAACGCGTCTTTGCAGCACTGACGAATGATTCCGGGAAGGCCCAGCGATGAAATTGCAACGTATCACCGCGTTGATCTTGTTTTGCGCCGTGCTAGCCGTCTCGGCCGGCCCGGCGTCGTCGGCGTCGCCGTACAACATCGACGTCATTTTATCGCTGACCGGGTCGTACGCGTTCGTCGGCGGAGCGGATGCGCAAGGCTTCAAGGTCTTCGAAGACTACGCGAACCGCCACGGCGGCTTGCGCGGACAGCCGATCCATTTCGACGTACACGACGATCAATCGTCGCCTCAGGTTGCCGTTCAGCTCAGCCAGGCAATGGTTGCGAAACATCCCGCGGTCGTCCTCGGCTCCAACGGCGGATCGCTGTGCAGCGCGATGATGCCGAACTACAAAGACGGTCCCGTCATGTATTGTTTGGTCCCGTCGATCTATCCGCCGAAGGACGGCTACGTTTTCGCCACACAAGTAGCGTTGGATCCGTTCGTCAACGGGATGATTCGCTATCTGCAGCTGCGCGGGTGGACGCGTCTCGCGATCATCTCGAGCACCGACGGCTCCGGCCAAGTCGACGACGTTTCGACCAATAACATTTTGAAATATCCGGAGAACAAGAACGTTCAAATCGTCGACTGGGAACACTTCAATCCGAGCGATATCAACATCACCGCCCAAGCGACGCACGTGAAGGGTTCGAACGCGCAGGCGGTCATCGTGTGGAGCGCGGGGACCGCCTTCGGGACGGTGCTCCGCGGGCTCAGCGACGCCGGCGTCACGCTGCCCGTCGAAACGACGAATGCGAACATGCACGCGGCCCAGCTCGCGCAGTATCTGACGTTCTATCCGAAGGAACTGGTGATGCCCGGGGTTCCCTATCTCGTGCCGAACCTGCCGGCAAACTCGCCGTTGCGCGCGCCGATTGCGGAATTCTTCGCCGCATTCAAAGGTGCGAACGTCAAGCCCGAACCGGGCTCGGCGCCGTTCCTCTGGGACGCGGCCAGCATCGTGCTCAGCGGTTTGCGCAAGCTCGGGCCAACGGCGACGGCCGCCGATCTGAAGAACTACATTTTGGGGCTAAGGAATTTCGCCGGGATCGACGGCGTCTACGATTTCTCCCGCGGCGACGGCCACGGATTGTCGGATCAGTCGGTCGTGATGGCGAGCTGGAACACGAAGACGCAGGAGTTCTATGCGGTCAGCGGGATGGGCGGCATCCCGCTCAAAAACGTGGTAGGCGATCGATGAGCAAATTCGCGCGTATCGCCGCACTGCTGTGCGCCGCAGCGCTTATGGGCCAGACGAACGCGCCTGTAACGATCCGTCTCTCGGCGTCGCCGGTCGATGACGTGATGCCCGTACTCTATGCGCAGCGCGCCGGCCTTTTCCGGCAGGCGGGCCTCAACGTCACCATGGACCGCGCAAACAGCGGCGCTGCGATCTCGGCGGCGGTCGCGGGCGGATCGGTCGACATCGGAAAGGGGAATATCGTCTCGATCGTTGCGGGGCATGCGCGCGGTATCCCGCTCGTCCTGGTTGCACCGGCAGCAATCTACGATCCGAAGGCGCCCGACGCCGCGCTGCTCGTCGCGGCGAGTTCGAACTTGCGCACCGCCGGCGACCTCGCCGGCAAGACGGTCGGCACGCCGGCGCTCAACGATTTGAATTCGATGGCGACCTTAGCGTGGATGGAGGCGAACAAGGCCGATCCCCACAGCATTTCGTTCGTCGAGATCCCCTTTCCGGCGTTGGACGCTGCGCTTGAGACCGGACGAGTTCAGGCGATCGCGCAGGTCAAGCCGTTCATCAGCGACGCGGTCGATTCGGGGAAGGCGCGCGTCCTCGGCCTGACCTACAGCGCGGTGGCGAGCCGCTTTCTCGAGTCGGCGTGGTTTGCGAGCACGGACTACGTCGCCAAGAACAAGGACGTCGTAGCGAAATTCCAGCGCATCGTCGCGCAAGCGTCGGCCTATACGAACGCTCATCAATCCGAGACCGTCGATTTGCTCGCAACCTGGGCCGGGATCGACCCACAGCGGGCCGCGCGCGTCCCACGCATCGTAACCGGTATCACGCTGCAGGCCCGTGATATTCAACCCGTGATCGACATCGCCGCGAAGTACAATGTCATCCCCAAGCCGTTTGACGCGCGGGAGATCATGGCGCAATAGGGGCGATCAACGCGGCGGCGTTGACGGGTTTGTCGAGCGCGCCGTTCTTGAACGCAAAGTCGAGGACCGGCTGCATAAGGCGCGGATCGAGCGAGGTCGCAAAACGGGCCCGCGTCATCGCGCGAATCCGGTCAACGTCGAGTTTCGTGTACTTCGAGAGGATCGCCGCGGTGTCGGCTTGATGCGCGTTGGCCCAGCGGGCCGTCTGGTAGAGCGAGTCGCGGAGGCGTCGCGCCGCATCCGTGTTGCGCGCCAACCAATCGCGCGACGCGAACAACGCCGAGATGTAGAAGGACTTTGCGATCACGTGCTGCGCGTCGGCGAGAAGACGCACATCACCCTTGGAGACGCTAATGAACGGTTCGCCGATGAGTGCCGCCGCCGTCGTACCCCGAGTGAGCGCGGGCACCATCGACGAGAACGGTATTTCGAAAAACGTCACTAGAGCGGGATCGGCACCGTTCTCGCGGATCCATTCACGGACCGTCATGGTGCTGATCGACGTCAAGGCGACCACGGCGACGGTTTTTCCTTCGAGGTCTTTGGCCGTGCGGACCGGGCTGTCTTTTGCGACGCAGAGAAACGTTGCGGGAGCAGTACTCGTATAGAGCCCGGCGCCGGCGAAGAACGCGAGGCCGACCCCGTGATTGTATGCGTTGCCTAACTGAATGACGTCGGCCGTGCCTACGTCGATGGCGTTCCCGATCACCGCCGCAATCATGGCGGGGGCGCTCGGAAACGTCGTGATATCAACGTTCAAACCGGCGCGTGTAAAA
>DATNIC010000112.1:0-8618 GCA_035604635.1 Binatia bacterium
TGCTGGCGGACGAGATCGCGCGTCGGTGCGACGATGCACACGTAGCCGCCGGATTTGAGCGCCGTGTCGACCGCGACGCGCATGAGGACCTCGGTCTTGCCCGAACCGGTCGGGGCGCGAAACAGGAACTCGAAGGTTCCATTCTCGAGCCCGGAGACGAACGCGTCGACGGCGGCGCGCTGATCGCTGGTGAGCTCGAAGGTCTCGCCCGGCCGGATGAGCTCGCGCGCCAAGGCGACCGCTTGCGAGTTCTCTTCGATTTTTTTCCAAATGGCCTGGGTCGATTGGGGATGCTGGTCTAGACTGCCGATGCGTTTGATGATTCGTTCTCGTTTCGGATGGGAAGGCTGAGCTCCGCTGGGACGCCGCTGAAGTCGATCTGCGGCAATTCCTCGAGGGAGCGCAGGCCGAAGGCCTCCAGAAACTCAGGTGTAGTGCGATAGAGGATCGGACGTCCGACGACGTCCTTGCGGCCGCTTTCCTCGATGAAGCGGCGGTCGAGCAGGGTCGCGATCACGCTGTCGGCGCTGACGCCGCGGATCGCTTCAATATCGGTCTTCGTCACCGGGCCGCCCTCATCGCGCTCTTGATACGCGATGATCGAGAGCGTCTCGAGCGCGGCGGGCGACAGGTTGGTCTTGGGGGGCAGCAGATACTCTTCGACGACCTCGCGCGCCGCCGGGGTGCTGGCGAACCGGTAGCCTCCGGCAATCTCGCGCAGGATCATGCCGCGGTCCGCGAAGTCGGCTTCGATCTGCGCCAAGGCTTGCGTGACCTCGACCTCCGACGCCTTCGTCAACTTGGCGAGCTCCTTGATCGAGAGCGCCTCGCTTGCAACGAAGAGCAGCGCCTCGACCTCGAGCTGCAAGGCGGCGGTCTCGACCATCTCAGCTTGCACGCTGCGGATCCGCGGGTAGGAGCCGGATGTCGCCGAACGCCGTCTCTTGCTCGACGACGATGCGGTTGCGCCGGATCAGTTCGAGGATCGCCAGGAACGTCACGATGATCGCGAGCTTGTCGAGGGCCTCGCACAGTATGAAGAAACTGACTCCGCCGGCACGCACCCGCCCGAGCACGTAGTTCATCTGCTCGAGCAGCGAGACGCGCTCGCGCACGATCGTCCTCTTTTCCGGGCGCGCGTTGCGCAGCGCCGCGAGGAGCGCATTGGCGAGTTTTGCGCTGTCGATGCGGTAGCGCTGGACCATCTCGGTCGAGGGATCTCCGGCATCGCGAAGGTAGTACGCGCTCGCCTCGGCCGCACGCGCGCGCAGGTCGTCGCCGGCCTCGCGATACTTCGAGTAGATGAGCAGACGCTCGCGCAGGCGGGCCTCGACGGCTTCGGCCGATTCCTCGCCGGATTCGAAGTCGGCCGGGATCGGCGGAAGCAGCGATTTCGATTTCAGGAAAAGGAGCGTGGACGCGATCACGAGATATTCGGCCGCGAGCTCGAAGTCGAGCGCTTCCATCATCCGAACGTACGCGAGATATTGATCGGCGACGACGGATAGCCGCACCGTCGCGATGTCGAGTTGCCGTTCTTTCACCAGGTTTAATAAAAGGTCCAGCGGACCGTCAAAGACGTCGAGTGAGACGCGACAGGCACGCTCCTCGACCGGCATCGGCATCAACTTGCGGGAGTTTCCCTCGCCGTCATCGGAACCGGCGCGGTCTCCGGCTCGAAGACCGCGTCACCTTCGCGTTCGATGTATTCCATCGCCAAATCAACCAATCGTTTCTCGTTTACGTATTTGAGCGCGCGCTTCGCGGCGCGGATCTCGAACCAGGCTGCCTCGTCGACTTCGTGGTCGTGGTTGGCCGTATCGCCCGAGAGATACCGCATCAAATAGAAGTGGACGGATTTTTTGTGCTTACTGCGGTTCAAGTAGAACCAGTACGATATGTCGGACAGCTTGCTCAGGATCTCAGCCCAACACCCGGTCTCTTCCCGGACCTCCCGGAGCGCCGCTTGCTCGTGGGTTTCGCGGGCCTCGACGTGGCCTTTGGGGAGCGACCACACACGCGGATTCCCCCGCCCAATGAGCAGCGCTTCATACGCCGACCCTTGGCGACGGAGCACTAGTCCCCCGGCGGAGACCTCGTATTTGATCCGCATGACCACTTTCCGAGAGAGTCAAGGCGGAGCACTTCTGCTCCGCCTCTAGTTACTCACATTATATCAACCGGCTCCAAGAAGGAGCGCTCCCGGAGGGGGGCTCCGGCGGCCTCCAGCGGAGGTCCGGCTGGCGGGCAGCCCGGGCCTCATCGAGCCTCCCGACCGGGGTCAGCCGCGGGGCGGAGAGGATCGCGGCCGGGTTCGCCTGGGCGGTTGCGACGATCTCCTTGAGGGCCTCGATGAAGCCGTCCAGGGTCTCTTTGGACTCGGTCTCGGTCGGCTCGACCATGAGACATTCGGGGACCAGCAAGGGGAAGTAGATCGTCGGGGCATGATAGCCGCGATCGAGCAGTGCCTTGGCGAGGTCGAGCGCGCGGACGCCGGTCTCGCGCTTGAGCGTCTGTGCGGAGGCGACGAACTCGTGGCGGCATGGCTCGTCATACGGAATGTCTAGGACGTCGCGCAGCCCGGCCCGCACGTAGTTGGCGTTGAGGACGGCGAGCTGCGAGACCCGCGAGAGGCCTTCAAGTCCGTTCGCGTAGACATAGGTCAGCGCGCGAACGACGTGCGCGAAGTTCGACCAGAACGAACGCATCGGGCCGATCGAAAGCGGCCGCTCGAATTCGAGCCGGAAAACCTCATCGTCGCTGGCGCGCCACCCGTTCCCGCTCCCGCCGCTTGCGGTAACGACGGGCGTGGGCAAAAAATCGACCAAGTGCGCGGCGACGCCAAGCGGACCGGCTCCAGCCCCGCCGCCGCCGTGCGGGATCGAGAAAGTCTTGTGCAGGTTCAAGTGCATGAGGTCGAAGCCCATGTCGCCGGGCCGCGCATTCCCCATGAGCGCGTTCGCGTTGGCGCCGTCGTAGTACATCAGGCCGCCCGCATCGTGGACGACGCGCGCGATTTCGGCGATGTGATCCTCGAAGAGTCCGAGCGTGTTCGGATTGGTCATCATGCAGACCGCGGTGTTCGCTCCGACCGCTTCGCGCAAGACGATCGGGTCGACGCGACCGCGCGCGTCGGACTTCAGCGAGATGACCTTGTACCCGACCATCGCTGCCGAGGCGGGATTCGTCCCATGCGCCGTGTCCGGAACGATCACCGCGTTACGCGCGCTCTCGCCGCGCGCAGCGAAGTAGGCCTTGGAGATCAGAAGCGCCGCCAGCTCGGCGTGGGCGCCGGCCGCCGGATTGAGCGAGAAGGCCGCCATCCCGAACAGCGAGGAGAGCGCGCGCTCGAGTTCCCACATGATCGCAAGCGCGCCCTGCGAGAGCGCGTCCGGCGCGAACGGATGCAAGTCGCGCAGCGGCGGAAGCGCCGCAGCGGCCTCGTTCACGCGCGGGTTGTACTTCATCGTGCACGATCCCAGCGGATAAAATGCGCTGTCAATCCCAAACGTGCGCTGCGAGAGGCGGGTGAAGTGACGAACGACGTCGAGTTCGCTGTTGTCGGGTAAGGGCAGCTCATCGCGCACGAGCTTGCGCGGTAAGAGCTCCGCGATCTCCGGCCCGTCTTCGAAATAGCGATTGGCACGGCCGTCTTGGCCGGTCTCGAAGATCAACGGGATCGGCTCTCGTTCAGTCCCGGACGGCAACGCGCGCTCCGGGACGGGTTGTGAATTCGGACAGTGCCGCGACGAGGCGGGCGATCTGCGCTTGCGTGGTCAGCTCGGTTGCCGCCATGAGGACGCAGTCGCGCAGCTCCGGATACCAGCGCCCCAAATCGACGCCTCCCAGAATCTTGCAGCCCTCCAGGTAAGTCAGGACGTCTGCGGCGCGGCCGGGGACCCGCACAACGACCTCATTGAAGAAATGCGCGCCGAAGCGCCGCTCGAAACCCTGCAGCGCGCCGACGCGCTTGACCAGCTCGTGCGCGCGGCGCAGGTTGAGCGAGGCGCACGCGTTCAAGCCGGTCCTGCCCAGCGCGGCCAGATAGATCGTCGCCGTCAATGCGCAATGCGCTTGGTTGGTGCAGATGTTCGAGGTCGCTTTCTCGCGCCGGATGTGCTGCTCGCGCGCCTGCAGCGTCAGGACGTAAGCGTCACGGCCTTCCTTGTCGAGCGTCTTGCCGACGAGCCGGCCGGGGATGCGCCGCAAATGCTCGTTGGTCGTCGCGATGAATCCGACATGCGGCCCTCCGTATGCGACCGCGACGCCGAACGATTGGCCCTCACCGACCGCGATGTCGGCGCCCCACGACGCCGGCGTTGCAAGCGCGGCCAGCGCGAGCGCTTCCGCCGTCACGCTGATGAGGAGCGTCCCGCTCGCGCGAAGCGTCGCTGCGAGGTCGCGCGGCAGCGGATCGATCGTACCGAAGAAATTCGGTGACTGGACGACGACGGCCGCATACCCTTTGCCGCCAACCGCCTCGGCCAACCCGGAGAAATCCGTCCGGCCGTCGGACGAGTATGCTAGCTCGTCGATCCGGAGCTCCATGCCGTCCGCGTATGTTTGCAGGACCGCGCGATAGTTCGGGTGGACGGCGCGCGAGACGAGCATCTTGCGACGGCCGGTCGCGTTGACGGCCATGATCGCGCCCTCGGCGAGCGCGGTCGCTCCATCGTAGACCGAAGCGTTCGCGACGTCGAGGCCGGTCAAGAGTGCGACGTAGGTCTGCCACTCGTAGATCGCTTGCAAGTACCCTTGCGAGACTTCCGCCTGATACGGCGTATACGAGGTCAGAAACTCGCCGCGCATCGAGAGCGCCGCGATAACCGGAGGGACGTAGTGCCGGTAGGCGCCCGCACCGAGAAACGACGTGTACTCCTGGGCGCTGTTGCGCCCGGCA
Organism: Binatia bacterium; assembly: GCA_035604635.1. Taxonomy (GTDB): domain Bacteria; phylum Vulcanimicrobiota; class Vulcanimicrobiia; order Vulcanimicrobiales; family Vulcanimicrobiaceae; genus DATNIC01. The sequence continues at coordinate 4,901 of DATNIC010000112.1, forward strand.
AGCGCGGTCATCCGGTCGAGCAGTTGCGATTCCGCGAGGGCCGGCGGGACGCTGATCGGCGCGCGAACGGCGACGGCATCCGGGACGTGCACCAGCTCTTCGAGCGAGCCGGCGCCGACTGCGCGCAGCATCTCCTCGATGTCGCGCTGCGTATGAGGTGTATAGCTCAAGCTATTTTTGTTCGGCGATAAACGCGTCGTATTGGTCGCCGGAGAGGAGCTTCTCACGATCCTTCGCGTCGGCGACCTTCACCTTGAAGAGCCAGCCTTCACCGAATGGATCGCGGTTGACTTTCGCCGGCTCATCTTCGAGCGAGCCGTTGACTTCGATGATCTCGCCGCCGACCGGCGTAAAGAGGTCCGAGACGGCCTTCACGGATTCGACGACGCCGCTATTGCCGAACTGCTTGACCGCGCTGCCGACGCGCGGCAACTCGACGTAGACGATGTCCCCCAGTGACTCTTGCGCGTAGTTGCTGATCCCGACGGTCGCGACATCTCCGTCGAACTTCACCCATTCGTGCTCTTTGCTGAACAACAGGCCGCTAGGCTGCGCCACTCGCGTATCCCCTCGCCTTAAGCTCTTTTGTAAAACGGCAGTTTGACGACTTCGGCTTCGTGTTCGACGCCGCGAATCCGGATGCTTAGCCGCGCCCCCGGTTGCGTAACATCGGGCCGCAGCAGCGCCGTTGCGATGTTTCGTCCTACGGAAGGACCGACCGAGCCACTGCGGACTTCACCGACGACGGCGCCGCCGTGGACAACTTCGTACCCGGGGCGGGCCGGAGCTTTCCCGCTCATCACCAGCCCCGCGATGCGCGGGTAGCTGTCCGCGTCGCGCTGTCGCTCGAGGGCGGTCTTCCCGGTAAACCGCGGCTTCTCGAACTTGACCGCCCAACCCAAGCCGGCTTGCAGCGGTGAGATATCCTCCTCGAGCTCGTGACCGTAGAGAGGCATTCCCGCTTCAAGCCGCAGCACGTCGCGCGCACCGAGCCCCGCCGGCTCTAGCCCCGCCGTTCGTCCGGCTTCGAGCAGGCGCCGCCAGACCGCAGCTGCGTCCCCGGCTGCGATGAAGAGTTCGAAGCCGTCTTCTCCGGTGTAGCCGGTTCGAGCGACCAGCGCCGGGCGGCTGCACGCCGTCATCCGCGCGCTCGAATAGTAGCGCAGCGCGGCGGGGTCGCGGTCGACGAGCGGACCGAGAATCTCGATGGAGCGCGGGCCCTGCAAGGCGATCAGCGCGCTGTCCGCGCGGCGATCCGTGAGCGCAACGTCGCCCGAGCGTCTTTGGGTCAAGAGCGCCCACATCTTGTCGGCGTTGGATGCGTTGCAGACCAGGAGCCACCGGTCGTCGAGCCGGTAGAAGATCACGTCGTCGTGCGTCCCGCCGGACTCGTTGCAAAATAAATTGTAGCGCGCGCCGCCGGGCTTCATCGTCGAAACCAGATTGACCGTCAACGCATCGGCCCACGGCCCGACGTCCTCGCCACGCAGTTCGAACTGCGCCATGTGCGAGAGATCGAACAGTCCCGCTCGATGGCGAACGGCGCCGTGCTCTTGCAAGATCCCCGCGTACTGCACCGGCATCTCGAAGCCCGCAAACGGGACCATCCGTGCGCCCAATGCGACGTGCTCGGAATAGAGCGGGGTCCGCTTCATCAGCGATTCGGGTTGAAGAAGTTTAACGTCGAGTGCGCGACGAGTCGGTCCCCGCTATAGACGGAGACCTCACCGAAGACGATCCGCCTCCCCGCTTTGAGCACCTTGGCGCGCGCGATCAGGTCGTGGGGCGGCCGGGCCGGCGCAAGGAAATTGCACACCATCTCCGCGGTCACCGTGTCCTCCTCGCGGCCGTAGAGCGACGCGTGCGCAAGATAGAATGCCGTATCGCACAGGCTTGCGATCGCGCCGCCGTGGACGGCGCCGACACCGTTGGTGATCTCCTCGCGAAACGGCATGCGCATGACGGCCGCGCCGTGGGCCAATGACTCGAGCCGAATGTCCAAGATGTCGACGAACTTTGCCCGATGCGCTTCCCAGTCGCGCCGGACGGCGTCCAAGTCGACGTCGCCTTTGTTCACGGGAAGACGTCGCCCTCGGCTGCCAACGCGCGACGCAAATAGAGCGGCAGGCTGAACAGCCGCCGATGCGTCTGCGCATCGTAGAAATAGCTCTCGCCCGACAGCCCGCCGCAATACCGATCGATCACCGCCGCGTCGAGCGCGGCCGCGTCGAACGCGTCGCTGCAGGCGATGAACGCCCAATCGTTATCGAAAGCCGGGACGTGCGTGTAGAACGAGCGGACGTACTTGAAGTACCCGCGCAAAGTGCGCGCCATCTTGGCGTGGAGCGCGAGGTTGTGAAAGCCGGCGGTGCTCGCCTGAAGCACGTAGATCCCGCCTTCGATCAAGCGCGCCTTGATGTCGCGAAAAACCTGGCCGTTGAAGAGCACGTGCGACGGCGAATCGGGCAGCGGTTCCGTCAAATCGGAGATGACGGCGCCGTATTTGGCGCGATCGTCGCGCAGAAAAGCAAGCGCGTCGCCGATGACGACGCGCGCTCGCGGATCTTCGAAGGCACCCGCGCTCCACTCCGGCAGATAGCGTTTGCACAACGCGACGACTTCGCCGTCGATGTCGACCATCGTAGCGCGGCGCACGCCGGGAGCGCGCAGCGCTTCGCGCAATGTCGCGCCCTCGCCGCCCCCGAGAATCAGCACGTCGGAGCGATCGGGACATGCGGCCAGAGCCGGGTGGACGAGCGCCTCGTGATAGATCCGTTCGTCGGCCTGAGAACTTTGCGTGTCCCCGTCGAGGATCAGCATCTTCCCAAACGCGAAGCTGCGAACGACCGCGACTTCTTGGAATGCGGTCCGGCCGCTGTAGTACGTCTCGGCGATCGCATGGTGGTGCAGTTCGGTCGGGGAAAATTCCTCGACATACCACTGCCAGTGCTCGGTCTTCGGCATCGGGGCAGAGTTAAGGCCCGCCTAACGGTGGGCCCTTTTTTCGAACTCTCGGCCGATGGGGCCGCAGCGGCGGTTATGCCGTCCGCTTCGCGAGTTCGCGCCTTTCGGCATCGGCAGTCACGACATGCGTGTACTGTCCCTTGCCGGCCTCGATACCACGCTTCACTTCCGTGGTCCGCATACTCGTTGCGCCGAATTTGGCGGCCGCGTACTCGCATGCTTTCCAAGGATCGGTGTGGTCACCGCACGTGTAAAAATCCATCGCCGCATATCCCGTTTCGGGCCAGGTGTGGATCGAGAGATGCGATTCTGCGATGACGACGACGCCGGATACGCCCTGCGGCTGGAACCGATGGAAGGCTACTTCCATCACCGTGGCGTTTGCTTCGCGAGCTGCCGAGACCATGATGTCTTTCACGTGTTCGACTTCGGTCAGGGCACGGGTATCACAGCCGGATAGCTCGCAAACAATGTGCGTACCAAGTGCTTTCATTTCGGGTCTCCTCGGGTTTGGCTGGGGAATCCCACCTCCAGGCTGCGCCGGTGATCCCAGTGTGATACACTGCCGGACCCCGACCTATCGACAAAGACTTGCTGGCATGTCCCTCAAGCATGCGAACGCTTTGCCGCGATGGCGCGTAGGGCGCGCCGTCCCCTCTTCCTTATATGATTCCCCGATGGCATGAGGGGCCACCGAGAACATCGGGACCTATCATAGCCCCTCGCACCCCCCCTGTAAACCCTTTTGCGGCCA
>DATNIC010000113.1:0-18570 GCA_035604635.1 Binatia bacterium
CCGCCGGTCACTTCACCAACGGCAACACGTCGCTCGGGACGAACGGATACAAGCCCATGGCGAGAACCGCGATGGCGCCGACGACGACCCCAACCCACGGGAGGAGCGTGTGCGCGTAGACGTAGTGCGTCCGCGGACGCGGCTCGGGCCGGTACATCACGCGAATGACCTTGATATAGGCATAGAATGAAATCGCCGTCCCGACGATCAGCAGCGCCGCCAGCCAAACATACCCGGCGTCGACCGTCGTCGCAAGGATGAGAATCTTCCCGGTAAATCCGGCCGTCGGCGGCAATCCCGCGAGCGCGAGCAGGAAGAATGCCATCGCCGCAGCGGCCCACGGTTTGCGCTCGGAGAGTCCGCCGAATGCCTGGAGCGAGGAGCCTTCGTCGTGCTCGCGCGACAAGAGCGCGATGACGGCGAAAGCGCCGAGATTCATGAAGAGGTACGCGGTCAAATAGAAGATCGCGTAACGCAGACCCAGGCTCGTCGCCCCGGCAAGCGCGACCGTGATGTAGCCGAGCTGAGCGATCCCCGAATACGCGAGCAGGCGCTTCAGATCGGTTTGCGCGAGGGCGCCGAGGTTGCCGAAGATCATCGAAAGAGCGGCGAGGATCCACAACGGGACAAAGAGTTCGCGGTGCTGCGGGAGCGCGGCATAGGCAAAGCGTGCCAAAACCGCGAGGACGCCGGCCTTCGTGACGACGCTCATAAAGGCGGTCACCGCAAGCGGCGCCCCTTCGTAAACGTCCGGTGTCCAAACGTGAAATGGAAAGAGGCTCAACTTGAAGGCGATCCCGACCAGGAACAAACCGACGCCGACGACGAGCATCCCGGAGAGCGGCGCACCGATCAACGCGGCCAGCCCAACCGAACCCGTCGCACCGAACAACAGCGCCATCCCGTAGAGCATGAAGCCCGACGCCATCGATGAGAGGATCAGGTATTTGAGCGCCGCTTCATGCGACGTTGCCCGGTTGGCTAAACCGCACAGCGCGTAGAGACCAAGCGAGAGGAGCTCGAGCCCAAGGAAGATCGTCATGAGGTTCGCGGCGCCGGTCATCAGCATCGCGCCGGCCGCGCTCCACAGGACCAAGGCCGTCGAGCCGCCGATCTGATCGTCGCGTCCGACGCCGGCCGTGAGCAGCAACGAAAAGATCGTTGCGATGAGGACGATCTCGCTGAAAACGACGCTGAAGCCACCGACGACGTAGGCATTTGAGAATGCGGCATACGGATGACCGTACTGCTGCGCTTCGACGAAGCCCGCAGCGATCAACCCGGCGATCCCGATCCCGATGTTGACATAACGCCGCGCGTGGCCGCTCTCGAACAGATCGACGATCAGGACGACGAGCGCAGTTGCGGCAACCATGAAAATCGGCGCGAGCGCCCACCCATCCGCCTGCGTGAAGTATTGCGCGTAGTTCACTTCTGCGGAGCCTGAGTCGGATACACGACTTGCTTGAGGACCCACCCGCCCATCGAGCCCGGGATGGTCACCCAAGTCACCTGGGGCGTCGGCGACGGAGGCGGTGCCGGGCCCTGCGCGGTTGCCGTCTGCGCCGCAACGAACGTCAAGCCGTTCGCGACAGGCAGCGGCTGAATGCCTAACAAGACGAACGCGATGACGAGGGGCGCGAGCGCGATCCCCTCCACCCAATTCAGATCGGGGCGTTCCGGAAGATCGGCGACGGACGGACCGTGCATCATCCCTTGGTAGACCCGCAGCATGTACGCGGCCGCGAGGACGACGGGGATCAGCGCGATGACGGCCGGCCATACGTAGCCCGCACGGTAGAGTCCGGTGAGGATCAGGATCTCGCCCGCGAAACCGGCGAGTCCCGGAAGGCCGAGCGCGGCCAAAGCGGGGAGGACGAGCGCGCCCGCAAGACGCGGATTACGCGTCCCGAGCCCCCCGAGACGGTCGAGCAAACGCGTCTCTTCGCGCCGCTCGACGTAGCCGAGAACGAGGAACAACGCGGCACTGAAGAGTCCGTGCGCGATGAGATACACGAAGGCGCCGCGCAACGCGAGATCGTTCCCGCTGAAGACCGCGAGCAGGATCAAACCCAAGTGCGAGAGCGAGCTGTATGCGACGACGCGCTTTGCGTCGTTCTCGACGAGCGCAATGTAGCCGCCGTAAAGCAGCGCGATGAGTCCCAGGACGAACATCAGCGGCTGCGCGGCATGCATCGCGCTGCCGAAGAGCGGGATCCCGATGACGATGAAGCCGTAGAGTCCGGCCTTCGACTGGACCGCGCTGACGATCGCCGCGACCTCGGGCGGCAGATCGGCATAGGTAGCGGGCATCCACGTATGGAGCGGCCACACCGGCGTCTTCACCAGAAACGCCAGCGCGAAGCCCGCAAAGATCCACGGCGCCCAGACGTCGCCGAGCGGCGTCACGCCGGTCCGGCCGATCACGTCCGTCGATCCGTACGCGATTCCGAACGCCGCCGTCGCAAGCAACAACGTCAGACCACCCACGAGGTTGTAGAGGAGGTAGCGCCAAGCGGTTGCGACCGCCGGTCCCCACCCGACCAAGATAAAGAACACCGGGATCAGCATCAGATCCCAGAAGAGCGCGAACAGCAACAGATCCTTCGCGGCGAAGACGCCCATCATGGCACCTTCCAAGACGAGGATCGAGGCGACGAAATCGCGCTGACGCGACGCGCGAACCGCGACCAGCGCGCACAACGTGACGATCGCGAGCAAGACCGCCAGCCAATAGCCGATCCCCGTCCAGCCGAGGTGGAACGCGGCCTCGAACGGACGCGAGAGCCAGCGCACCGTCGCGTCGGGCGCCGAAGCGCTCGCGATCGTCGCGATCGTGACGGCGAGCGCTATAACGTACCCGTAGACTTTGGCGGCACCATGTGCATGCCGCGGGATGAGCAGCGCGGCAAAACCGAGGAGAATCGGACCGAGGACCAGCGCCGGGATCAGCATCAGCGTCCCGCCCCCATTACGGCGTAGTAAGCGATTACGCAGATGACGCCGACGACGATCGTCAACGCATAGCCGCGTACGAGGCCACCTTGCAACATCCGGAAACGGTTCCCAAGCGAGACCGCAACGATCGCCGCCTCTCGCACGGCGCCGTCGATGACGATGGGATCGACGACCCGCCCCATGAATCTTCCCAGCGCTTGCGCCGGCCGTACGAAGAGCGCGTCGATCGCAGCATCAAAATAAAAGGCGTTGGCAAGGACCGGCGGCATGTGCACCGATTCGGTCCGCAAACGTTCGACGGCGTGCTCGCGCGCGGCCGATGTCCCGTAGCGCAAGTAGGCGAGCCCGATACCGACCAAGACGAGCGCGAGAACGATGAGCGTCGATAACCCCTCGCCGATCGACGCCGGGACCTTCTCGACGTGCGTTCCGCCCGCGAAGAGTTGACCGAAGAACCGCTCCCAGGGACTGTCCGGCCCGATCGCGAGCCAACCGAAGGCGGTTGTCGGGATCATCAGGATCGCGACGGGGACGTTCATGATCGGACCCGGCTGATGCGAGTGATGCGCTTGCGGCGCAGCGTGCGGCGGCATCCCGGCAAGTTCCGGATGGCGGATCCCCAGATCCGATGGATCGACCTCGCCGCGATACGTTCCGAAAAACGTCACCAGGATCAACCGAAACATGTAGTAAGCGGTGATCGCAGCCGTTAGCACACCGATCGCATACAAGTACGGATGACCATGTTCGAGCGCGCCGTATATCACCGCGTCCTTGCTGAAGAACCCGGAGAACGGCGGGATCCCGCAAATCGCGAGTACGCCGACGAGCATCGCCCAAAACGCGAACGGCATTTTCGTTCGCAGGCCGCCCATCTTGCGCACGTCCTGTTCGTTGGCGAGCGCGTGGATGACGAGTCCGGCTCCCAAGAAGAGCTGCGCCTTGAAAAATGCGTGCGTCAGGAAGTGCAGCACGCCCGCGTCGTACGCGCCGACCCCGACGCCCATGACCATGTAGCCGATCTGCGACATCGTCGAGTACGCGAGGATGCGCTTGATGTCCCATTGCGCGCAGCCGAGAATCGCACCCATGAGGGCCGTCAACCCACCGATCGACCCGGCCAGGTCGCGCGCGTCCGGCGACGCGTTCCACATCGGCCAGCAGCGCGCGATCAGATAGACGCCGGCGGTGACCATCGTCGCGGCATGGATCAGCGCGGAGACGGGCGTCGGACCTTCCATTGCGTCGGGTAACCAGGAATGCAGCGGGACCTGCGCCGACTTTGCCGCGCAGCCGATGAAAATGCCGACGCAGGCCAGCACCAGCGCCGTGTTCGAGAACTGCCCGAGCCGCGCGAACGTCTCGGCATAGGTCGTCGACCCGACCTGCGTGACGATGACAAGGATCGCGAACATGAGTCCGACGTCACCGACGACGTTGATAACGAACGCCTTGCGCGCCGCGGCGACGGCCGTCTTTCGGTCGATATAGAAGCCGATCAGGAAAAACGACGCGAGCCCGACGCCGCCCCAGCCGACAAGCAAGCCGACGAAGTTGTCCGAGAGGACGAGCGTCAACATCGCAAAGATGAAGAACGTCATGTACGCGAAGAAGCGCGCGTACGCACCGTCGCCTTCCATGTAGCCGATTGCGTACGTAATGATGAGGAATCCCACGCCCGTGATGATCAACGTCCACGTCAGCGAGAGCGGATCCCACAAGAGCCCGAAGTCGAAGCCCGAGCCCCACGAGAACAGGGTCAGGTGCGCGCCGAGCGCGCCGTGCGCACGCTGCACGGCATCCGGCCACGAGAAGAGCGCCAGCGCGAAGCAGACCCCGACGATACCGGCCCCGATCGGTCCCGCCGCCGTGCGCAGCTGCGGACCGAATGCCCACAGCGCAATCGCGCTCGCCATCGGCAAAAGCCACAGCGCGATCAGCAGCGGATAGGCCCCTTCGACCCCCATCACGTGCACGCGCTGCTCATCCCTTCATCAGCGCGGCCTCGTCGACGTCGACGTACTTCGCGCGGCGGAATGCGACGACGACGATCGCCAGGCCGATGGCGGCCTCGGCGGCAGCGACGGTGATCACGAGAAAAGCGAAGATGTGCCCCGCGTTGTTGACCCAAACGCGCGCGAAGGCCAGGAACAGCAGGTTCGCGGCATTCCACATCAGCTCGATCGACATCAGCATGATGAGCGGGTTGCGGCGGACGATGACACCCGCGACGCCGATGAAGAACAGCACTGCGGAGAGGCCGATGTAGTTGATCAGCGCAACCGGCAGGCTCGTTTCGCTCATGACGCTCGCTCCGACGACGGTTCGCCGCGATGCATCGCTGCGTCGAAGGCGGGATCCCGGACGATCGGTTCACGCTTGCGCCGCAGACGTTGCTGGATCGACGGACCGGTATCGCCGGCCAGCAAGATGACGGCCACGACCGCGACCATCAGGATCAGCGCGGTGATCTCGAACGGAAGCAGATACACGGTAAAGAGTGCATTTCCGAAATCGGCGACGCTTCCGAACGCCCCCGCGGTCCCGACGGGACCGACGGGAGCCGCCCCGCCGGCCGGCCCGATCGTCGCGGGATGTTGCGTGATGCCGAAGACGACGAGCGCGAGCCCGATGAGCGCGGCGATCGTCCCACCGCCCGCTGCGGCCGGAAGCCGATCGGGCCCGACCAAGAACGGCGCGACGCCGCTCGAGAGCAGCGCGATGACGAAGACGAACAGCACCAGAATCGCGCCGCTGTAGACGACGATTTGGATGACGGCCAGAAACTCCGCCGAGAGCGTGAGATACATGATGGCCAGCGCGGTAAAGTTGGCAAGTAGCCCGACGACGCTGTAGACCGGCTTCTTCGCGGTGATCACGAAAACGGCGCTCGCGACGAGGGCGAGGGCCAGGAGCCAAAAGACGATCAACCCGCGAGCCCCTTGCGGTCTTCGCGCAGGAGCCCGCCGCGCCACGTCGCGTCATACCCCGCTTGCACGTCGACCGTGCTCTTATGATTGGTCACCGCGCCCAAGTCCGACGGGATCCCGCCGGGGCGCTCGTCGGGGGCCGCCCCGATCCCCGCGCTCGGCGGGACCAATAGGCGGTCCTTCGCATAGATGAAAGCGCCGCGACGATAGTCGGCCATCTCGAAGCGCGGCGTCAACACGATGGCGTCGGTCGGGCACGCTTCCTCGCACAGTCCGCAGAAGATGCAGCGCAGCTCGTCGATTTCGTAGCGCGCCGCGTAGCGTTCACCCGGCGAGCGGCGGTCGCTCGGCGCGTTTTCGGCGCCGACGACCGTGATCGCATTGGCCGGACAGGCGATCGCGCAGAGTTCGCAGCCGATGCAGCGTTCCTTGCCGTCGGCATAGCGGCGCAGCTCGTGCAAGCCATGGAAGCGCGGCGCGTGCTGCTTGCGCACCGTAGGATACTCGATCGTCGGCTTCTTGCGAAACGCATAGCTGAGGGTCGTTCGGAATCCCTGGAACAGCGCGGCGACGTTGAACAGGTTCTTACGCATGCGAACAGCCTAACTTAGAGCGACGATGACGGCGGTAACGATCAGGTTGAGCGTAGCGACGGGGAGCAAGACTTTCCACCCGAACGCCATCAAGCGGTCGTAGCGAATGCGGGGTAGCGTCGCCCTCAACCAGACATAAAAGAACATGAACAGCCCCGCCTTGAGGACGAACCACACGAGGCCAGGGACCATCGTCAGCCCGAACGGCGCGTTCCATCCCCCGAGAAAGAGCAAGGTCGCCAAGCACGAGACCGTGATCATGTTGAGATATTCGGCGATGAAGAACAGCCCGAACCGCAAGCCGGAGTACTCCGTATGGAAACCGGCGACGAGCTCCGTCTCCGCTTCGACCAGATCGAACGGCGCGCGATTCGTCTCGGCAACCGCTGTAACCAAGTAGATGACGAAGCCGATGAACTGCGGCACGATGAACCACAGGCCGTACTGCGCGTGGACGATTCCACGCAACGACGTCGTCTGGGCAAGGATCAGCACGCCGATCACCGACAACGACATCGAGAGCTCGTACGAGATCATCTGCGCCGTCGCGCGGACGCTGCCCAGCAATGGGAACTTCGAGCCCGACGACCACCCTGCGAGCGAGATCCCGTAGATGCCGATCGACGTGAGCGCGAAGACGAAGAGAATCCCGGCGTTCACATCGCCGACCGACCATAAGCTCCCCGAGGGCGTCTCGCTGAACGGGATCACCGCGTAGACGCCCATCGCGCAGATCAGCGAAATGAACGGCGCGAGCCGATAGATCAGCGGGTCGGCCGTCTGGGGCGTCAAGTCTTCTTTGAACATCATCTTGGCCGCGTCCGCAGCCGGCTGCAACATCCCCCACGGTCCGACCCGATTGGGTCCGGGACGCAGCTGCATCCAGCCCATGATTTTGCGCTCGAACAGCATCGAGTAGGCGAACGTCGTGATCACGACGAGCAGAATCAGGAGCGACTTGGCGACGACGATGACCCACTCGTTCACGCTTCGACCGGCTCCCGGACCTTGCGCACGTTTTCGATGCTGACCGCGGCACCGTCGGCGAACAGATTCGCGGGCGCCTCAGGCAAGCCGTCGATGACGAAGACGTTGCCGCGCGCAATCCGATTGCCGGTGCGGACCGTCAGCTTGTCCAGCCGTGTCCCGTCGACGGCGACCACGTCGACGACGTCGCCGTCCTCGAGGCCCGCTTCACCGCGCGCAACGAGCAAGGCCGGACCCGGCCGCAACGCCGCGATGTGCGCGTCGAACGCCGAAGTCCCGCCGCCGGAAAAGATGTGCTCGATGTGCCGGATGATGAGCCCCATCGTCGAGGCCCGGGGTTTCGGCGGCTGCGCCTCGTCGCGTTGCAGCCCGTTTCCAACGGCGCTTTCGATCGCGAGCCGTATCGCATGGACGTCCGGCAGCGCGATTCCGAGCGCATCGGCCAAGACGGCGAACATCTCTCCGTCGGCGAGCGTGCCCTCGGGTGCGTGCAGGCCGGCGCGGATGTCGAGGATCTCGCCGGCAACGTTGGTCGTCGTCCCGGTCTTTTCGAATGGACCGCGCGCAGGCAGGATCACGTTAGCGCGCTCCGCCGTCTGCGTCATGAAGAGTTCGCTGACGATCGTGAACGGGACGCGCGCGAGCGCAGCCTCGACGAGCGCACGATCGGGGAAGCGCAGCATCGGATTTGCGCCGAAAATCGCCAAGGTACGCAGCTTCCCATCGCGCGCGGCTTCCAGCATCCCGCGCGCATCGAGCCCGCCGCCGGAGGGTACGAGCCCAAGCGCATCGGCACCGCGCGCGTTCGGCTGCTCGCCCAGGACGTAGGATACGATCTGTTTTCCCGCAGCGGCCAGCTCGTCGCGCAACCCGGCGAGCGCGGCGTCGAGCGGGCGCGAGACGCCGTCCGAGACGAACGCGATCCGCTCGTACTGCGCCGGCAACGCCGCCCGCAGCTCGTCGAGCGTGTTCGCGTGCTTCTCGGCGACGAACGCATCGGCACCGAGCTCTCCGAACGAGATCAGGCGGGCACCATTGTGCGAAACGGCCTTGCGGATCCGCAGATCGAGGATCGGCGCCATCTGCGACGGCGGCCTCCCGTAGGTAACGATCACGCCGGCGTTCTCGAGCTCGGCGAGCGAATTCCGTGCCGCGTGCGAGGCAAAGCGCTGTCGTCCGGTGCGCCAATCGACGTTCTTCACGCCGAGTGCATCACAGAGGTGCCGCAGCAAGAAGGCTTCTTCGTTGAGAAGACGGCCGCCGCCCAGGACGCCGATCGACTGCGGCCCATCGGCGGCAGCCGACTCCTTGAGCGATGCCGCCCACTGCTCGATCGCTTCATCCCACGAAATCTGAACCCACTGTTCGCCGGTGCGCAGAAGCGGCGTCGTGATGCGGCGCTCATCGTGATAAAAGCCGATGTTGTAGCGGCCGCGGTCGCAGAGCCAGCCATCGGAGATCGCGTCATCGGGATCGGACATCGTCCGCAGCACTTCGCCGTGCCGTTCGTCGATGTTGAGTCGGCAACCGACGCTGCACTGCAAGCACGACGTCGGCGTCCGGTGGAGATCCCAGGGACGGGACTTGAATCGATAGGTCTTCGAAGTCAGCGCGCCGACCGGACAGAGCTCCGTGACGTTTCCGGTAAACGACGAGCGATACGCCTCGCCGGTCGCGGTCGCGATGATCGCATGCGCGCCGCGATCTTCCGTCCGCAGCGAGTGCTCGTTGGTCACGATTTCGTCGAAACGGACGCAACGCAGGCACAGGATGCAGCGCTCTTCATCGAGCACGATCGTCGGGCCGAGATCGACCGCCTTGGGCTTGTGCATCTTCGCGTCGGCCAGGCGCGAGGCGCCTTGACCGTACGCCATGACGTAGTCTTGCAAATCGCACTCGCCGCCCTTGTCGCAGATCGGACAGTCGAGCGGGTGATTGAGGAGCAAGAACTCGAGGACCGCACGGCGGCCCTCGGTCGCATTCTTGCTCGACGTGTGCACGACCATCCCGTCCGTGACCGGCGTATTGCAGGCGATCTGCAGCTTCGGCATCTTCTCGATCTCGACCAAGCAGATGCGGCACAGGCCCGCCGGCCCGAGCTTGGGATGATAGCAGTAGACGGGAATCTCGTGATCGACTTTCTTCGCCGCTTCGACGAGCAGCGTCCCTTCCGGGACGGTGACGGAGACGCCGTCGATCGTAACCGTGACGTCTTTGCTCACGAGGCAACTTTCGTGCGCGGCTGCTTGATGTAGCTCCGGAATTGGTCTTCGAAGCGGTGGATGACCGAGCCGAGGAACGGTTCGATCGAGTCGCCTAGCGGACACAGATTGATTCCGGTCAGCTGGTGCGAGGCGCTCTTGAGGATCTCGATGTCGGACTCGAGTCCTTCACCGCAGAGGATGCGTTCGAGCGTCGCTTGGAGCCAATGGCCGCCTTCACGGCACGGCGTGCACTGGCCGCACGATTCGTGCGCGAAGAAACGGACGAGCGAGTGCGCGGCCTTGACGAAATCGGTCGTCTCGTCGAAGACGACCATCGCGCCGGAGCCGAGCATGGAGCCGGCCTCCGCAAGCGATTCGTACTCGAACGGCACGTCGAGCTGCTCTTCGAAGATGCACGCCGACGAACCGCCGCCCGGCTGCACCGCAACGCACTTGCGGCCTTGGCGCATTCCGCCGGCGATCTCGATCAGCTCGCGGATCGTCGTCCCGAGCGCGACCTCGTAGTTGCCCGGTTTGTTCACGTGGCCGCTGATCGAGACGACCTTGTAGCCGGTCGAGCGCTCCGTCCCGACGGCCTTGAACCATTCGGGGCCGTTCTTGAGGATCCAGGGCAAGTACGCGAGCGTCTCGACGTTGTTCACGACGGTCGGCTTTTGATAGAGGCCCTTGACCGCCGGGAAAGGCGGCTTGAGCCGCGGCTCGCCGCGCCGGCCTTCGAGCGAATTGAGGAGCGCGGTCTCTTCGCCGCAAATGTACGCGCCCGCACCGCGATGGAGCGTCAATTCGAGATCGTAGTTCGAGCCGCAGATTCCTTTGCCGATGTAACCGGCGGCTCGCGCCTGGGCGACGGCATCGCGGAAGATCTCGTAGCCGCGCTTGAATTCGCCGCGGATATAGATGAAGGCGTGGTGGCAGCCGATCGCATACGAACCGATCGCGATCCCCTCGATGACCTGATGCGGCGTCTCTTCGAGGAGCTGGTGATCCTTGAACGTCCCCGGCTCCGCTTCGTCGCAATTGCAAACGAGGTAGCGCGGCTCGCCGTTGTTGGGCAAGAACTGCCACTTCCGGCCCGTCGGAAAACCCGCGCCGCCGCGCCCACGCAGCACGGATGCGTCGGTCATCTTGACGACGTCCTCCGAGGCAAGCTCGCGCAGCGCCCGTTCCAACTGCGCGTAGCCGCCCTGCGCTTTGTAGACGTCGATCTCACGCAAGTTGAGTTCGCCGATGCCCTTCATGAGGACCGGGGTAATGCTCGCCACTAGTGTCCCTTCTTCTCCTCCGTGTTCGTGGCAAGCCACGCCGCGGCGTCGCTGACCATCCGCTCGCGAGAGCGGCCTTCGAGCCAGCGCTCCTGGGTGAAGCGCTCCAGCATGATCACGCCGCTGCGATCGCCGACACCACCGGGATCGTTGGGGTCGGAGACGCCTTGCGCGCCCGCCGATTTCCCGCGCGTTTCTTGCGGAACCTTCCACGTCCGTTCGGGCTTACGCGTCTGCGCGAGCGGCGCGACCGGATACGTCCCGGCGCGAATCGCCGCGAGCATCTCGTCGATCATCTGCGGCGTCAAATCGTAGACGAACTCGAGGTTGACCTGCATGCACGTCGCGCGATCGCACGCCGCCAAACACTCGACCTCTTCGTACGAGAACAGGCCGTCGGCCGTGGTCTCGAGGTGTCCGATCCCAAGCTGCTTGCGGAAATACGCCATGATCTCTTCGGCGTCGTCGATCACGCATGAGAGTCCGCGACACACCTGGAGCATGTACTTGCCGACCGGCTTGCGGAAGAACAGCGTGTAAAAGGAAACGACCGATTCGACGATCGCGGGCGTCAAGCCGAGCATCTCGGCCGCGGTCGACATCGCCTCACGCGAAACGTAACCTTCTTCTTGCTGGAAGCGGTGCATGAGAGGCAGCAGCGCCGAGCGCGGCTCTTCATATTGCGCGATGATCGCCTCGAGTTCGGGTCGCAGCCGTTCGAGTAGCGCGGGAAAATCGACTGCCGAAGCCGTCGTCGCCTCGGAGACGCCGATCATCGATCTACTTCTCCGAAGACGGGGTCGAGCGAACCGATGATCACGACCATGTCGGCGATGAGCTCGCCGATCGTCATCGTCTTGAGCATCTGCGTGTGGTACATCGAGGGCGGACGGGTGCGGATGCGCCACGGTTTGTTGTCGCCGTTGCTGACGACGTAGTAGCCGAGCTCGCCGCGCGGCCCCTCCACGGACACGTAGACGTCGCCCGGCGGGACGCGAACGCCTTCGCTGACGATCTTGAAGTGATGGATCAGCGCTTCCATCGAGACCGCGATCGTCTCCTTGGGCGGCGGAGCGATCTTCGTATCGTCGATCATTACCGGGCCGGGCTCGTCGAGCCGCTTGCGGACTTGGCTAATGATTCGCATCGACTGGTCCATCTCGTCGAGCCGGACGAGGAAGCGCGCATACGCGTCGCCCTCGGTCCGCGTCGGGACGTCGAACTCGTATTGCTCGAAGCCGCTGTACGGAAACGCCTTGCGCACGTCATACGCGACGCCGCAGGCCCGCAGGATCGGCCCGGTTGCGCCCCATCCGAGCGCATCTTCGATCGTGAGAATGCCGACGTCGATCGTCCGATCTTGGAAAATCGGATTCTTCTGCAAGAGCCGGCGCAGCTCGGCCATCCGCCCCGGGAATTTTTCGATCAACGCATCCAGACGCGCGAGGTAGCCCTCGGGCAGATCGCCGTTGACGCCGCCGAGCCGCAAGTAATTCGGATGCATGCGCGCGCCGCCGGCCTGTTCGGTCAGATCGAGGATGTTCTCGCGCAGGTCAAAGCAGTAAAAGAATACGGAGATCGCACCGACGTCGATCCCGTGCGTCCCCAGCCACACGCAATGCGAGGCGATGCGGTGCAGCTCCGACATAAGGACGCGAATCTGTTGCGCGCGCGGCGGAATCCGGTCGCCGATGCCGAGCAGCTTCTCAACCGCTAAATAATAACAGAGGGCGTTCGTAAGCGGAGAGAGGTAGTCCATCCGCTCGATCACGGTCGAAGCCTGCGTCCAGAACAGATTTTCGGCGGACTTCTCGATCCCGGTGTGCAGGTACCCGATCTCGGGCGAGGCGCGTGAGATGACCTCGCCTTCGATTTCGGTGATCACTTGCAGGACGCCGTGCGTCGACGGGTGTTGCGGTCCCATCGAGACGACCATCTGATTGCCGCTCTGCTCGACGATCTCGAGCTCGCGCGGCCGCGGAACGTCGACGGCGCTCACGTCGCCTCTCCCGGCGGCGGCGCTTGTCCGCGCGCGATCGCGATCTGCCGCTGAAGCGCTTCTGCCGTCCGGCCGGAGGGCGGAGTCCCGGCGCGCACGTTGCTCTTGTTCGCGAAGGCCGGCCGCGGCGTCCGTTCGCGCGCCGGTCCGCGGAGCGGATAGTCCTTGCGCAACGGGTGGCCTTCCCAGTCCGCCGGCATCTGAATGCGCCGCAGATCCGGATGCCCTTCGAACGTGATCCCGAAGAGGTCGAAAACTTCACGCTCGGCCCAATCCGCGCACGGCCACAGATCGGCAACGCTGGGAAGGGTCGTTCGATCGGCCGGTACTCCGCACAGGAGGCGGCGCCGCTCGGGACGGCCGACGTCGGAGACCGATGCAACGCGCGCGGGCAGCTTCAATAAATGATAGACGACGTCGAAGCGCGGCGCGCGCTCGAGGTAGTCGACGCCACCGATGTCGAGCAGCACCGTAAAGCCCTGGCTGCGCAGCTCCGTCAGGCGGTGCCGCAGCTCGGCGGGATCGATTCTCTCGATGACGGCATCATCAAGGGGCGGGCGGGCAGCCGTCGGATCGAGCGCAGTCGAGCCGATCGGCGGCGTTTGAGGACTGGGCATGGTCGGACGAAGCTCCTAGGCGCGGGCCAAGATGCCTCCGCGCCCACCTTGACGGATTTGCTGCTGGATCAGATTGACCGCGTACAGCAGACCGTCGGGTGTCGGAGGACAGCCCGGTACGTAAACATCAACGGGGACGATCGTGTCGACGCCTTGCACGATCGCATAGTTATCGAAGACGCCGCCCGAGCTTGCGCAGGCGCCCATCGAGATGACCCATTTGGGATCGGCCATTTGATCGTAGAGCCGCTTGATGATCGGCCCCATCTTCTGCGACACGCGACCCGAGACGATCATGAGGTCGGCCTGGCGCGGCGATGCGCGAAAGACCTCCGAACCGAAGCGCGCGATGTCGTACTCCGGCGCGGTCGCGGTCATCATCTCGATCGCACAACACGCGAGCCCCATCGTAAGAGGCCACACGCTCGAGCTCTGCGCCCAGCGGGCAACGTCGTCGAGCTTTCCGAGCAAAAAGGACTGCCCCGGTATCATCTCCATTGAAATCCGCCTCGCTTCCAAACGTAGGCGTATCCGATGCCCAGGACCACGACGAAGATCACCATCTCGAGCAACCCGAAGACGCGCAGCGCGTGCATTTGCACGGCCCACGGATAGAATGAGGCCGCTTCGACGTCGAAGACGACGAACAGCATGGCGATCAAGTAGAAACGGACGGGGAAACGGCCGGAGACCTCGGAGGTCGGCTCGACGCCGCACTCGTACGCCTCGCGCTTCGTGTCGTTCGGGCGGCGGTGCGCCAGCAGCCCTGGTAGGACCGAAAAGGCCAGCGCGGCAAGAAGCGCAATCCCAAGAAAGACAGCAACCGGACCATAGGGATTCATGCGCTACGAATCTTGCACAACCGCTAATAACGTCCCTCGCCCTGTTCTGAAAAGAACTTTCGGGGCGGTTTTGATCATAGGGATAGCGCTTGCAGCCTGTGACAATCCGAACGGTCAAGGCGTCGCCGACTACGGGAACATCGTCGGCCGCGTCCTGAATTCACAGAATCAGCAGCCGATCTCGATCGGGACCGTCAGCGTGGGGAGCACGATCGTCCTCAATCTCTCGACCGCCGACCAAGGCGGCTTCGTCTTGCAAAACGTCCCGATCGGGACCCAGACGCTGATCATCAGCGCGCCCGGCTACAATCCGCACCAAGAGCAGATCCAAGTACAAAAGGACCAGACGAGCCAAGCCGGCGACGGCGGGATCGTGCGCCTGGATCCGACCTACATGCGCTCGCCGGCGAGCACGCCGTCGCCCTCGGCCACGCCGTCGCCCACGGCCACGCCGGCGCCTACGAGTACGCCGAGCGCCCCGTCTTGAGGTCGAGGGCGTAACCGGCGACGAGCAGGTATGCGTCGTCAGCCGCTGCAGCGAGCGCGCCGTTGAGCCGGCCGAGCGCATCCCGGAAAACCCGGCCGAGCGGGGTCGCAGGGACGATGCCCCAACCGGTCTCTTCCGAGACGAAAATGACATCGCCGTGCGGCCGGGCCAGCAGGTCGATCAGCGGCTGAGCGAGCGCCTCGAGCTCGGCGAGCGCCCGCAGCGGTTCGCGTTCGGCTAGGGCTTCCATCTCGATGAGGTAGTCGGCGAGCCAGGTCCCGACGGAGTCGACGACGACCGTCGTCCCCGCCGGCGCTTGCGCGATCAGCGCGACCAAGTCGAGGCGGGGTGGCCCCGCGCTTTCGATCGTCGTCCAGCCGGCCGGCCGGTCGCGCTTGTGACGCTCGACCCGCGCGACGAATTCGCCGTCGGACGGGTCGACGCGCGCCGTCGCAACAAACAGGACGGGGCCGCCCCGCTCAAGGACCAATCTCTTCGCGAACTCGCTCTTTCCGGAGCGAACGGGTCCGGTTACGAACACGGTCATGAGGATGCTTTGGTTTCGAAGCTCGCCGAAATAGTCATCGGGGCCGCGATCGTCGCGCTCATCGTCAACGACGTCTTCCAAACGGTGATCGTCCCGCGCGCGGTCAGCCGCCGCTGGCGTCCCTCCGGGTACTGGGCATACTGGCTGTGGCGCGGGTTTGTCGCTTTCACCCATCGGCTGAAGAGCTCCGACGCGCGCGAAGTCATCCTGAGCAGGTACGCCCCGCTGGCACTGGTCGTGACCATGGTGCTGTGGGTGACTCTGCTGATCTTCGGATACGGAACGATCTTTTACGGCTTGCGCAACGAGATCAAGCCGGTCCCCGGCTACTGGGATGCCGTCTACTTCGCGGGGACGTCACTGCTGACGATCGGCTACGGAGACGTCGTCGCCGCGGCCGGCCCGGCGCGCTTCTTCGCGATCCTTTCGGGCGCCACGGGATTCGCCGTCGTCGCGATCGTCACGTCGTTCTTGTTTGCGCTCTTTGCTGCGTTTCGACAACGTGAGGTCTTCGTCTTGACGCTCGGCACGCGCGCTAGCTCGCCGCCGTCGGGCGTGGAGCTGCTCGTCACTCACGCCCGTTTGGAATTGATGGAGGGACTGCCCGATCTGTTCAAGCGTGGAGAGATCTGGACGGCGCAGGTCATGGAAAGCCACCTCGCCTACCCGATGCTTCCGTATTTTCGTTCGAGTCATGATTACGAGTCATGGGTCGCGACGCTCGGCGCACTGCTCGATGCAGCGGCCCTCATCATGACGACCGTTCGCGATCAGCCTAGCGGCGACGCCCGTCTGATGCACGCGATGGGCCGACACGCCGTCCACGACCTCGCGAAGTACTTCGGCTTGCCGGCGGGCGACGGCGCCGGAGTCGACCGCGGCGAGTTCGACGCCGCCCGCGAACGTTTGGCAGCGGTGGGCTTGCGGTGTTACGATGCGGACGATTCGTGGGCTGCGTTTTCGCTGCTGCGGTCAACCTATGCCGCGCGCCTGAACGGACTTGCTCGCTATTTCGATATCCCGCCGGCTCAGTGGGTCGGCGATCGTTCCCTCATCGCGATGGAGCATGGTGCGATGAGCCAAGAGATGCGCGCCAAGCTTCTGAGCATCGAGAAACGCGAAGGCGCCGACGTTACGGGACCGGCGCCGCGTTGACCTCGCTGCGCGCCTTTTTCGCGGCGTTGCTCAAGAACGACGCGTCGCTCGAAACGCCGACCAGCGTGTAGCCGCGCTCGATGCATTCGTTGGCCATCGCGGTCGACGAGGCCAAAATCCCCGGAATCTTTCCGTGCTTGCGCGCGGCTTTGGGAACGAGATCGATCGCGGCGGCATACTTCCCGCTCTTCGTCTCCCAGCCCGCAGGGTAGTCGATGCCGTATGAGGCCGCCAGATCGTTCGGGCCGACGAACAGCCCGTCGACGCCGACGACCGAAGCGATTTCGTTGACGTTCTCGACCGCCTGCGCCGTCTCGATCATCACCATCACGAGCACCAACTCGTTCGAGCGCGCAAAATACGTCGGTGCGTCGGTCCCGAACGAGAACGCCGCTCGCACGCCGCCGCGGCTGCGCTCGCCCAGCGGTGAAAAGCGCGCGTCGCTGACGACCCGCTCCGCATCGGCGCGCGTGTTCACCATCGGTACGACGATCCCCGACGGCCCGCAATCGAGCGCCGTCTGAATCGAGACGCTCGTGTTCCAGCCGGCACGCACGAACGGCTCGGCGGCGGTCGTCCGGATCGCGGTGACCGCCGCCTGCAACGATGAGATCGGGACGGGCCCGTGCTCCATGTCGACGACCAGCCAGTCGAAGCCGCTGCTCGCCATGATCTGGGCGCAGAGCGCGTCGTTGGTATTCACCCATGAGCCGATCGACACGACGCCTTGAGCGCACGCGCGCTTCACGCGATTCTCTCGCACGTTCCCTCCGATCTCACGGCGACGCCGCGTGGGCGTGCTTGGCTAGAAAACCTTGGATGACGTCCAGCGGAATGCCAAACCCAATCGCGCGCTCTTCGTCGAAGCGTGACTCTGCGATCGCGACGATCTCACCGCTTTGCGCATCGAAGACCGGGCCCCCGCTTTCCCCGGGGATGACCGGCAGATCCAACTCGAGCGCGTCCTTGCGAATGCTCGAGACGCGACCCGAATAGACGGAGATGCGCGTCCCGAGACCTTCGTCTTGGAAGGCATCCGGGATCGGATAGCCGGCGATCCCGATCGCCGTCCCCGCTTCGACGTCGCGGGCACTGCCCAGGCGCGCAATCGTCAAGTTCGGCGTTTTCGTCTCCAGGAGCGCGAGATCGGCGTCCGGGTCGCGGGCCGCAATGCGCACGTCGATCCGCTGCGCATCGCCGACCAGCGCGCGCACATTACGGCCCTCTTCGATCACGTGCTCGTCGGTGAGGATCTCGCTGCCCCACGCCCCGCTGCGCACGACGACGCCGGTCCCGTAGGCGTCTTCCAGCTGGCCTTTGCGCTTTGGATCGTCCGAGGGGACGCGCATCGTAATCAGGACGACCGATGGACGGACGGCGCGAAACGCCAAAACGAACGGATCTTGCGGACGCTCCGCCGATTGTGCGCGCGCGTTACATCCGGCGAGCAACGAGGTGGCCAGGAGCCAAGCGATGCGCTTCATGCAGTGCGACGTTCGATCTCCGCTTTCAGAGCGCCAATCCCTGCACCGGTCTTGGCCGAAACGGCGATCGCACCCGGGATTGACGGCAGATGGGCGGCCGCGTCGCTCTTGTTGAGCGCGAGGATACTCGGTTTCTCGTCGAGCCCGAGTTCGTGCAAGATCGCTTCGACGCTGCGGCGCTGACGCTCCCAATCGGGACTCGATGCATCGAGAACATGGACGAGCAAGTCGGCCTCGTGCAATTCCTCCAGCGTCGCGCGGAATGCGTTGATCAGTTCTTGCGGCAGCGCCGTGATGAAACCGACCGTGTCGGCGACGCGCACCGCGTGTTTGTCGGACAAAAAAACCCGGCGCAACGTCGGATCCAAGGTCGCAAACGGCTGATCGGCGACGAAAGCGCCGCGCCCGTCGGCATGCGCGAGGCGGTTGAGCAGCGACGATTTCCCAACGTTCGTATATCCGACGAGCGCGACGAGCGGCTCCC
>DATNIC010000114.1:0-4647 GCA_035604635.1 Binatia bacterium
TTGATGCGCGTACAAACGGAGTTGCAACCGGAAACGCTTGAAGCCCCGGGGTAATCAAGGACCGCCTCTGCCCGTACCGAATCGCTTTGAGCAGCAACGGGTGCTTTGCGTCCCGCACTGCGGGGTGAGGGTGGTCTAGGAAATGTTGTTCTTAGATCGCTACGCGCACTTGGTTGACGGCGCGGGGCGCGAAGTCGCGCAGAAGCTCGACCGCGCCCATCCAACAAAACACCCCGTAGTCACAGGGTTTTGAAATGGTGGAGATGAGGAGACTCGAACTCCTGACATCCTGCTTGCAAAGCAGGCGCTCTACCAACTGAGCTACATCCCCGACCGCGATTGATTCTGCGGCGCGACTTGCCTGCCTTCAGGTCGCCCAAAGGGTCGCGCCCGCGTTCAAGACGGGAAAGAACAGGCTGCTGCAAAACATCGACGCAGTCCGGTGGATTACCGGATGACCTGGTCTACGGAGGGGTGCCTTATCAGCGCTCGGTTTATCTGGCGTTCAGTCATTCAGATTCTGTGCGGCAGCGTCGCCCTCGCAGTGCTAACCTTGGTCTGCTTTCGACTTGGGTTCAATCTCCCTACGACGATGTGTCTGTATCTCGTGCTTATCGTTCTGCTGTCCCTCTGGGGCAACTTCCTTTCATCGGCCGTTGTCTCGCTCATCGCGGTTGGGTGTTTGGTGTACTTCTTTTCGCCGCCGCTTTACGATTTCCGAATAAATGATCCGTTCGAGGCCCTCGCCGCCACTGTTTTTTTGATAGTTTCGGCACTGATCACCGCGTTGGCGTCAGCCGTTCGTCGATAGAGGAGGTCCCGCTATGGTCGCCTCAACGCCCGCTCGCGTTCAAGAGCCGCTAGTTCGTAAGTAGCGGAGGGCGGCGCGCAGATCGGCCGTGGTGACTCCGTCGTCGGTGGCCGTCTGCCCGAGCGCCTTGAGCAAAACGAAACGCACCTTGCCTGCCCGCGTCTGTTTTTTATCCAGGAGAACGGCGTCGAGGATCTTGCGATCGTCGAGCGTCGCCGGAAGGCGCGGGACGGGAACGGCGGCGAGGGCACGGTCGATTTCCTCGAACGCGGTCTGCGGCAGGTGCCCTTTTCGATGCGAGAGGTATGTCGCGGCCCGCATCCCGTGCAGGATCGCCTCGCCGTGACGGAACCGTTTGTAACCGGTCGCGGCTTCGATGGCGTGACCAAGGGTGTGGCCGAAGTTGAGCGTCTCGCGCGGGCCGCGCGTGTCGCGCTCGTCGACTTCGACGAGTCGTGCTTTGAGCGCGCTGCACTTCGCGACGGCGTCGGTGAGCAGCTTCGGCTCGAGCTCGAGAAATTGCTTCCAGTCGCGCGCGAGCCGGCGGAAGAACGCCGGATCAGCGATGATCCCATACTTGATCGTCTCGCCGAAGCCCGAGACCCGGTCGCGCCTATCGAGCGTATCGAGGAACGCGAGCTCGCTCACGACGAGTGAGGGTTGGTAGAACGCGCCGATCAAGTTCTTGCCGCTGGGATGATTGACGGCGGTCTTGCCGCCGATCGCGCTGTCGACTTGCGCGAGCAGCGTGGTCGGGATGCCGATCCAGGGGAGGCCGCGCAGGTACGTCGCCGCCACGAAACCGACCGCGTCGCCGATGACCCCGCCGCCCAACGCGAAGATCGTCGCGTGGCGGTTTGCCTTGGCCGCGATGAGCTCCCCATAAATCGGATAGATCGAGGTCAAATCTTTCAAAGCTTCGCTCGCGCGCAGCGGGATCGTCGTAGTTTTCCAGCCGGCCTTCGTGAGGGCACGCGCGAGCGAGCGCGTCTGTGCGTCGAGCGCACGATCGGCGAGGATGAAGCCGCGCTTCGCGCCGTTGCGCGGAAGCCATGCGCCGATCCGCTCGACGATGTTCCTGCCGACGCGAATATCGTAGCTGCGCGGGCCGAGGTCGACGTGGATCGTCTTCACTCGATTTTGGCCAGGATCTTTTCGGCGACATCGCCGGCGTTGAGGTCGCCGGTTTCGATCGTCAACTGCGCCTCCTCATAAAGCGCCTCGCGCTCTTGCAGCAGCTCTCCCAATCGCTTGGTGACGTCGTTGTCCCGCGCGTGCAGGAGCGGGCGCGACTCGCTGGTGTTCTCCAGGCGCTCGGCTAACACGCGCGGCGAAGCCTTGAGATAGACGACGATGCCGCTCTCCCGGAGGCGGCTGCGATTCTCGCCGTTGACGATCGCCCCGCCGCCGAGGGAGACGACGAGCTCACGGCACATCGTGGTGACGTGCTCGATCATATTGGCCTCGTGTTGCCGGAACGCAGGCTCGCCGAAGGTGCTAAAGATGTCGGTGACGGCCATCCCAGTCGTTTCTTCGATCAAGCGATCGGTGTCGACGAAGCTCCAGCCCAGGCGCTGCGCCAAGACCGGTCCGACGGTCGACTTCCCCGATCCTGAGAGACCCGTCAGATAGATGTTACCGGTGTTGCGCAACCGCGGCCCAGTCTTTTACGCGTTGCCGGATCTCATCGAGCGCGTCGCCGCCGAACTTCTCGAGCATCGCGTCGGCCAAGACCAGCGCCAGCAACGACTCGCCGATGACGGCCGCAGCCGGGACCGCGCAAGTATCAGAACGCTCGATATGTGCTTTGGTCGCTTCGCCCGTCGCGAGGTTCACGGAGTCGAGCGGCTTCATGAGCGTCGAGATCGGTTTCATGGCCGCGCGCACGATGATCTCTTGCCCGGTGCTCATCCCGCCGTCGATCCCGCCCGAACGGTTGGTGTGGTACTCGGTCAACGAGCCGTTCGTCCCCGGATAGAATTGATCGTGGACCTGGGAGCCTCGCAGCGTCCCGGCTTCGAAGCCGATCCCCATCTCGACGCCGCGAATCGCGTTGAGCGAGAGAAACGCCTTGCCGATCCCGGCTTCGAGCCGGCGATCCCACTGCGCGTACGTCCCGACCCCGGGCGGCAAGCCTGAGGCATAGACTTCGAAATGCCCACCGAGCGTGTCGCCGTCGGCCTTCGCGCGCTCGACCTCGGCGACCATCGCGGCTTCGGCCGCTTTCCCGATCACGCGCAGCGGAGAGGCGTCGACCGCATCATTGAGGGCCTGGACTGCAACGATCCGCTCGGCGTCGTCGACGATCGACCCGATCCGTACCACTCGGCTCGCGATGTGGATGCCGAGCTCTTCGAGGAAACGGCGCGCGCAGCTCCCGAGCGCGACGCGCATGGTCGTCTCGCGCGCGCTGCTGCGCTCGAGGACGTTCCGCATGTCGTCATGCCCGTATTTGATCCGTCCCGTGCGATCCGCGTGTCCGGGGCGCGGGACGTCGACCTTGCGCTTGACGTCGCCCTCGAACGGTTCGGCCTGCATGATGTCGGCCCACTTTTCGAAGTCTTTGTTCCAGACCAGCAGGCCGACGGGACTGCCGATCGTCTTGCCGTGGCGCACGCCGGTGATGATCTCGACCGCGTCCGTCTCGATATTCATGCGGTTGCCCCGCCCATAGCCGAGCTTACGTCGCAGCTGGTGCGCGTGCAAATACTCCGCCGTCAGCGGTATGTGGGCCGGGAGGCCTTCGATGATGCCGAGCAAACCACGGCCGTGCGATTCTCCGGCGGTGAGATAGCGAAGACTCATAGGGTTGCGGAACGCGCGTCGCAGGCGCGCGACGGTGACCGGCTAGGTTCGCGTTGCCGGAACGCTTTTACGGATGCCGTCATAAACGTGAGCGGAGGTAGCTGCGGATCGAAGAGAAGAGGGCCTCGCGCCGCGCGCGAGTGAGCGAGCGGGGAAACCAGAGATCGTACGTCCCGAAGGCTTGCCCGATCAACATGTCGAGTCCGCCGACGGGTCGCAATCCGCTCTTGCGCGCCGCTCGTAAGAAGGCCGTCTGCTCGGGCCGGTACACCACGTCGAATGCCCACGCTCCCCGTCGCGCATTGCGCGGCAAGAGACTCTTCTGCGGGAAGCCCTGCATCCCCAGGGGCGTCGTGTTGACGTAGAGCGCGGCGTCGGCCGAGCCGCGCCCATGCAGATTGGGGACGAACCGCGTACGCGGAAAGGCCTTCGCGAGGCGGCGCGCGACCCGGCGTGCGTGCGCGGCGGTCCGGTTGACGATCGCGACCTCGGCTGCGCGCCGCTGGCCCAACACGTAGCCGACGGCCATCGCTGCGCCGCCTGCCCCATAGACGATGGCACGCTGTCCGCGAACGTCGATCTCGTTGCGGTCGAAGGTCGTCTCGACGCCGATGACGTCCGTGTTGTCGCCGAGCAAACGTCCATCGGAGAAACGTACGACGTTGACCGCGCCGAGGAGCTCCGCCGCGTGCGAGCGTTCGTCGACCAGCTTTGCGATCGCTTCCTTGTGCGGAATCGTGACGTTCCACCCGATGAAGAGCGGCTGCTCGCGAAAGACACGGACGGTGTCGCGCAGGCGGTCCGGCACGATATCGAGACGCCGGTAGTCGACCGCGCGTTTGGCCTCGTGCCCGAAGAACGCGAAGATCTGCGGCGAGAGCGAATGCGCGACCGGATGGCCGATGACGGCGGCCATCGAGCTAACGGGTGAGTTCGGCGAGCGTTTCATAGAACTTCGGATAGGAGACTGAGGCGCATTCGGCGCCCTCGATCTGCGTCGTCCCGCCGGCTCCGAGCGCGGCAATCGAAAA
>DATNIC010000115.1:0-14531 GCA_035604635.1 Binatia bacterium
GAAGAATCACGACGCGGTGACGCGTTTTGCCAGGGTCATCATGCAGGCAGCCGCATATAGCAACTCTCACGAAGCGGAGACGGTACCGCTATACGCCGCGTTCGTGCATCTGGATCCGCAGGTCGCTGCGCAGATGCGTCACACCGTCTCGGCGACGAGGTTCGACCCTTCCGAAATCCAGCCGGTGATCGATCTCGCCGCGAAGTACGGCACGATCCCGCACGTTTTCGACGCGCGCGATTTCATCGCGCAATAACTTGACTTTCGCCGGCGAAGGGCCTATTTTGTTAGAGTTCTATGAAACTTAGCCTTGCCAAAACCATGATGACCGTCGAGCAGATGGTCGGGACGGTCGGTGTGTTGCCGACGCCGGCGACGCCGGACGCCGAGCGCTGGGATGCGAGGCAAACCGTCAATCTCGCCGAGACGGAACGAATGGTTGCGGCGGTCGTCGGCGGCGGAATCGACATTCTCATGACGACCGCGACCTTCGGCGAGGTCGCTTCGCTGACGTGGGAGGAGTTGCACGCCTTCGCGGATTGCGTCATTCGGACCGCTGCGCCACGACCGGTGTTCGTCGGGGTAACGACGCTGAACACGCGCGACACGATCGAGCGCGCACGGACGCTGGTGGACATGGGCGCTGCGGGGATCTTCGCCGGGCGCCCGATGTTGATGAAGCTGGACGATCGTCAGATCGTCCGGTATTACCACGACCTCGCGGCCGCGCTGCCGGGCGTCCCGATCATCGTCTACGATAACGCGGGGACGTTTCGCGGGAAGATCTCGATCGACGTATACCAAGAGCTCGCGGCAACGACCCCCGAGATCATCGCCGCCCGTCAAGCCGGAGGGCGAGAAACCTACGATGACGTGGAAGCGCTGGGCGATCGAATCCGCTTCATGGTCAACGACAAGAGTTGGTTGCCGCTTGCTCGCCGCTATCCGGATCGTGCGCTGGCGTGCTGGTCCGGTAACGTAGCGTGCGGCCCGGGCGCGGTCGTGGCTTTGAGCCGTGCCATACTCTCCCGTGATTGGGATGCAGCCGAAGCGATCCAGCAAAAGCTCGAATGGGCCGCTGAGACGATGTATCCCACGGGGACGCACGACGGCGCATTTTCGGATTACAGCATTCAATTGTGTCACATCCGCCTGCAAGCAGCGGGCTTTATCGATCCCGGTCCGTGCCGGCCGCCGTACATCGGCGTGCCGGAAGAGTACGTCGCCGGGGCAGAGGAGGTAGGCCGCCGTCTTCGGCAGCTGCACGAACAGTATGGATAAATTACGCATCGGCTTCTTCGGGACCGGGACGATGGGCAAGCCAATGGCTCGCAGCTTGCTACGCAGCGGCTTTCCGATCTCCGTTTGGAACCGCACGCCGCAACGTTATGCCGAGTTGGTTGCCGAAGGCGCATCGGCGCCCGGCACCGCGCGAGCGGTGGCCACCGTAAGCGACGTACTCATCACGGTGTTGGAAGAATCTGCTCACGTCGATGCGATCCTCGAGGGGCCCGAGGGCATCCTCGCCGGCGTGCAGCCGAACAGCATCTTCATCAATATGGGTACGAATCGGCCGCGGCACGCTCGGCATTTGGCCGAGCTCTTCGCGACCCGTTCCGTAACGGCGCTCGACGCGCCCGTACGCGGCGGCGTCGAGGCGGCGATCGACGGAACGCTCTTGATTATGGTCGGGGGCCCGAGGGAGGCGTTCGAGCGCGCATTGCCCGTCTTCGAAGCGATGGGCTCGAAGGTCGTCTATGCGGGGCCGGCAGGATCGGGTCAAGTCGCAAAAGCCTGCCTGCAGATCGTCGTCGCGACGACGATCGAATCGGTCGCCGAAGCGATGGCCTTAGCGCAATCCTTCGGCGCGGACGGGAAAGGCATTCGCGACGTGTTGCTCGCCAGTCAAACGGCCAGTGCGCAAGTGGAGCGACAGGCTAGCCGGATACTCGAGGGTGATTGGAATGCGGGTCGTCAGCTCAACGACTTCCTCAAAGATCGCGCCAACATCGCCGATGCGCTGACCGGGACACGGCTGAAACTTCCGCTCACACAGACCATCTTCGACCGCATCAACGACATCGCTGAAAGCGGTAAGGGAGAGCTTCGCGAAGCAGCGCTCTATACGCTGCTCGAACCCTCGTAGTAACTCAATTGAACGCGACCCTCACCTCCCTTTTCGAGCCGCTGCACATTCGCGACCTCACCGTCGCAAACCGGTTCGTGATGTCCCCGATGAACCGGAACTTCGCTCCCGGCGGCATTCCGAGCATAGAGATCGGCCAATACTATCGCCGGCGCGTCGACGGTGAGACGGCGCTCATCGTCACCGGCGGCATCGGGATCGACCATCCTACGGCAATCGGCGTCGCGGGCGAGCGCGACTGCAACGTCCCGGAACTACACGGCGCGGCAATCGACGGATGGCGGAAGATCGTCGATCTCGTGCACGCCGGCGGCGGAAAAATCATCGCTCAACTCTGGCATCAAGGGCCGATGCGTTTGCCGGGCACGGGCTATCATCCCGACGTCCCGCCGGGCCGTCCGTCGGGCGTATGGGGTCCGACGACCGGCCGGCGTTCGAGCTTCGATGAGGCAACGCGTGCCCGCTTTGCGGAGGAAACGCGCCCGCTCACCGACGCCGAGATCATCGAGATCGTCGAAGCCTACGGACGCAGTGCCGGCAACGCCGCAGCGGTCAGATTTGACGGGATCGAGATCCACGGCTCGCACGGCTATCTTCCCGACGCCTTTTTCTGGGAAGAAACGAACCTGCGCACCGATCGCTGGGGCGGCGGACGACGTGAACGTTCGCGCTTCGGAGCGGAAGTCGTTCGCTCCGTACGACGCGCGGTCGGCGAGCGGTTGCCGATTTTCTTCCGCTTCGGACAAAGCAAGCCGCAGGATCTCGACGCAAAGCTCGCCCGGACGCCGGCCGAGCTCGAGGAGGTCCTCGGACCGCTCGCCGATGCCGGAGTCGACGTGTTCGACGCGCAGCAATTCGTGTTCGATCTGCCCGAGTTTCCGGGGTCGGACCTCAACCTCGCCGGATGGGCCAAAAAGTTGACGAGTCGATTGTCGATGACGGGCGGCGCCGTCGGACTGAGCCGCGGGATGAGCGATCCGAACGCAAGCGGACCACCGGCTCCGTTCAACAATCTCGATGCTTTGGCGCAGCGGCTCGAACGCGGCGAATTCGATCTGGTCGCCGTCGGCCGTTCGCTTCTCCAAGATGCTGCGTTCGCGCGCACGGCGCGGCTCGGCTTGCCGTTTGCCGACTACGACCCTTCGAAACTGCGAGCGCTGAGCTAGACGCTGTTGTTGCCCGCGATCAGGTCGCGTGCGTCAAAACGATAGGGCGGCTTCCTCGGGATCGATCTTCGCGAATGCGGCGAAAAGCGGGACGCTTATGCGCTAACGACCGCGCCGAATCTCTTAGCTGCTTTCCACGCCGCGTATGCGGCCGGGATGGAATCGAGGACTCCGAGCCGCCGCGCGAACCAACCCAACTGCCGGCGTGCCTTCGCCGACGTGCTGAACTCGTTCTTGTCGAACCACATGCTGATGGTATCGCCTTTCACCGGCGGCTCGAAGCTGATCGGGCCATCGTAGCCCGCCGCCGACAGACAAGCGCGCATGACGTCGACGCAGCGCGGCCGCTGCTCGTCCGTGATGCAAAAGACCTCGCCGTCGATGGATCGATCGGCCTCGGCCGCCAGCAAGTACGCTTCGGCGAGGTCGTCGACGTGGACCCACGACCAGCCCTTCTCCCGATCGCCGCGAAAAACGGGATCGCCGGCCTCCGCCATCGCGAACCAATCCGCGGTCACGCTGTTGTGACCATCGTTTCCGAACATGAATGAGGGCCGAAGGACGACGACGCCCAGATTCAATGCCAGCGCTTCCAGCTCGAGAGCGCGACGGAAAGCCAACGGGTACGCAGGGTCCGGCTCGACGCTTTCGTCGATGATGGGCACATCGACGTTCCCTACGATCGCGCATCCGGTCGTGTAGATGAAGCGGCGGCGAGCACCTTGATGCTGCGGCAGTGACGCTAGCGCGGCGAAGAACGTACGATCGGTTTCCTTCGCGCGCTTTTTATCGAGCACGGTATGGATCACCACTTGGCTCTGCGCGAGGACGTCGCGGTAGCCGTCCGGCTCGGCGATGTCGCCGCTCATGATAGCGATCTCACGCGTTCGCAATATGTCGAGCCGCGGCTGGGCCGTGTTCCGTACAAGTCCCGTCACCTGGTGACCGGCGGCAGCGAGTCGAAGGGCCGTATGAAACCCGGCGTAGCCTGAGACGCCGGTGATGAAAATACGCATATGGCTCGCCTCCTGAAGGTCCCATCGACTTCCCTTAGGGTAGACCCCCGAATGATTGTTCGGATTCTAACATTCCTCCTTGGCCGCCGCTTGTTGCGGGCCGTCTCCGCAACGACCGCGATCATCATGCTCCTGGGCATGCAGGGGAATGCACTCGCTGCAGACTCGTTTGACGTGTATGCGGTATTGCCGCTGAGCGGGTCCAACGCGTTCGCCGGAAACGAGCAGCGCGAAGCGCTCTCCGCGTTGCAGACGGTGGTGAACGCGGATGGCGGCATCAAGGGCCGTCCGGTGAACTTCGTCTTTTTGGATTCGCAGTCCAGCCCTCAAATAGCGGTTCAACTCACGAACGATATCGTTTCGAAGCACGTATCGCTGCTCGTCGGCGACTCGTCCGTCGCAACCTGCAATGCGATGGCTGCATTACTGCGGGGCGGTCCGGTGCAATTTTGCCTTTCGCCGGGATTTCGCCCGGAACGGGGCGGTTTCTCCTACACGATCGGTTTATCCGCAATCGATCAAGCACGCGTCATTTTCCGCTATCTCCGCGAGCGCGGCTGGAACCGTGTCGCGCTCATCGTTGGCACCGATGCGACCGGACGGCTCGCCGAGCCCGACTTTGCGACCGTCGCAGCGCTGCCAGAAAATCGGGAAATGCACATCGTGGCGCTCGAGCATTTCAATCCGACGGACGTCAGCATCGCCGCCCAAGTCGCACGTGTCCGCGCGGCAAATGCCCAAGCCGTCATAGCCTGGGTGAACGGATCACCGTTCGGGACGGTGGTCCGTTCGATGAAGGACGCCGCACTCTCCCTTCCGGTCGTCGCCGGCACGGGGAATCTCTCGTACAAAGAGTTGCAAGCCTTCGCCGACTCGGTGCCCAGCCAACTGTTCTTCTGCTTGGGTCCGATACCGGCGGCGGGTCAGCCGATTGCAAACGGTCCGCTCAGAGCAGCGCAGACGACGTACGCCCAGACGTTTCGGAAACTGGGGATCAAGCCGGACTACAGTCACGCCGGGGCGTGGGACACGGGACTCGTCGCCGTCGCTGCCCTCCGAGCCGTCGGCACCGACGGGACACCGAACCAAGTGCGCGCCTACGTCAACGCACTCCACGGGATCGCGGGCGTTCAGGCGGTGTTCGACTTCCGCAGCGGCGATATGCGCGGAATCCCGCCGGAGGCCGCCCGTCTGCTGCGGTGGGATCAGGCGAGGGAGACGTGGTTCACCGTCAGCGGGCCCGGCGGAGCCAAGCGGTGACGCTCATCGGAATCAACGTCGGCGGGACGACGACCTCGGTCGTCGTCGGAGGAGCCGACGCGACGATCCGCGCGCGGCGTTCCTGGCCGACACGGTCCGAACGCGGGCCGCGGGATTTCATCGATGCGATCGTCACCGCCGCGAACGAATTGTGCGCCGCGCCCGACGCGATCGGTCTGTCGATCGGCGGACCGCTCGACGTGCAGCGCGGCGTGTTGATCGATCCGCCGCATCTGCCGGGTCTGGGCGGCTTCGCCGTGCGCAACGCGTTGGCGGCGCGCTTTTCTGCGCCGGTCGTGATGCATCACGATGCGGCCGCGTGCGCATTGGCGGAGTGGCGCTGGGGAGCCAACGCGGGTGCCGGGGGGATCGTGTACCTCACGTGCGGGACCGGCTTCGGTTGCGGGCTCGTCCTGGACGGGCACGTGCGCTATGGGAGCGACGGCCGTTCGCCCGAGATCGGACACGTGCGCTATCGCGACGACGGTCCGGAGATTTTCAACAAGCCCGGCTGTTATGAGGGCTATGGATCGGCGAAGGCGCTTGCGCTCTTGGCCCGGTGGCGCGATCCGGTCCATTTCGCGAATGCCCAACCGGAAGCGATCGTGGCACTCGCGGCGGCGGGCGACCCGGTGGCGAGCGAAGCGGTGCTGATGAACCAGCGCGCCGTCGGGAGCGCCTGCGCGCTGCTTGCCGATCTCCTCGCGCTCGACGTCATCGTGCTGGGGAGCCTCGCGACGTATCTGGGCGAACCGTGGATCGCCGCGGTGCGAGACGTCTTCCGCGCTGAAGTGCTGCCGGCGAATGCCGCGCGCTGCTCCGTGCGCGGGCCCTCACTCGACGCCGTTCAGGACCTCGGCGCGCTCGCCGCGGCAGTCGAGGCGGCTACGCCGGCCGGCGGACAACCGGGCTGAGTTTCAACAGACGGTCGGCGTTGCCGTAGGCAATCTTCTCCTTATCGTTTTGAGTTACGGGAAGGGCATCGAGAAATGAGCGAGCGGCGTTATTGTCGCTGAACGGGTAGTCTACCGAAAACAGAATACGATCGGCGCCAAAGGTGAGGAGCGCGGCAAGAAACGGCGCCAGCGTAAAGAAACCGCTGGTCGTGATGCTAACGTGATCAAGGATCGTTTGGCTGATCGAACGTCGTAGACTCTTGGCGAAGGATCCCAACGTTTCGTCACAACGGGCCAGCATGGTCGGAAGGCCCTCGCCCGCGTGTCCGATGATGAGTTTCAGCCGCGGGTGCCGATCGAGCGTTCCCGCAAGGACCAAGCGCAGGATATGGACGGCCGTCTCGGCGTGCCAGCCCCATCCCGCCGTCGCAAACACGAACGATGCCCCAGGAGCGAAGCCGTCGTAGTAGGCGCGTCGCACCGCTTCCGGCGGGACACCCGGATGGATGTAGAGCGGTACATCGAGCTGCTCGGCGCGCGCCAGCACCGGCTCGAACACGCCATCGTCCAAGAATTTTCCGTCGGTGGAGCCGCTGATGAGCGCCCCCGGGAAGCCGAGTTCGCGGACGGTGCGTTCGAGTTCATCGGCGGCAGCTTCCGGCGCCGTCAGCGGCAGGTGCGCGAACGCGGAAAAGCGATCCGGATGACCGCGCACGACGGCTGCTACCGCATCGTTGTACCGTCGCGCGAATGGTGGACCGGCTTCCGGCGACATTAAATCGGCACCCGGTTCGACCACGGAAAGGACCTGAACGGTTATTCCGGCCTCGTCCATTGACGTCAGCCGCGCACCATCGACTTCTGCGAGTTCATCACGCCGAAAGGCGATACCACCGCCCCATCCGCGCCGAGCGATCGCGCCGGGGTCGAGCTCAGCAACAAAGGACGGGAACCTCAGGTGTTCTTCGAGTGCGACGATGCGTATATCACTCATCAAAAGAACCTCATCGGGAATGCTACGCCGGACGGCGGACGACCGGGCTGATCACTTCGTCCGCGTTGAAACCCTTCGCGATGAAACCGTAGCGCAACGCGACGTCGATCACGGGCTGCACGTCCGCGGCGGTCAAATAAGGCGGATCCTGCGGCCCCGGACTGTGCGCGACGATGTGCGGCTCGATCCCCGTGAAGGATGCGACGAGATCATCGGTCTTCGACGGGTTCGCGTTGGCGAACGTGCTCGACTCACGCATTGCGGCGGCGAAGCGCCGCGCGACGTCCGGATTCTTCGAGACGTATTCCGCCGTCGCGGCCCACACGGCGATTTGGAAATGCTTCGCGATGGCATCGTAAGACTTGCCGAGCACCCGGTACTTCCCCGCTTCGAGCGCAAACGTCTGAAAGGGCGGGACGAGCGAGGTCACGTCGATGCGTCCGTCGTCGAGCGCCGGAAGCATCGCGCTGTTGGGGAGCTCGATCCCATGCAGGGTCTTGGAATCTCCGCCGTTCGCGTCGACCCAGGCGAGGGTGCACAGCGCGTTGATGTCTTTGAGCGCTTGGGAGGCGCTCGTCTTTCCATTGAGGTCGCGAGCGGTTCGAATCGGAGAGTCCTTGCGAACGAACAAGAGCGAATACGGCTTGTTCGTGTCGTACATGCTCCCGGGGGCGATGATCTGCAGCGAGATGCCCTGAACGTAGGCTTGAATCAGCGACACCACGTTGACGTAGTCGACTTGGAACGAGCCGCCGATGAGAGCGGAGAGCGGAGTGCCGCCGCCGCTTCCGGCCTTCACGAGATCGACGTCGAGCCCATATTTTTTGAAGATTCCGGCTTGGACCGCATACAGCGCAGAACGCGCGCCGATCGTTACGCCCGATACGACTCGCACGGTCGTGAGGCTTTGCGCGTATGCCGCAGGGCCTCGCTGCGCAGCGGCGAGCGCCGCAGCACCGGTTCCGGCGAGGAATGCGCCGCGGGGGAGTCTATTCGTAATAGGCCGCCGGCGCGGCGTTCTCTTTGGCAAGCATCGTTTTACCCCGAATCCTAAAGGTGGAAGAGCTGCTTCGCGTTGCGGTAAAGAATCTGCTCCTTCTCCACGTCGCTCAGCTCGGGATGCGCACGCAAGTGCCGCAGATTCCCGGGAAACTCGCAGTCCCAGTGCGGGACGTCCGTTGCGAATACCATGTGATCGGCCCCGACCATCGCGATCGTCTCACGCAGGAGCGTCTCTCCGGCTTCGACGCTCACCTTGATTGTGGATTTCCGGAAGACGTCGCTCGGCTTCTCCTTCAGCAAGGGCATCTCGGAACTGCCACGTTTTTCCCAGTGTTCGTCGAGCCGATCGAGGTAGTAGGGGAGCCACGTCGCCCCGACTTCCATGAACGCCAAATGCAGCTTCGGATAGCGTAGCGGGACGCCTTGAGCCATCACGCTCGTGAAATGCAGCAGGATGCCGGCGACGAACGCATAGCTGTGGACCTCACTGAACGTGCTGAGCAGGCTCGAGCCCCATTGATGGGACCAGTGCCGCGTGCCGTGCACGCACAAGGTCACACCGAGTTCCTCGGCTGTCTTAAAGACGGGGTCGTAGTAAGGATCGCCGAGCGCAAACGGTAAGCCCGTCGTGAGGATTTCGAAGCCGATGAACCCGAGCCTCGCCGCGCGCCGAAGCTCTTCGGCGGCTGCCTGCGCGTTGCGCATCGGTAGGACGCCCATCGGCTTGAGACGCTTGCCGGCATAGTCGGCCGCGAAGTGGTCGTTGACCGCCTTCGCGACAGCGATCGCGAAATCGGTCTCTTGCAGGCTTGCGACGTTGCCGGAGCCCGTCGGAAACAAGACGGCTTGCTCGATCTCGTTCTCGTCCATGATGCGGTGCCAGAGCTTCACCTGGTCGGGCGCGCTCAGATTTCCGCGATAGCCGTACGGGTGCCCGAGCGTATCGCCGAGCGACGAGTCCCACGGCTGGCATCCGGGCCAGAGTCCCGTGTCGCGACCCTTCCATCGGCCTTCGAGATACTTGAGGATGTCCGACTGACGCTCCAAGATGTGTCCGTCGGCGTCGATTGCGGTAATCGTTGTCGCGCCTGCCATGCGTCCTCCAGCTTCCGTGCTATTCTACTCCCCCACCCACGAAGCAGCCTCCAGCAGGCACGCGACGGCCGTCCAACGCATCGCCATTATCATGGGTTTTCGGCTCGGCCTCGTGCAACCGCTGGCGCACCGTCCTCCGGAAGACGAACGCAACGTCGCGGATGCCGTTGCAACGGTCGGGCGCCTTGCTGCTCGCGGCGCGAACGTCATCGCGTTTCCCGAAACGTATCCTGGTCCGTGGCGGACGCCGGTGCGCTTCGATCCAACGCAAGCGCTCGCCGCGGCAGCGCGCCGTCACGGCGTCTACGTCGGGTTCGGGACGCTCGAAGCGATCGACGAGACGTCGGCCTACAACCGGCTCGTCTTGGCGACACCGCTCGGCGAGACACACGTGTATCGCCGTACGCATCCGCCCGGCCCTTGGCTTTACACGGGCGGGCCCGACTGGGAATTCCAGTACGTAGCGGCCGATGACGACTTCGCCGTGATACCGACCGAATACGGGGTTTTCGCGCAGGCGATGTGCAGTGAAGTCTACATGCCGGAAATCACGCGCGCGCTTGCGCTTCGCGGCGCCGAGGTAATCCTGTTCCCGGCGGGGACGGACAAACGAAAGCTTTGGGAGACGTGGCGGACGCTGATCTGGGCGCGCGCGATCGAAAATCTCGCGATCGTCGTCACGACGCAGAACCTGTGGGCTCCCGGCGAGCGGGGGCTCGCGATGGTCGCGACGCCGGAAGAGATCCTCTTCGAAACGACGGAGCCGGGAGAATTCATCATCGAGCTCGATCTCCAGCGGATTCGCACGATGCGTGCGGACCGCGACGGCCCTTCCTCCAGCATCGAATATGCCTCAAAGCCGGGACTGCTCACGCAATGGCAGCGTCCGGAGATGTATCATCGGTTCTTCCCGGCGGATATCGCGCCCAGATCGCGCTGACCTATTCCGGACGAGCGGCCGGCGCGCCGGGCAGCGCTTCGATGCGCAGCACGGCGTGACGACCGAGGCACTCGTTTTTCTCGGCGACCTCGATCCGGGGCGCGTCGGGCAGAGCGTCGAGTTTGCGACGCACTACGAGCCGACGCCGGTCGGCGACGCGGAAGCACTACTCGATGCGATTCCGCGCCGCGTCGAAGGCGCGACCTTCGTTGATATCGGCGCCGGGATGGGGCGCGTCGTCTTCCTCGCGGCGCGGCGGCCGTTCAAGGCGGTCGTCGGGATCGAGATCTCGCCTGCGCTGCTGCAAGTCGCACGCGACAACCTGGCACGCATCGATGACCCGGAGCGGCTGTGCCGCGACGTCCGGCTCGTCCGCGCCGATGCGGCGACGTATCGGTATCCGCGCGGCGCTCTCGTCCTCTATCTGTATAATCCGTTCCGCGCGCCGGTCCTCGAATCGGTCCTCGCGCGCGCGTCCGCGACGCGGCGCGACGTCGTGCTGCTCTACCATACGCCGGTCGAGCGCGAGGTGATCGAACGGCATGCCGGCTTCGAGATCGTCGACGATTTGGGATTCGGAGCGGTGTACCGGCGCGTGCCGTGAGTGCCGGGATCACGCGCTTCATCATCGAAGAGGCCTTCTATGCCGGCTAAGATCAACCACATCGCGATCGTCAGCGAAAACTACGCCCTCTCAGGCAAGTTCTACGAGTCGATTTTCGGGATGTCGACGTCCAGCAAGTCGCGCCCCATGCGCGCCGTGACCGTCGGCGACGGCTACGTCGGGCTCAATATCAATCCGCGCAAGCCCGGACGTCCGGCTCGGCTCGATCATTTCGGAATCGAGCTCGACGAATTCGAAGCTACGTTCGAACGGCTGCGTACCAAGTATCCGCGGATCGAATGGGTAAAACGCCCTTCGAGCCGGCCTTTCGCCTCGGTGACGACGCACGATCCGGACGGGAACGTCTTCGATCTTTCGCAGAAACGCGCTGCGAATCGAAAAGACCTCTACGCCGAGGAGCATCCGCTGCACGCGCGTCACATCAGCCACTTTGCGATGCGGACGCTCAATCCCGAAGTCGTTGCTGAGTTCTACGCCGATCTCTTCGGTTTTCGCTCGCTCCAGGTTGCCGGAGACGGCCGGAACCGGTACCTGTCCGACGGCCACATCACGATGGTGATCATGCCTTGGCACATCACCGACTACGAAGGGACCGGAATCGTTTCGCCGGCGCTCGACCACATCGGCTTCACCGTTGAGAGCCTAAAGAAGTTTCGCAAAGACCTCGACCTGATCGCGGGTGACAATCCACGCCTCTCACCGCTCCCGGTCGGCGGCGGTCCCGAAGGCAAGGCCCGGCTCGAGCTTGCGACGCGCAGCTGTCCGCTGTCCGCGCACTACCTGGCCGACGTCGACGGAATCTTTCTCTCGGCGACCGAGGCGCACTAAAGCTTCGCCAGGCGTTCCACCGTGACGAGACTCCGCGGCTGATATTCACACCGCATCGCCACCGAGAAGACCGTGTTGCGCTCCAAGCTGTCCTCGAGATTCATCTTCGGGAAGCAACGCGGCGCGATCACATCGGCTAGGTCGACCACGACCCGCGTGCTCTCGGCACCGATGCTCGCGACCGTGTACAGCCGGTGGTCGACGACCACGCCGTCGCCGACCGCGATCTCCGTGGCGCGAATCGTCAGCGTGCGCCGACGGAACAATTCCGCTCGAACGAGATCGCTGTAAGCTACGGCGTCAAAATAGCGCGTCCAGCGCCGATCGGCGATCGGCGCCGTGTTGGGAAAGTCGGCTGCGCTAAACCGAAGCTCGTAGCGGGCCGAGAAGTTCTCGGTCCTCCGTCGCAACGTTTCCGTCGTGTCGGTCAGGACGACCGCGACGAATTGCTTTGATGGGATCGTCTCCAACGTACGGCGTGGTGGCGCTATCCGTCCAGAACGGTGGCCTTCACCGGTTTGGCCGTAACCGATCCGTTCGCGCTGGCGCGGTGCTTCACGTCGACATACGAACGGCGCGTCGCGCCCGTGTAGAGCTGCCGAGGACGCGCAATCCGCTGCTCCGGATCCTCGATCATCTCTTTCCACTGCGCGAGCCAACCGGGAGTCCGTCCGATGGCGAAGATCGCGGTGAACATCGTCATCGGAATGCCGAGCGCGCGCATGATGACGCCGGAATAAAAGTCGACGTTCGGATACAGCTTGTGCGAGACGAAATAGTCGTCATTGAGCGCTACCTTTTCGAGCTCGCGCGCGAGGTCGAAAAGCGGATCGTGCTTGACGTGCAGCTCGCTGAGCACCTCTTCGTAGATCTTGCGCATCACCTTTGCGCGCGGATCGTAGTTCTTATAGACGCGATGCCCGAAGCCGAAAAGACGGAACGAATCGTTCTTGTCTTTCGCGCGACGGATGATCTCAGGGATGCGCTCCTTCGTCCCGATCTCGAGAAGCATGCGCACTACTGCTTCGTTGGCACCGCCGTGCAGCGGTCCCCACAGCGAAGCGATCCCGGCGGCGATGCTCGCGAACGGGTTCGCGTGACTCGAGCCGACGCACCGGACCGTCGTGGTCGATGCATTTTGCTCGTGATCGGCCTGGACCAAGAACAGGGCGTTCATTGCCTTCGAGAAGATCGGGCTGACCTTGTACTCTTCGGCGGGGACCGCGAACAGCATGTGCAGGAAATTCGTCGAGTAGTCGAGTTCGTTTCTCGGATAGATGAACGGCTGACCCAGCGTGTACTTGTGCGCCATCGCGGCGATCGTCGGCATCTTTGCGATCAAACGATGAATCGAGATCAAGCGCTGGTGCGGATCGAAAATGTCGATGCTGTCCGGATAAAATGCGGAGAGCGCTCCAACGACCCCGAGTAAGACGGCCATCGGGTGCGCGTCTCGGCGAAAACCGTTATAAAAACTGAGAATCTGCTCGTGCACCATCGTGTGCATCGTGATATCGCGCACGAAATTCTCGAGCTCACCCTGCGTTGGAAGCTCGCCGAAGAGCAGGAGATACGCGACTTCGAGGAACGTGCTCTTTTCCGCGAGCTCCTCGATGGGATAGCCTCGATAGAGCAAGATCCCGTTGTCGCCGTCGACATAGCTGATCGCCGACTCGCAGCTCGCGGTACTGCCGAAGCTCGGATCGAACGTCGTGATGTTCGCGGCTCCGAAGAGCTTCCGGGTGTCGACGACGTCGAACCCCACGGTTGGGTGCAGGAGCGGGAGCTCGGCTACCAGCTTGCCTTCATCGTCAACGAGCTTGTAATTTTTCTGCCGGCCGTTTGCATTGTTGGTTTCAGACATGACCTATAGGCATTCTGCACTGGGTGCGGCAAATGCTTCAAGGGCGCCCGGCCGGGCGGCGCAGCGCTCGAGCCCGGCGCTTGACCGTCCATTCACCGCGATGCAGCTGGTGCTCGACGACGTTGACGCGCTTTCCGCGGACGATCGCGCCGCCTGTAATCGTTCGCGTCTCGCGAAAACCGGTTTTCGCCAGCACGGCCCGGGACGGGACGTTTTCGGGGAGGCAGCACGCCTGAATCTCGGTGAGGTCAGTCTGTGTAAAGACTTCCTCGACTAGCGCACGGACCGCCTCGGTTGCGAGGCCCTGACCGCGGGCCTCGGCGATCAAGCTGTACCCGATCTCTCCCAAGAGCGGCGTCCGATCGTTGATGCGCAGCGAGACCCAGCCGATGCTGCCCTCAAAGGTGTCGGCGCGCAAGAGCCACTCGAACCGCCCCCTAGCCCCGCGGACCAGACGCTTGGGTCGCAGGCGGATCTGACGCTCGAGCTCTTCCAACGCCAAGCGCGGAATGTCCTGAAAGTCACGCAGGTGCGGCCGCTGCAAGAGCCGCCACATGTCGCGCGCCTTTTCCGGCCCGACCGGCTCCATCGTCAAGTTCGCCGTCCGCATCATCCTCATCGCGTCTCTTGTCGTTTTTCCGCCCCGCGTGATCCTCCATTCGACATGACCCTCGCGCAGGCGGTTTCGAGCGGACGGAA
>DATNIC010000116.1:0-4025 GCA_035604635.1 Binatia bacterium
CCCGCCGTGCGGGTTCCGCGATCGCAAGGAGGCACGCATAGAATTTGCGACGACGCGCGAAGGCCAGCCGCGTCGACTTTCTTCGATCACGCTCGAGACGCCCACGTCGCAGTACGTCGCCGCGCTCACGAGCGACGCGACGACCGTCGAGCTGCGCGTCACCGGTGGGCGCGCTCACCCGCCCTCGATTGCGCCGTTGGCGGCGATCGATACCGCGAGCCTCATCGAGAGGGCGATCCTCGCGGGTACCACCGACGAGATCTTCGAGACGGCGCTGCGTACCGTAGGCGAAATCCTCAAGTGATCGTGAAGGCGCCGTCTGGGCGCGACGCCGACATCGTCGTCGTCGACAACGAGCAAGCATTGGCGGAGCACGTTGCCGATCGCTTCATCGACGACGCCGACGCCGCAATCTCCGGCCGCGGACTCTTCATCGTCGCGCTCGCCGGCGGGACAACGCCGAAAGCAGCCTACGAGCTGTTGGCGCAGGACCCTCGCCGGGGAGAAATCGATTGGGAAAAGGTCCGCTTCTTCTTCGGAGACGAGCGTTGCGTCCCACCGACCGACGACGAGTCGAACTACAAGATGGCGAAGATCGCCATGTTCGATCCGCTTGAAATCGATCTGTCGCACGTTTTCCGCATGCATGGTGAGGACGATCCCGAACGCGCGGCCGCCGCGTATGCCGACGTCTTACGTGCGCAACTGGCGCCGGAACCGCAGTTCGATCTCATCATGCTCGGGATGGGGCCGGACGGGCACACCGCCTCGCTCTTCCCGGGAAACTCACCGGGAGCCGACGCTCGCCTCGTCGCCGCACCGTTCGTCCCGAAGTTCGGGACGCATCGCATCACGCTGACGCCGCGCGTCATCAACAACGCACGGGCCGTGGTCATCGCGACTGCCGGCCCAACGAAGACCGAGGTCCTCGAGCACGTCCTGCGCGGGCCGTACGATCCGAACGCCTATCCGGTGCAGATCGTCTCGCCGACGCGCGGGACGCTGACATGGTACGTGGATCACATCGCGGCTGCGAAGATCGGGCTGTAAAAGGACCGGACGCTCGGTTGACTTAAGTGAATTCGCTCTCCCCGCGACCCGGTGAAGAGTGATGATGGCCCGTCCTCTGCCCGCCCTACACGTTCGGTTATTCTCGCTCATCGCAGCCCTTGCAACCGCGCTGCTACCTGCGCTGACCAGTGCGGCGTCGGACAAAGAATTGCGTCACCTCAAGGGCACCGTCGGCTATCAAGTTTCGGATAGCGCGCCGTTCAGTGCCGTTGCGGGCTCGTACGTGCTGCCCGACAACGCCTTCGCCGTCACCCAGGCGAAATCAGCCGCGCTTCTGACGTTGCCCGATTCGTCGCTCGTCTCGCTCGGCGCGGACACGCGGGTGCAAGTCGGCGCGTTCAATGCCACCGCGCAAGGCCCGGGCTCGACGATTACGGTGAACGGCGGCGCGCTGCGCTTCGATATCAAACGGCCGCAAGGTGCGGCGGCGAACTACCGCTTCGTCACGCCGACGTCGACCGTCGGAGTGCGCGGAACGATCGGGCTGCTCTCGTTTATCAACGGAAACACCATCGTCGGCTGTTTGGTCTGCGAAGCCGACAGCGTGACGGTCAGCGTCGGCTCGCAAACTTTTACGATCCTCACGGGGCAATTCCTGACGGTCAGCGCGACCGGCGCCGTCGTCACGGGAACGCTCAGCAGCGCGGTGCTCAGCGGATTCAGCGGCGCCGGCGTGAGCACGAGCGCGACGAGCGGACTCGCCGGCGCAACGGCGGGCGTCGCCGGCGGAGCTGTTTCCGGGGCGGCTGCGGCAGCGGGAGCCGCTGCAGCGGCAGGTGCGGCGGCCGGCGCGGCCGCGGCATCGAACTCGCACGCGGCTTCGCCTGCTCCCGGTCCCGCTGCGACGTCGTTCAGCGGCAACCTGACCGTCAACGGCGCACGGCCGCCCGTACCGGCCGCCGGCGGACGGCACCCGCAGTGAAGCTCCTTCGCGCGAGCGCGCTTTTGTTGACGCTCGGCTTGGCGAGTTGCGGCGGCGGCGGTTCGGGATCGAGCGCCGCGCCGGGTGCGCCGGGCGCGCAAAACGCAAACGCGATGCAGGGGACGCTCGTCGTCACGCTCTCGCCGCGCTACGACGCGGCATCGGCCACGACGCGCACGCCGCAGTTCGCATCCCCGTCCGCCTCGTCGTTGGGCTGGTCGGTAAACAGCGGAACGATGACCTTCGCGGACGTCAGTTCGACCTCGAGCGCTTGCACGACGGCAAACAATGCACGCACGTGCAGCGTCCCGATCTCCGCGCCGGGCGGGATGGACTCATTCTCGATCTCGCTCTTCGACAAGGCGAGCGGCGCCGGCAATCTGTTGGGTAGCGGCAGCAACTCGACGAACGTCACCGCAAACGGCTTCAGCGTCGCCGTCGGGATCAATCCGATCGTTGCGGGCGTCCTGGGGATGACCGTTACCTACGCCGGCGGTGCTCACACGCTGCCAATCGGTCAGGCTACGACGGCAACGCTTCTCTTCACGTTCACCGATCCGGACGGCCAAGCGATCCCACCGGTTACGAACACGCCGAATTTCGCTTCGCCGCTCACACTGACAAGCAGCGACCCGCACATTACGTTCTCGCCGAGCACGTTGACGACGCCGGGGCAGACGACGACGATGTCCTACGACGGATCGTCGAGCGTCCAGACTTCCCCCGACGTGATGATATCGCAATCGTCGAGGATGATCGGCAGCCTCGCGATCAACGGCGGGGCACCGTCGATATGCTCCACGACGTCGACAGTGCCCGGAACCTATCTGTCCTTCTTCGGCAGCGGCACGCTCAGCGGCTCGACGTTCACCCTCACCCCTACCGGCAGTTTTTGGAGCAAGCCACAATATATCACCGCCGTTCCCACGCCGGCGCCCACATATTCTCCGGGGCCGACGCCGACATCGTCACCATTCAGTTACACGTTCTACCTGGGAACGTACGCTTATACGAACACCGTGGGAACGGTAACGGCCTCGACGGGTTGCTTCTACCTTGGGATATTCACGAGTGGCGGCACGACGTCGACTTTCGCAGTAGGATTCCCCTACTTCGGCTCCGCCTCATATACGATCAGCGTGACGCCGGTGCCGCCAAGCGGGACCAT
The DNA here is from genome assembly GCA_035604635.1 of Binatia bacterium. Classification (GTDB taxonomy): domain Bacteria; phylum Vulcanimicrobiota; class Vulcanimicrobiia; order Vulcanimicrobiales; family Vulcanimicrobiaceae; genus DATNIC01. The sequence continues at coordinate 3,162 of DATNIC010000116.1, forward strand.
ATCGTCGCTTACGATCACAAACATCTCCGCAACCGGCGGCTCGGGAACTTTCATGCTCAGCACCGGCGAGACTGGGACGATCGCGGTCACGCAAGAGTTCCAATTCTCTCAGGCGCAAGCGCGTCAGATCCTAGGCACGGGAAGCGCCGGCATCCCGCCGGGACGCCTCCCATTTTAGCCTACAGCTCGTCCGCGACGATCTCGTAGATCTCGCGACGCGCGCGATCGAGGACGTCGACGCAGCGCTTGATCGCCTGCGGGTCGCCGCTTCGCGCGACTTGTTTCGCTGCCATCGCAAGTCCGCGAATCGCTTTGAAGCCGCGAAAGATCGTCTCGTGCATGTCGTCGTCGTGCGGGCTGTCTTCCGCTTCGCCGCTATCTGCGCGTTCGGCTAGAAACGCGCGGCCCTTCTCGGTGATCGTGTAAGCGCGCTTTGCGTCGGCTTCCGCCGACGAAACGCAGCCTTCGTCTTCGAGCAGCTGCAGCGTCGGATAGATCGAGCCCGCACTCGGGCGGAAACCGCCGCGATGCTCTTCGATCGCGAGCATGATGTCGTAACCATGCCGCGGCCCATCGACGAGGACCGAGAGGATCTCGTACTTGATGTCGCCGCGGCGCGCGCGCCCTCGGCCGAATTCGTGCCGACCCCAAGGACCATGATGGCGCCCAAACTGGCGCCTAAAGTGTTTACCGTGCAAACGTATATCTCGCGATCTGATTGACCTCGCCTTCCCAAAGAGTGGCAAGAATCTCGTATTCAGCATCCATATCGCAATACTATGCGATATATCGTGATACTGTCAATACGGAAGGCAATTATCCCCTAACAGCAGGTATACCATGACAGAATCGTTTAAGGCTGCT
>DATNIC010000117.1:0-7837 GCA_035604635.1 Binatia bacterium
CGTCGGTGATCTCGAGCTCGCCGCGCTGCGAGGGCTGAAGCTTTCGGCAGAAGTCGAAGACGCGCCGGTCGTACATGTAGATGCCCGTGACCGCATAGTGGCTCTTGGGCGCCGCGGGCTTTTCATCGATGCGGACGATGCGCTCGCCGTCGAGCTCGGGGACGCCGAAGCGTTCGGGGTCCTCGACCGCTTTGAGCAGGATGCGAGCGCCCGAATCTTGTTCTTCGAAGCGGCGCACGTACGGCGCGATGTCGTCCTCGACGATGTTGTCGCCCAAGACGACGACGAGCCGCTCGCCCTCAGCGAAGTGCTCGCAAAGCTTGAGCGCGTCGGCGATCCCGCCCTCGCCCTCCTGATAGGTGTAGGAGATGTCCTTCAATCCGAAATCGCGCCCGTTACCCAACAACCGCAAAAAGTCACCCGCCGAGCTGCCGCCGGTCACGATCATGATGTCCTTGATCCCCGCCCGGCACAGGGTCTCGAGAGGATAGTAGATCATCGGCTTGTCGTAGACCGGCAAGAGATGTTTGTTCGTGACCTTGGTCAGCGGGCGGAGCCGCGAACCGAGCCCGCCTGCGAGGATGACGCCCTTCATCAGCCTCCTTTATTGGACCGGCACCTTCAGGTGCCCTCGATGCGCAGTTGGAGCGGCCAGCGGGTGATCGGGCTCGCAGCGATCCCGACGACGTTTGCCGACCGTGCCTGCTCGATCGAAGGACGGTTCGAAACGGGGTGGGCTTCGTAGACGACCTGATGCAGGCGTGCCGTCTCGGTGCCCGGGATAGCCGACATCTGCGAGGCGTCGTTGCGCATCGTCATCAGCGCTACCACGCGATCGACGTGCACGAAGTCGAACGTCTTGGACATGCGCAGCCACATCTCCCAATCGGAATGGTTGCCGAAGCGCTCCTCGAAGGGGCCGGCAGTCACGAGCGCTTCACGGCGCAGCATGATCGACGGGCCGCCGATGTAGTTCCCGACCGTCAACATCGTCGGCTCGACCGCATCTTGGCAGACAGCGGCGTGCCCGACAAGAGCGTACGATCCGTCCGGCCGTGCCTCGTGAAAGACGGCTATTTCGTTACCGTGCGCAACGGATGCGCCGCTTTGTTCCAGCGCGGCGACCAGCCGCGAGCAGTGGTCGGGGCAAAATGCGTCGTCGTCGGCGAGCAAGGCGATATACTTGCCGCGCGCCTCCGCAATCCCGGCATTGAGCGCGCCGTTGAGGCCGCGATTCTGCGGCAGATTGAGTGCACGCGCGTTCGGCAGCGGGGTGAGAAGGGCATCGAGCGGCTCACCTCCGTCGTTGACGACGAGGATATCGAGGTCTCGGTACGTCTGCCGCGCGACGCTCTCAAGGGCGTGCGCCAGACGGTCGGGCCGATTGTAGGTCGGAATGATGACGGTCACGAGGGGACCGTGCTCCAAGAGCGTCCCGTGCGCTTGCTCGAGCCGTTGCAGCAGCATGGCTTCGTTCGCGGGAGCGGCGATACGAGTCGGTGCGCTGCCGGCGAGCGCGCTCATCGCAGCGCGGTAGACGCTTCGAAAATTCCAGGGTTCGTACTCGTAGATCCCGTCGAGCCATTCGCGGGCACCGCTGGTCTGCGCGCAAACGAGCGGAACTGCGTAGCGGGCGAGCGCTATCGCACTGCCGGGATCGAAGGGGGTTCCATCGACGACGACGAGGGCGCGTTCGAGAACGTCGGCCGCCTCCCCGATCTCCACGAAGCGCGCACGCAGCGGCGGTTTCGGACCGCCTCCACATACGATCGTCGCGGACATGCGCACCTCCTCAAACGCAAAGGCTAAGATCGCGCACTGCATGGCCGTCAATGACGGGGCCCACACGACGATGCCGTCGCGAGAAGAGGACCGGCGATGAGGCGTTGGGACCGTACCGTCCGGCGGGCAAGCGATCTCCGTGTGGACGAAGCGGCGGCCCACCGCAGTGCACAGCCGCTCGAGCTCGACATGCGAGCGGCAGACGACCGCGTCCGCGCTGAGAAGAAACTCCCTTGCGACGTTGAGATAGCGCTGGTCGTGACGTACCCAATCGCGCTGAGCGATGTTGTTGGACTGCAGTTGCTCGACCGCCAGCGCTTCGAACGCGCGCCGCCGCGTATCGTAATCGTGGAATTGGGCGAGCAGGGAGGGAGCGCCGAGGTTGATGGCAGCCTGCGTTCGCGGATCGTCGATGAACACGCCGGCGAAGAACGGCGAATCGATGCGGCGCCGGCCGGTTGCTTCCGCGAAGCCTTGCGCGACCTGCTGCAGGTCGCAAACCACCAAAGGGAAGCCGCTCGAAAATCGGCCCGCCCAGGTCCTTGCGCCGCCGCCAAATGCGACGTTCATCAAGTTAAGGAACTTACCGGTGCGCGTACTGACGCCGGTAGTATTCGATAAACTCACCCGACTTGATGGGGCGCCACCACGCTTCGTTGGTTTGATACCATCTCACCGTCTCGATCAGGCCGGTCGCGAAATCGACCGCCGGCGCCCACCCGAGTGCGCGCGCTTTATTCGCGCACAGGGCGTACCGGCGGTCGTGCCCGGGACGATCGCGGACGAACCGAACGTGCGTCTCGAAATCGCGCTCGCAGGCGGCGACCAGACGCTTGGTGATCTCGATGTTCGGATGGCGGTTCCCGCCGCCGAGGTTGTAGACTTCGCCGAGCGCTCCGTGGTCGAGAACGTGGAGGATCCCGCGCGCGTGATCGTCGACGTGAATCCAGTCGCGCTGCTGCATCCCGTCTCCGTAAACGGGGACGGGCTCGCCGTCGATCAGGTTCGTGACGAAGAGCGGGATCAGTTTTTCAGGATATTGATACGGGCCATACGTATTCGATCCGCGCGTAATGACGACCGGCGTGCCGTACGTGCTCCAATAGGCGAGCGCCTGAAGATCGCCACCGGCTTTGCTCGCCGCATACGGCGAGCGAGGGCGCGGAGCATCGGTCTCCTCGGACTCGCCTTGCGCGACGTCGCCGTAGACTTCGTCCGTCGAGACTTGCAGAAAACGAGGAATCGAGGACGCGCGAACAGCCTCGAGCAGCGTGTGCGTACCAAGGATGTCGGTCCGAAGAAACGCCTCCGGGTCGTGGATCGAGCGATCGACGTGCGTCTCCGCGGCAAAGTTGACGATCGCATCGACGCCTGCGCCGATCGCCTCGCGCACCGCAGCCGGATCGCAGATGTCGCCGCGCACGAACCGATAGCGCGCGTCCTTTTCGATGGAGGCGAGATTAGCCGGATTGCCGGCATACGTTACGGCGTCCAGGTTGACGATCGATACGTCCGGCCGTTCCGCCAGGATGATGCGGATGAACGCCGACCCGATGAAGCCCAGGCCACCGGTGACGAGCCAGGTCGTGCTAATGTCCCAGGCCCTTCGTGACGAGTTGCCCGCCTAAGAAAAGAATCCAGATGAGCAGCCCCACCCGCAGGGGACGCGCGGGGATGATCGCGGCGAGATTGGGCGCGAGGATAGCGCCTGCGATTCCGCCGCCGAGCAATTTGGGCAGAATCGCCGGGTCGTAGTGGCCTGAAAAGAAGAGAATGCCTCCTCCGAGCAGCGAGAGTCCCAGGCCGAAGCAGACGTCGGTTCCCACGATCGTGGCGGTCTCGAGCCGGGTGAACGACATGAGCGCGAGGGATGCGAGCGAACCCGAGCCTGCCGACGAGAAACCCACCTCCGCGCCGATCGGAAGCGAAACGGCGGCGAGCCACCACGGCCGCTCTTTCCCCAGGTGGTCGCTCGAGGGCCGCACGATGCGTCCCAAGCTCATGAGCGCGAAAATCAAGATCGTCAGTCCCAGCAGCAGCGAGATGAGGGCCTGGTGCCGGGTCGCGTCGAGGTGCGCGAGGATCAGCGACCCGGCGGCGACGCCGGGCAATCCGCCCGCCAGCATGCGCACGACCGTGGGGACGTTGACCTGGCGCCGGGTCGCGTAGACCGGGACGATCACCAGTTTCGTGACCGCGCCGAAGGTCAGCGCCGTCCCGACCGCCGCGGCCGCCGGGACGTGGAAAAGCGTCATCAAGACCGGGGCGGTGATGATCCCTGCCCCGACCCCGGTGAGTCCGATCGCGATCGCGATGAGGAAGCCGACCAGAATCTCCATATGCTCTTCGTATCGGGCGTAGGTGCCCTCAGTTCAACGTGCAGGCGTCGCTGCGGGCGAACGCCGCCAGCGCGAGGTCGCGAACATGCTTCGACGCGGCCGCGAAAAACCAGGGGTTGAGCGGTTCTTCCTTATTGTACTCGAGCTCGCCGCCGTCGACGCCGGTGAGCGTGCCGCCGGCCTCGTCGAGGATGCAGTGTGCCGCGGCGATGTCCCATTCGCAGGTCGTCCCGAGGCGCGGGTACAGATCGGCTGCGCCCTCCGCTAGCAGACAGATCTTGAGCGAACTGCCCATCGGCGTCGTTTCGTGCGGTCCGAGTCGGGCGAGGAAGTCGGCCAATGCCGTGCCGGCGTGCGAGCGGCTCACCGCGACGCGCAGGAGCGTCGTATCAGCCCGCACGGCGATCCGTTCGGGGTTTTGGTCTCGACGGCGGACGAATGCACCGAGGCCCTGCGCGGCCCAGTAGGTTGAGCCGAGCGCTGGAGCGCTCACGACGCCGAGGATGGGGCGCCGCGCGTGAATCAGCGCGACGTTGATCGTGAATTCTCCGTTGCGCTCGAGAAATTCACGCGTGCCGTCGAGAGCGTCGACAAGCCAAAAGGACGGCCACGTGCCGCGGTCCGCGTAAGCGACCGGAACGCCTTCCTCCGAGACGATCGGAAGCGCGCTGATTTGCGTAAGTCCGGCGACGACGATCTCTTCGGTTGCAACGTCAGCCGATGTAAGAGGTGAGCCATCGGCCTTGTCGGTCACGGCACCGTCAAATCCGTCGTAGAGCTGCATCAGGCGGCTTGCAGCCGTGTCGACGATCTCGACAACGTTTGAAACGAGCCGCCTGAGTTCGGGAGCCTCCCAAGAACGCTGCATGTGCTCTCGTTGGCCTCGCCAATTGGCTTTGCCTCGTCGGTGGGTCGGCGCTCGATTCGGGGAGAACCGGACCGTAATGCGCCTGTGTCCTGTGCGCTTCGGCGACCGCGAGTTCGTGGTCGCCGTCGATGAAATCGCCGGCGATCCGATCCGCGACGCGCTCAAGGCGGGACTCTTCGAGTATCCGCCGCCGATGCAGTCGGTCTTGAAATGGCTGCGCAGCGACATGGTCGTCGTCGATGCAGGCGCGCATATCGGTACGTTTGCGCTGGCTGCCGCATCGATCGGCGCGCGGGTCCTCGCCTTTGAGGCATTGCCTTCCAATGCCGCGATGCTGGCGGCCTCCGCCGAGGCGAACGGATTCACGCAGCTCGAGGCGATCAACTGCGCGCTCAGCGACCGCAACGGGGAGCTTGAGTTCTTCAGCTATGGACCCTTCGGTCTCCAACGCTACGCGGGGATCCCCGCTGAGTCCACGGGGACTTTCGTCCTTGCGGTGTCCTTGGACGACGCGCTTGCCGCGCGCAACGTCGAGCACGTCGACCTTATTAAGATCGATATCGAAGGCGGAGAGCTCTTCGCGCTCGAGGGGATGAAACGGCTCTTGACCTCGCCTGACCCGCCGGCGCTCTTCATCGAATCGAACGGCTACACGCTCGCCTTCCAGAACTTCACTCCGAACGATCTCGTCGCGCGGCTCGAATCGTTCGGGTACTCCTGTTACGAGATCTTGGATCGCCTGCGGCCGTTCACCAGCGCCGATTTTCAATACGAGTGCGTCGTCGATTTGTTTGCGATGAAAGGGAGCCTCCGAGACTCGCTGAGCCCCCTCATCGGAGCCGCCTCGACACCGGACGAGACGATCGCGGGCGTCTTGCGCAACGCGGCCAGCCCGAACTACGCGTACCGCCTCTACATCGTCCGCGCGCTGGAAGGGGCCCCGTCAGCCGTGCTCTCTCATCCCGAGGTCGTCGCGGCGTTGCGCCGGCTTCAGGCCGATCCGCACGAAGAGGTGCGCGAGCGAGCAGGCCGCCTGCTGGCTCGCCAGCCCTCGTGAGGTTGTGCTATACTACCACCCGGCCCCGCCGAGGCGGGGTTATTTCACGCGGCATGGAGGCCGGGTGCGATGGTTCCAGGAGCGAGCGGCCAGGGAGGCGCGGCTCGCGGATCCAGAAAGGTCCACCATGTCCGTCATTTCCATGAAGGCCCTCTTAGAGGCCGGGGTCCACTTCGGGCACCAGACCCGCCGTTGGAATCCCAAGATGAAGCCGTACATCTTCCAAGAGCGCAACGGCATCTACATCATCGATCTCGCCAAGACCGTGATGAAGCTGCGCGAAGTGTACGAAGCCGTCAAGCAGATGTCTCGCGAGGGGAAAGTCATTCTCTACGTCGGGACCAAGAAACAGGCGCAAGAGGTGGTCAAAGAAGAGGCCGAGCGCGCCGGGACGTTCTACGTCAACCAGCGCTGGCTCGGCGGGACGCTCACGAATTTTGCGACGATCCAGAAACGGATCGCGCGCCTGCGCGAGCTCGAAGGGATGCGCGATCAGGGCACGTTCGACTTGCTCCCCAAGAAAGAAGTGAGCAAGCTCGACGAGGAGCTCACGCGCCTCGAGCGTTTCCTGGGCGGGATCAAGGACATGCATCGCCTGCCCGACGCCGTCTTCGTCGTCGATCCCAAGAAAGAGCGGATCGCCGTGCTCGAAGCCCGCAAACTGAAGATCCCGATCATCGCCGTCGTGGACACGAACTGCGATCCGGATGAGATCGACTACCTGATCCCCGGCAACGATGACGCGATCCGTGCGGTTAAGCTAATGGTCTCGAAAATTTCCGATGCGATCATCGAGGGCAAGACCGAGACCGAGAGTGCCTACGACGCGACCGAATACGAAGAACAATACACCGAAAGCCAAGCTTTGGAAGAGACACCCGCCTAGCATGAGTTCCGCCACCGACTACAAACCAACAGCCGACGACGTCAAGCGCCTGCGCGAACAGACCGGCGCCGGGATGATCGATTGCCGCAATGCGCTGCTCCAAACGAGCGGCGACTTCGACGGTGCCAAGGTGCATTTGCAGGAGCAAGGCCAGGCGAAAGCCGCCAAGAAGGCGGAGCGCGCCGCGAACGAAGGGATGATCGGCTCCTACATTCACGCGGGCGGGAAGATCGGCGTCTTGGTCGAGGTCAACTGCGAGACCGATTTCGTCGCGCGCAACGCGAAGTTCTCGGAGCTCGTCCGGGACATCGCGATGCACGTCGCGGCGATGTCGCCGCAGTATCTCGATCGTGAGAGCGTCCCGGAGAGCGTCGTCGCCGAGCAGCGCGCCGAGTTCGTGAAGACGGTCCCCCAGGGCAAGCCGCCGGCGGTCGCCGAGAAGATCGTCGAGGGCAAACTCAACAAGTGGTTCGAGGAACATTGCCTGCTCGAGCAGCAGTTCGTCAAGGATGACGATCGCAGCGTCGGCGAGCTGGTCGCCGGGGTCGCCGGGGTCCTGGGTGAGAACATCAAGGTCCGGCGGTTTGCGAAGTTTGCCTTAGGCGAGGAGTAACCGCCCCGCAGATGCCCACGTACACGCGCGTCCTGCTCAAACTCTCCGGTGAGGCTTTCATCGGAAGCGACTCCAACATCGACCATGAGACGACGAGTTGGATGGCGCGGCAGATCGCGGACGTCCACAACGACGGGACGGAGATCGCAATCGTCGTGGGCGGAGGAAACATCTGGCGCGGCCAGGCGCACGAAGCGGTCGGGATGGAGCGCGCGACTGCGGACTACATGGGGATGCTCGCGACGATCATCAACGGGCTCGCGCTGCAGGATTCGCTCGAACGTATCGGGAT
>DATNIC010000118.1:0-12368 GCA_035604635.1 Binatia bacterium
TGCGCGGGGCGGGAGCGTTTTGCGTTTCTCGCGATGCCGGAGAGTCGTGGGAAGCACTGCTCACGGACTTGCCGTCGGTCTTGGCCGCCTGGGTCGCATCTGCATAAGCGATCCGTAGCCTGAACACGATGGCCGATGTCATTGCGCGCGTCGAGACTTTCGCTCTCAACTTGCCGTACCGGTCCAAGGTACAGTTTCGATCGTCGCAAGGTTCAAGCGGCGCGTACGCGCTGCTCCGTTTGACGACGCGGGACGGCGCGGAGGGGATCGCCGAGGTCACGGGGATCGCCAACATCCCGGAGAGCGATCCAAAGATTCTGGAAAACCAGATCGATCGGTTTTTTCGACCTCTCCTTGAGGGCGCCGATCCACTCGATCACAATCGTCAGCTTGTCGCCATCGATAAGATCCGAGGCGCTCCGATCGCAAAGGCGCTGATCGACGTCGCGCTTTGGGATCTGAAAGGGAAGCTCCTTGGGCAACCCGTCTGGCGCCTATTGGGTGGAGGGCCGGTAAAGACGATTCCCGTTACGGCAGTCCTTTTCGGAGACACGGCGGCGGCCATGCTTGGCGAGGCCGAGCGAGCCGTTCAGCGCGGCATTCGCTCCCTCAAGGTCAAGCTCTGGCGTCACTGCATCGACGACATCATCCTGATCCGCGATATCCGCAAAGCGGTCGGCGACGATGTCTTCATCTACGCGGACGCAAACTACGCGTACACGGAAACCGAAGCGCGAAGCCTTCTTCCCAAGCTCGCCGACTACAATGTTTCGATGATCGAAGATCCTTGCAGAATCACCGCAGAGCGGCTCGCTCTCCTAAGCCGGGCGTTGCCGATCGCCATTCTTGGAGAGATTCCCATCGATTCACTGGCCGCAGCTTACAACTACATAAAATTAGATGCGATTGGCGCCGTCAGCGTGCACCTCCGCAGAACGGGTTTAACGGAATCCCTGAAGATCGTCGCGCTCAGCGAGGCCGCCTGTCTTCCCGCGCTCATCGGTACCGACCTTGAGTCCGGCATCGGAGCGCTCTCGCGCGTGCACCTTCGCGCGGCCATCCCGTCCCTCGACCCGCTGCCGAGCGAAATCCAGTTCTTCGAACATCTCGCCGACGACGTGCTCGCCGAATCGCTCTCGATCGTCGATGGCGCCATCGAGGTTCCCGACCGGCCCGGCTTCGGAGGTTCGATCGATCAAGGGAAGTTGAAACAATACCGCGTCTGACACCGGCGGAAACGGTCAAGCCAAGGCGCGCAGGACCTGCTCAGGCGAGAACGGCAACTCACGTAGTCGAACGCCGGTCAACGCAAAGAAGGCGTTCCCGACCGACGCCGCCACGATCGGGACGCCGTCCTCTCCCACGCCCATCGGCGGGTTATTCGTCGAGAGCACCTTGATCTCGATATGCGGGACGTCGGCCATGCGCGTCACTTGGTAATCGTAGAAGTTCGATTGCTGCACGTGACCTTTCTTGATGTCGACGCGCTCGCGCAGGACATGGCCGACCGCGAAGCAGATGCCACCCTCGAGCTGGGCGGCGATGTTGCGCGGCTGAACCGCTATGCCGGCGTCGATCGCCATCCAGACGTTGTGGACGGTGATCTTCCCGCTGGGGCGGTCGAGCGAGATTTCGGCGATTCCGGCGTTCAGCGTATCATCCTTTTCCGAGAAAGCGAATCCGAGCGCGCGCCCCGGACGCTTCCGCTCCCAGTCTGCCATCGCGGCAACCGTACGGAAAAGCTCGATGGCTCGCGGATTTCCCGCCGCAAGCGCTCGCCGCAGCGCTAGCGGATCCTGGCCTTTGGCGCGCGCGATCTCGTCGAGAAACCCCTCGACGGCAAAGGTATTGTACCCGTTCCCGACGCCGCGATACGACGACAGCCTCGCGCCGCGTATCTGGATGACGTGCTCGGCAAGCTTGTTGGGAATGCCGTAGCTCGGGATTTGCGTTCCCTTCATGACGATCCGATCGGTTGCTTTCGTGCCGGTTTGACCGTCGGTCATGAAGTTGAGGACCGACTCAGAGACGACGCGATGGCGCCAGGCGACGATCTTTCCGCCGGCGTCGAAGCCGGCTTCGATATGATGGGCAGTCGCGGGCCGGAACCGGCCGAAGCGCAAGTCGTCTTCCCGCGACCAAATCAGCTTGACGGGCTTCTTCGCCGCCGCAGCCAGGCGCGTTGCTTGGATCACGACCTCGTGCGAGCCGCGCCGGCCATATGCTCCGCCGACGAACTGCTGGTGAAGCGTGATCCGATCCGGCTTCGTCTTCAGCAGCGCGGCGATCGTCGTGCGCAGGTCGCTTGGCGCCTGGGTCCCCGCCCACACTTCGGCCGACGATCCATCGGGGGAGAGTGAGACGGTAGCCGTTAGCGGCTCCATCTGTCCGTGATAGATGTGATGGGTGCGGTATTCCGCCCGCATGACGCTCGCTGCGCTCGCAAGCGCAGCGCCGGCGTCGCCCTGCTTTTCATACGCGACGCCCGCGACCGCCGGATTGCGCGCGACCGCCGCAAATTCATCGAGCGCGGCGTCGCTGTCATACGCGCCTGCCGGCGCATCGCTCCAGGTGACGCGCAGCAGGTTCTTCGCGAACCGCGTCGCTTCGACGCTCGTACCGAGGACCCCGACGCCGTCCGGTAACGTCACGACATCGACGATGCCGCGCGCCGCCCGCGCCGAGCGGTCGTCGATGGTCACCGGCGAGCCCCCAGGATACGGCGATTGCAGCACCGCGGCATAGAGCATGCCGGGCACGTTGGCATCCATCGCGTATTTGGCCGCGCCTCTGACTTTCAACGGCACCTCGACGCGCGGGACGTCCTTGCCGATCAAGCGGAACTGGCTCGAGGACTTGAGGTCTTTCTCCGTGATCGCCGGCAGCGTCGCCGGCAGAACGGCAAACATGGCGACGGCGCCGTAGGAGATACGGCGGTCCGTGTTGCGGTGGACGACGGTATTTGGCTCGGTCGAAAGCTCCGCGACGGGCACCTGCCAGCGTGCCGCGACGGCATCGAGCAGGACCCGACGGGCCTGCGCACCGGCGATGCGCAACGGCAGATAGTAGCCGCGAACCGAGAAGCTCGACGAGGTGAGCAACGCCATGCGGTAGAGCGGATTCCCGTAGACCGAATCCCACGACGCGGGCTGGACGATGCGCACGCGCGACCAGTCGGCGTCAAGGTCTTCGGAGAGGATCAGCGGCAGCGAGGTGAAGCTCCCTTGCCCCATCTCGGCCGCAGGCGAGACGATCGTCACCGTGTTGTCGGTGCCGATGGTGACCCAAATGTTGAGCGGAGCGCTCGCCGCTTGCGCTTCGGCCGGAGGCGCGCTGCCGACGAGCGGGAAGGCGAGTGTCAGGCTGGCGGTCGCGCCCAGGAAGGTCCGGCGATTGAGTTGTGTGGTCATGAGGCGACCTCGCCGGCAGCGCGCTCAATCGCGCGCACGATCATCGGATAGGTGCCGCAGCGGCAGATATTGCCGTTCATGTGGGTCACGATCTGCTCGCGCGACGGCTTCTTGTTGGTAACGAGCAACGCGGCGGCTTGCATGATCTGTCCCGACTGGCAGTAGCCGCACTGCGGAACCTGTTCGGCGACCCACGCCTTCTGCAGCGCATGGCTGCCGTCCGGCGAGAGTCCCTCGATCGTCGTTACCGCGTGACCGGCGGCTTTCGTGAGCGTAACCTGACAAGAGCGCACCGGTGCGCCGTCGAGGTGAACCGTGCACGCGCCGCAGGCTCCGACCGCGCAGCCGAATTTCGTGCCGGTCATCTGAAGATGCTCGCGGAGTACCCAGAGCAGCGGTGTCCTCGGTTCGGCCTCGACTTGCCGCCGTTGCCCGTTGACGATGAGCTCTACCATAACAGACCTCCGATCAACTGCGCGCGATGAGTTCGGCCGCGTCGAAGTGCCGAGGGAGTCCCCCATAGGTATACGCCAAATTGAGGACGGGTTGGATCATTCGCGGATCGAGTGCTGTGGCATAACGGGCCCGATTCATCCCGCGGATACGGTCGACGTCGATCCTCGAATACTTTGAAAGGATCGCTGCCGACTCGTCGTGGTGCGCGTTCGCCCAGCGCGCCGTGGCATAGATCACGCCGACAAGGGTTTTGACCGTCGCGGCATTGGCAGCGAGCCAATCGCGCGTCGCGAACCATTCATTGACCAGAAACTGTTTGCCGATTGCGTCGTACGGCGTGGCAATCCGCCGGAGCGTTGCCGTCGAGGTTGCCGTGAAGGCGCTGAGCTGAGGCTCGCCGATGTGCGCGGCCGCAACGGTCCCACGCTCGACGCCGGCGGTCATCGCGGCCTGCGTAAGCTCGATGAAACGCACCTTGGTGAGATCGGCGCCGTTCTTGACGAGCCACCCTTTGACCGCCATGCTGCTCAGCGAAATCAGCGCCGGGACAGCAATCGCCTGACCTTCGAAATCCTTGGCGGATCGGATCGGCGATTGCATCGCGACGCACAGCGCCGAAATCGGCGCCGCGCTGTCGTAGAGCGTCCCGCCGGCAAAGACCGCAAACGGCAGACCGCGCGCGATCCCGTTTGCGAGCTCCGTCGCCTCGCCGAGCCCGACGTCGATCGCGCCGCCCGCACAGGCCGCCGCTTGCGCCGCCCCGTTGGGAAAGGTCGACACCTCGACGTTGAGCCCGGCGGCTTTGAACGACCCGAGGTCGGCAGCGTAAAAGCCTTCGCCGAAGGCGTCGTTTGCGTTCTGGCCGATGCGAATCGTTGCAGCCTGCGCCTGCACGGCGGCGGGCGCGAACGCGGCCGCAGCGCCGGCCATGGCGAGCACCAGAGCCCGTCGGCGTGCGAGAATCGTGAGGGCCATAGGCGTCCTCCTGCGTTAGCTCAGACGATCGTGCTGGTGAGGCTCCCGATCTGCGGCGACGAGACCTCGACCGTCTGACCGACCTTGAGGAAACGGTCCATCGACCGCGTCCCGTCGGCGTTGACTTTGGTCGAATCCTGTGCGGTCCCCGCGCCGGTCCCGCCGAAGATCATGTCTCCCGGGACGAAGGTGAAGTCGTGCGTGAGGTACTCGAGAAGCTCGCCGAACGAGAACACCATCGCGCTGCTATTGTAGCTCTGACGCTGCTCGCCGGCGACCCGGGTCACGACGTCGACGTTCTGCGGGTCGAGCTCGCCGACGACAATGCATGGTCCCATCGACGCCGACAAGTCGAAGTTCTTCTGTAGATTGAAGCTGATCGGACGCTGCGGCCCGCGATACGCGTCACGGATGCTCCAATCGACGGCGAGCGTCACACCCCACACGTAGTCGGCGATGCGATCGGCTTTGACATTCTTGGCGCGTTTGCCGATGACGATCGCAACCTCGCCTTCGTAGTCGAAGTACTGGGCGCGCTTCGGATAGGGGATCCCGTCGCCGGGACCACCGACCGCATCGAGGTCTTTCCAGAAGCCCCACAGACCGTCGTCGCGAATCCGCTTGGCCTGCGTCTCCAGGGTCACGCCCGCGAGGCCGTGGGCGAGCGCCATCCCGTACGAGTGCGCCGCATAGTTACCCCCTGCACACGCGATCCGCTTGTCGGGCCAAGGCGCAAGCAGCTTGACGTCGGCAGCGCGGTGCACGACCGTCGCGTTCTCGATCGCCTTTTGCGCCGCTTCGAGTCCCTCCGGGCCCGCCGCGATGAACGCAGCGAGATCCGCCGGTACGCGCTTGTCGCCGGCGTTGAGGTCCACGACCTGCTCGCCGACCAGAGCGCCGACGCGCGCCTCCGGCCCGAAAACCACGATCTTCACTGTTTGTCCTTCATAAGTTCGGGAAGCCCCCTGGATCCACGGGTCCGGAAACGCTCTGTCGGCGGGCCCGCGACGCCCCATTCATCGACCGTCACGCGCTTATCCCAAAATTCAGGCCCTCCGAATTTGTACGTGCGATCGTCGATGTGGGCCATCTCGGTCGTATATTCGATCACGATGTCGTTGGGGTCAAAGAAGTACGCGAACACGTTGTTCCCCGGGCCATGCCGCCCGACGCCGTGCTCGAGCGTGAGCCCCGCAGCTTTGAGCCGTCCAGTACCGCGCATCAACCCATCGATCGAGGGCAAGTCGAACGCAACGTGGCTCAACCGGGCGACGGGCGCGCGTCCAAAAGCCAAGCAGTGATGCTCCTGGTTGCATCCGAGGAAAAAGATCCGTCCGGACTCGTCGCGCAGCCGAAAGCCGAGCCGCTGATAGAAGGCGCTGGCCGCGTCCGCATCGGTCGAGGCGTACACGACGTGGCTCAACTTGACCGGGACATCCGCGCGAAGCCCGGCCTTCTCATGCGGCCCGATGCCGGAGATGACGCGCATCTCCCGAGACTCGCCGTCGGAAAACGCAAAACCGTACCCGTCGCCGGGTTCATCCAGATTCTTTGGCGGCGCAAGTGCGACGTCACGCAGGATGTCGTAGAGTTCGTCAACCGTCCGCCTGTCGGCGGCGCCGAAGTTTGCACGGCGGATGCCGCACGTCGCTCCCTCTCTCAAGACTAAGATATGGTGCTCCGTCGAGGTACCGCGCAAATAGACCGCGTCGGGCGTGCGATCGACCACTTTCAAACCCCAGACATCCGCATAGAATGCGGCCGACGCAGCGAGATCGGCGACGTCGAACTCGACGCTACGCAGCCACTCGATACCGGGTTTCTGCTCGGTCACGCTTACTTCGCAAAGGCCAAAGACGCGCCCGCGTACTTCTTACGCAGTTCTTTCCAGCGCAAGCCGTTCTCGGTAGCGGCCTTGACGTACTCTTCTGGGACGACTTCGTACGGCGGGCGGATCGGGCCGGCCTTCATGTAGCCCGCGGCATTCGCCCTCAGTTTTTCGATCTGCAGGTTATAGCTCGCGAAGAGCTCGGCGTTCTCCGTCAAGAATTTAATCGGCTCACGCGTCCAAGCCAGGTCCTTGGCGACTGCCTCTTCACGAGCCGGATCTGCGTCGAGCACTGCGTTGATCATGGCGAGCGCCGGTTCAGGTCCCATCGACGATGCCGTCGACCAGCACGCCGTCGTCGTCGCGCGATTGATGTCCGTAAATTTCTTCAGGGCCCCATCGTTCGGTAAGAAGTGGATCTTGCCGCGGGACGCTGCTTGGGCTTCCGCCAACATCGGCGGCCGCGAGAATTTCGCAGCGACGACGGTCGGGGCCTCGTCCGCGATGCGTGCCCAGAAATCGGGGGCGAACGGAAAACGAAAGGCACGTGGATTGCCGTACACCATGATCGGCAGATCGGGGAACGCAGCCGACATGCCCTTGTAGTACTGCACGGCCATGTCGAGCGTCAGCGGTTGCCACATCGGGAGGCCGAGCAGAATACCGGTCGCACCACGCTCGCGCGCGAACCGCGTACGCTCGGCGACCTCGTGGGTTCCCAGCTGCGTCGTGCCGATGAAGACCGGCACGCGGGCCCGAACCGTGGAAAGCGCGCAGTCGGTAAACGCCTCGAATTCCTTGCGGGTGATCGTCGCGCACTCACCGGTCGTCCCCAACAAGATCAGACCGTTCGCGCCGTCAGCGAGCAGCTGGTTGAGCACGCGTTCCGTTTCGGCCAAGTTTACGGTGTCCGTCGCAGTCACGCTCGACCCGTCATCGTTCGTCGGCGTCGCGATGATCGCGTACAGCCCTCGGAAGTCTTGTGCTCGCAGCATCTTGCCCTGCCTTTCATCCTAAAGGACTTTTCTAAATGGGTAGCTTACTATCTAGTTCGACTTCTAACCAGATTTGGTGTCCTTCGCTTATGTCCTCCCACACACTCTTCGAACCGCTACGGCTGCGCGGCATTAACGTGCGCAATCGAATCGTCGCCTCTCCGATGTGTCAGTATTCATCGGAAGACGGGTTCGCGACCGACTGGCATCTGGTTCATCTGGGCAGCCGGGCCGTCGGCGGCGCAAGCATCGTGTTTACCGAAGCCGCTGCCGTCGAACCGCTGGGTCGCATCTCACACTTCGACCTAGGCATCTGGAAGGACGAGCATATAGAGATGCTCGCGCGGATCAATCGCTTCATCGAGTCGCAGGGCGCATGGGGTGCCGTGCAGCTCGCGCATTCCGGCCGAAAAGGATCGGTCGGGCCGCCATGGCAGCGCCACCACGGTTGGATCGAGCCCAAGGACGGCGGCTGGACACCGCTCGCGCCAAGCGCCATCAGGGACATGCCCCACTACTCGCTCCCGCATGCGCTGGAGCGGGATGAGATTGCAACGATGATCCTGGCATTCGCCGACGCCACCCGGCGGACGGACGCGGCCGGTTATGCAATCGTGGAGATCCACGCCGCCTACGGCTACCTGCTGCACGAGTTCCTTTCGCCGCTCGCCAATCAGCGCACGGATGATTACGGCGGCTGCCTCGAAAACCGCATGCGCTTCCTATTGGAGACAACTTCTGCCGTCCGCGCGGTCTGGCCCGAACACAAGCCACTGTTCGTCCGAGTCCCGGCGGTCGATTGGGCCGAGGGCGGCTGGACGATCGAGGACTCGATCGCGCTCGCACGCGAACTCGCTGCACGCGGCGTCGACGTCATCGACGTCACAAGCTCCGGCATCGGACGTAATCTCGAGTCTGTAGCGCATGGCCCACTCTATCAAGTGCCCTTTGCGGAGAGAATCCGCAAAGAGGCGAACGTCATGACGATGGCGACCGGCTTGATCACCAACGGAAAGGACGCTGAATCCGTCATAGCGGGCGGACGCGCCGATCTCGTCGCGATCGGACGGAAAGCGCTCGGCGACCCCTACTTTGCGTATCGCGCCGCGCACGAGATCGGCGTCGACCTCGCGTGGCCCCATCAGTACAGCCGCGCGTTCGTTTAGGAAAGGAAATCGTCATGTCCGGAACGCCGCCCACCGCGAGCCGCAGGATGCCTTTTATTTCGTATCAGCGGCCAGTTCGGGATTCCAGATGCCGCGGCTGACGCGCGTGATCTTGAGCGACTTGAACAGGCCGGCTTTGTTGAAGGGCTCGTCCGCGAACCAGGCTTGAGCGGCGGCCATATCCGGTGCGCTGATGATGAGGCACGTGCCGAGGCGCGTGTCGTTGCCGTCGAGCAATGGGCCGCCGAGGACGACGATCTCCGGCGTGGCGTGCAGATAGGCTATGTGCTCATCGCGCATCGCCGCGCGCTTTTCGCCGGTACCAGGAATGTCTTCCGCATAACCGATGTAGAGCATTGGTTCGTCACCTCAGATCGGAACGGACGTCGGCCGGTTTAGCTGCGTCCATCTCCGCGAACAGCTCGCTGATGACCGCGCGGGCTTCGCGCGCGCGCGGAAAGCCACAATACTGGGTCAGTTGAAAGACAACTTCCTCGATCTCGTCGCGCGTAATACCGGCGTGGAGAGCGATGCGAACGTGAGCGCGCATGGCCAGCGGCGTACCCTGCACGATGTCGCTCGTGAGCATCACGAGGGCCCGGTCACGCAGCGCGAGTTGCGGGCGGCTGAGCATGAAGCCGAACACCACCTGCGTCGAATAATCGTCCCGCTCGGCGGTTCCGGCCGCCACCGCGGCGTCGTGGCGCTTGCGCGTCGCCTCGGCGGCGTCATCACCGAGTATCTTTCCCATCAGCGTAACGCCGCGTTCGAACAAGTCATCGTTGAGCAAAGCTATGCCCTCCCATCCGGTTCAAGCTGGGGAAAGTTCGCCCTGGATCGCGGGCATGACGCTATCGGTGAACAACTCGATCGATCGCCGGCTTTCCTCGAACGACATGTCGCCGAAGACGAGCTGCCCGACACAATAGTTCGCGCCCACCTCGGCCAGCTGCGAACGAAGCGCATCGGCCACGGCATCGGGCGAACCGGCAAATGCGAGCCCGGCACGGCTCATCGCGTCAAAGGTATCGGGCCAGGGCCGTACGGGCCGAATCCCGTGGAGCGCGAACAAGTGATTGAAGCTCTTATACCAGTAAGCATAGGCCCGACGGGCGATCGCCAGCGCTTCGCGCGTCGTGTCGGCGACGACCACGAACCGGCAGATGCCCATCAGCAGGTGATCCATGCCGGCTTCTGCCGCAGCTGCTCGAAAGCGCTGCGCGATTTCCGCGGCGTGAGCCGATTCGACGAGCGTTACGACGTTGAAGCCGCGCGCGACGCAGCGATCGACGTTCTCGAGCGACCCGATTCCGTACCAGAAGGGCGGATGCGGCGACTGCAGCGGCCGAGTCGCCACCTCGACGTCGTCATAATTGAAGTAGCGGCCGGCGAAGGTGACGCGGCCGTCGGTCAAAGCAGACCGTACGACCTCGAACGCCTCGTCGAAGATCGCTTCGGCCTCCGATGGATCGCAGCCGAAACTGGCGAGCTCGATCGGGGAGCGACCGCGGCCTACGCCGACGTCGAGGCGACCGCGGCCGAGCTGATCGAGCATCGCGATCTCTTCAGCCAAGCGGATCGGATGATAGAGCGGCAGCAAGTACACCATCGGTCCGAAGCGCACGCGGCGCGTCTGTCGAGCGACCGCGGCGAGGAAGAGACTCGGGGATGGCGCCATGCCGAGCGGAGTACCGTGGTGCTCCGCGACGTGATATCCGTAGAAGCCGGCACGATCGTACAATTCGACCAGCTCGAGGCGCTGCTGATAGAAATCGGCGAGGGGGAGCGCATTGCGGTCGAGGTGGTCGAAGACACCGAAACGAATCACAATAGTAGAATTCTAATAACTATGCCGGGTCTCCCGCGCGGAACTGCACTACGAGTCCAATAAGGTGTAGAGCGCGGTCTCATCCATTATCGTACGGCTGCGCCGCCGGGCCTGCTGACCGCGACGAAGCTATTGGTCGCGGGATCCCAACGATCGACGACGACCGCACTCGTCCCGGTCCCGCGATGTTCGGGATCGCGGAAGTCGTAGACGTCGTTGATGCCGACCCAACCGTGCAGATTCTCGATATACGCGCGGACCGCGCCCGCGGTTGCGTGGATGCCGAGATGCTTCAACGCGTCGACCGCAGCGACGCTCAGGTCCCAGATCGAGACGTTCCCGGCATCGGGCCGTATGCCGGCAGCATCGAAGAGACCGAAATAGATTTTCTGCTCGTCGCGAATGGGGCCGGGGCCCGTGCCCTGCCGCGACATCGCGCGCATGCCCGAGAACAGCACTGTTTTCGGCAACAACGCCTTATACTGTTCCATTTGAGCATAGGTCGCATTGCCGAAGGACGAGGCGACAGGCACGTTCAGACCGGCATCGGAGATTCCGCGCAGGACCGTTCCGAATGCCGCTCCCGTAACGCCGACGACGAAAACGTCGGGGTTCGCCGCGTGAACGTGCGCGAGTTGTGCCGCAACGCTGACTTCGGAAGGATTGAAGTGTTCCCGGGTCACGACTTGCAGCGTACGGTATTCGGGTTGCGCCAGCAACCCGTCGTATGCGCGCTCGAGTAGCTGCCCCGTCGCATCGGTCGACGTCAAGATCGCCAGCCGCATCCACCCTCGATCTTCGAAGTACTTCAGATAGGCACGCACTTGATCGTCCGCGTTGATGCCGGAGGAGAACATGAAATCACCGCGGTGCGGATGAACCACGGGCGAATAGCAGATCGATACCGGGCCGTTCGCGGCGACGATCGGCATCGTCGCCAAGCATGTCGCCGCAAAGGCGGGGCCGAAAATGAGCGGGACGCCCTTTGCGACTTGCTGGTTGACGAGGGCGACCGCCGTTTGCGGCACCGTCCCGTCATCGAGGTACGTGATCTTGAGCGGGTGACCTTGAATGCCTCCCGTTTTGTTGACGCGCTGCTCGATCAGCGTAAGCGATTGCGCGATCGCCTTACTGGTAAACGCGCCGGGCCCGGTGAGTGAGAGGACCGCCGAAATCTCGTATGGATCCGCTGCGGCGAACGTACGATCGGGCGATGACGCTACCAGCATCAAGACGGCGAAGATCGTGAAGAGCTTATGCATCGGTGAAGATTGCGGCTACCTTATTCGAGACGAAGATGTACGCGGCGACGAACTGTGACCAGGAGACTTTATATTTCAGTTCGGACATCGCCCCCATCAAGCAAAACCAATTGAGAAGCTCTTGCTGTCCGGCATCGACGACGGAGGACAACGGCGTCTCACGCCAGGCAGCATAATCGCCGGCGACCAGCGCGTCATACAGGCGCCGGTCGCTCGGAATATCCGGATGGAGATGCAAGTGTTTGTCGCACAGGAATGCGTGCGACCAGCTCGATGAGGCGACGAGCGCGGCACGCCACGGGCTTTGCTTGAAGAATCGGGCCGTAGCACGTCCAAGATCGAAGCAGCGCGCGGGCGAGGGCGAAGGGGGATCGGGTTTGACCCCTGACTGATCGACGGTGTGTACCCGGCCGTGCCGGCTGATGACGTGACTGCCGTAGCAGTTGAC
>DATNIC010000119.1:0-2545 GCA_035604635.1 Binatia bacterium
GGTCCACCGCTTCCGTCAGCCTCGCCCATTGCTTGGTCGGCCGGCCTGCGCGAATCGCCTCGAGCTCGCGCAAGAAGATCCGCCGCAACAGTGCGATCCCGGCGTCCGATTGGCCCAATCGCTCTTTCGATCGATCGACGATCACGCCCTGACCGCGCAGCGCCGCATAATCCTGCGTCGCGATCACCTGCTGAGTACCGATCCCCTCCGGAATGCGATGTTCCTCGAAAATTTCGCGGTAATGGTCAGCAGCGTTGTAACTATCAAGTCGATCCGCAGCGAAACGCCGATCGGTCTCGGGATCCGTCGATGGAACGGTGCTCACCGCAAAACGCATCGTGTGCTCGTCGTCGATCGGAACGTGCCAGGTGACGTTATCCAACCACGGATCACCCTTGCGCGGGCCCGGCCCGACAATGTGGTTGTTGTTGGGAAACGTCCAATCGCTGATCCGCACGTTGTTCTCCGAGCGGTACGCTGTTTGACGTATCCCCGCACTCGTCTCTTCGTACGAGAGCTCCGGAATCGCGGTCTGGATCTCGTCGCCGAACCGGCTGACCTTTCCCCACACGTGCACGTAGCTCACGTGCGTCGCGTCGAGCGAGTTCTCGGTCCCTTGAAAGAAGTTGTAATCCCACTCCTGATACCGGATGAAGCGGAGCCGGCCCGGCTCTTCGAGCGCAGGTTTCCGCGGCAGCTCGAACGGGGGCGCGGCGCCGTCTCCCATGTACGCGAAGATCAAGCCGGCATACTCACGCACCGGATAACCCGCGATCTTCACCAAATCGGGACGGCCGTTTTGTTCGGCCGGCATCTCCGTGCACTGACCGATCCCGTCGTAGCGCCAGCCGTGATACATGCAACGGACCTGATCGTCTTGTACCCACCCGGTGTGCAACACCGTGCAGCGATGAGCGCAGCGTCCACCGATCAGGTGCGCCGTTCCACTCTCGCCACGGTACAGCGTCAGGTCTTCGCTCAGTACGCGCAGCAGACGCGCTTTCCCAGGCGCCACGCTGTCGGCGACAGCGACCGGTTGCCAAAACGATCGCAATAACGTCCCCATCGGCGTCCCGGCCGATGACTGGGTCAGTAATCGTAACAACTCGTTCCGAGTCGACTGAGGCTCCGGCATACACTCCTCCGACACGCGTGCTTTTCGGACGGCGCAGGAATACACCTTGGGGCGGTCACATGGACGCAACATGCTGGTCGCTGATGCAATTGCGCGCGCGCTCAAGGACGAAGGCGTCGAGTTCCTCGTCTGCTATCCGCGCAATCTTCTGATCGATCGCTGCGTCGAAGCCGGGCTCCGTCCGATCATCTGCCGGCAAGAACGGGTGGGCGCCGGCATCGCCGACGGCATCAGCCGATCGACGAACGGAAAGATGATCGGCGTCTTCGCGCCGCAAGGCGGACCGGGGATTGAGAATTCGTTCTCGGGCGTCGCGCAGTCGTTCAGCGACGGTATCCCGCTTCTCGTCCTCCCCGGACCGGCGCCGATGGGCCGCAGCCACACGCCGCCCGCGTTCAGTGCGGTCGACAACTTCGCGCGCATCACGAAGTGGGGATGCGAGCTCGACGACCCGGCGCGCGTGTGGGAACTCATGCGGCGCGCGTTTCACAACCTGCGTAGCGGCAGAATGGGTCCCGTCCTCATCGAGATGACGGACGACATCACCGAGACGGAGTGCGGCGCGTATGCCTATCGCACCGTGCGTCCCGTGCGCTCCGCTCCGGACCCGGCCGACATTCGGCTTGCAGCCGACGTGCTCTTAGCAGCGAAACGTCCCGTGATTCAAGCGGGTCAGGGGATTCTCTTCTCCGGTGCGACCGCCGAGCTGATACGGGTCGCGGAGTTGCTGCAAGCGCCGGTGCTCACGACGAATCCTGGCAAGAGCAGTTTCCCCGAAGACCATCCGCTTGCGCTC
Source organism: Binatia bacterium (assembly GCA_035604635.1). GTDB lineage: Bacteria > Vulcanimicrobiota > Vulcanimicrobiia > Vulcanimicrobiales > Vulcanimicrobiaceae > DATNIC01. The sequence continues at coordinate 1,932 of DATNIC010000119.1, forward strand.
GGCGCGATGGTCAACTCGGCGCCCAAGCCGGCCTTCGCGTTCCTGGGGGATGCCGATTGCATCTTCGGTGCGGGGACAAGCTTCTCGCGTGTCAACTGGGCGCCGAAGATCCCTCCGGGGAAAAAGATGGTGCACCTCACGAACGACCCGATCGACATCAACAAGGACTACTTTCTCGATGCAGCGATTCTGAGCGACGCCAAGCTCGCTCTGAAAGCGCTCGCCGAAGAGATCGTTGCGCGCAAGCACATCGCCGCACGCGACGCCGTCGCCGAGGTCGGGGCCGTCCGCCGAGCGTGGCAAGATGAGTGGGCTGGGGAACTCTCGTCGTCGGAAAACCCGATCAATCAATATCGGGTCATTCGCGACCTGCAAGTGCTGCTTGCCGGGCGACGCACGATCGTCACGCACGAGGCGGGGAGCCCGCGCGAGCAGATGATCCCGTTTTGGCAGAGCCGCAGCCCGCGCGACTACCTCGGCTGGGGCAAGTCGACGTCGCTCGGCGCCGGGCTCGGGATGATCATGGGCGCCAAGCTCGCGAACCCGGATGCCGTGTGCGTCAACGTCATGGGCGACGCCTCAATCGGGATGGTCGGCATGGACATCGAGACCGC
>DATNIC010000120.1:0-5087 GCA_035604635.1 Binatia bacterium
GGAGCCGATCGACGAACGCGTGCGCCTCGTACGCAAGCTCGTAGACGGCGCCCTCCAAGAAGTAACCCGTCATCGCCGCTTCGGGGAGGACGATCAGGTCCGGTTTCCCGTCGGCCTGCAGTTGCGCGAAGATCTCGCGCAGCGCGGCGAAGTTCGCCTCTCGATCGCCCTTGCGCGGCTTGACCTGCACGAGCGCGACGTTCATCATTTACGTCGCAATCGCCGACGCCGGCCGAGTCTGCCGGGCCGCAACCATCTCGGCCAGCTCTTCCGCCGGATACGTCCAGATCTCGGCCATCGTCGGATGCAGATGCGGGATCTTCATGAACTCGAAGACCGTCGACTTGTAATACATCGCGACGACCACTTCATGGATCATGTCGGATGCGTGCGCGCCCAGCATCGCGGCACCTAAGATGCGCCCGTCGCGCGGATCGGCGAGCATCTTGACGAAGCCCTTCGTTTTTCCGATCGAGATCGCTTTGCCGTGATCGTCGAACGGATACGACGCCTTCAAGAAGTCGCGCCCATTCCGCGTCAGTTCTTTTTCGCTGTCCCCGGCGATCGCGACTTGCGGATCGGTGAAGATCGTGTGCGTCTTCGAGAGCGAATAGTCGGCTGCTTCGCGCGTCCCGAGGATCGCGTTGCGGCCCGCGATCTCACCCTGCTGGATCGCGACGTGGACCAGCGCGAAATCGACCGTGACGTCTCCGACCGCGAAGATGTTCGGGTTGGTCGTGCGCAGCGTTTCGTCGACTTCGACCCCGGTGATCGGATGCGCGCGGACGCCGGCTGCGTCCAAGCCCAATCCTTCGATGTTCGGGACGCGCCCGAGCGCGTACAAGATCTCTGCCGCGACGGCTTCGCGGTCGACGCCGCGCTGGGTGTAGTGCACGACCTTCTTGCCGCCGCGCGCTTCGACGCGGCGCACGGTCGCAAACGCCTGCACGTCGATCCCTTCAGCGCGATAATAGTCGGTGAGGGCTTGGGCGACGTCGGTGTCCGTACCGGAGAGCAGATGCGGCGCGCGTATGATCATCGTGACCGGGACGCCGATCCGATGGAAGAACTGACCGAGCTCGGACGCGACGTAGCCGCCGCCCAAGACGATGAGCGACTCCGGCTTCTGCCCGAGCTCGAGCGCCCCGTCGCTGTCGATGTAGCCTGCTTCGGCCAAGCCGGCGACGGCCGCGGGGGCGACGACGCTCCCGGTCGAGATCACGAACTTCTTCGCCGTCAGCACCTGATCGCCGGCGCGCAGCTCGGTCGCCGAGATGAACGTCGCGCGCTCGTTGAAGACCGGAAACGTCTCGATACCCTCGATCCGGTAGTCCGCGAAGCCTTTGATGATCTCGCGCTTGCGCGCCATCATCGCGCGAAAATCGATCTTGGGCTCGAGCGCATTCACCCCGAGCTCGTGCGCATCGCGAATCTCCTGAGCCGCGTCGCTCGACGCCAAGAGCGTCTTGCTCGGCATGCAGCCGCGCAGGATGCACAGTCCGCCGAGCGGGCCCGGATCGACGAATGCGACCGACGCGCCGAGCGCACGCGCGGTGCGGGCCGCTGCGTAGCCGCCGGAGCCGGCACCGATGACGATCAGATCGTACGAGGTTTTCATGCTTAGTGGCGCAGGCGGAACGGCCTCGCCCCTAATCGATGGACACTTTCAATGAAGCGAACGGTTCCACTCTGGGAGTGGATGCAGATCGAATGCGTCTTGGCCTGATTTCCGAAGAAGCGGACACCGTGGACCAGATCGCCGTCGGTGATCCCGGTTGCGACGAAGACGATGTTCTCGCCCTTGACCAAATCGTCCATAGTGAGGACTCGGTCGACGTCGCCGATCCCCATCGCTTTGGCCCGCTCGGCTTCCTTATCGTTCCGCGGCTGCAAACGCCCCATGAAACCACCGCCCAGGCATTTGAGCGCCGCCGCGGCGAGCACGCCTTCGGGTGCGCCGCCGGTCCCCATTGCGACGTGGATCCCGGTCCCTTCGACAGAAGTCGCAATCGCGGCATCGACGTCGCCGTCGGAAATGAGTTTTATCCGGGCGCCCGTGTCGCGAATCTCGGCGATCAAATCTTTGTGCCGCGGACGATCCAAGATCACGACGGTGATGTCGTTGATCGGGCGCTCCAACGCGTTGGCGACCGCTTCCAGGTTGTCGCCGACGGAGGCGTCGATGTGCACGAACGGAGCGGCCTTCGGTCCGACTGCAAGCTTGCTCATGTACGTGTCCGGCGCATGCAGCAACCCGCCCCGCTCGGCGATCGCCATGACCGCAATCGAGTTCGGCAAACCGTTTGCGACCAGGTTGGTCCCTTCGACCGGATCGACCGCGATGTCGACCTCGAAGCCGCCCAGACCCAGCTCCTCGCCGATGAAGAGCATCGGGGCTTCGTCGCGCTCGCCTTCACCGATCACGATCCGGCCCGAAATCTCCATCTCGTTGAGCGCTTCGCGCATCTTCTCGACGGCCGCACCATCGGCGATGTCCCGTTCACCGCGGCCCATCCAGCGAGACGCCGCCAGCGCCGCGACCTCGGTGACCTTCACGAAATCGAGGGAATCGAGCGGAGATTGCTCGGTGCGGCGCGGGATCGACGTCGCCATTGATACGACTCCTTGGGTAGAGAACTATCCGGTTTTTCTTGTTGTACAGCCCCCGGAGCCTAGCCTGCGCAGTGCGTTTGAAGGTAGGACAGCGGCCTCATTGGGGGAACGACGCTTCCGTGGCCAGCACCGCTTCTATTCCGTTTGCAACGAGCCGGTCGGCCGCGCGGCATTTCGTCCACGTCGGCTGGCTCGAACTCGTAGCGGTCCTCGCCGGCGGTACCAGCCTCGGCTTCTTCCTGTGGTACGGATTCATCTCACGTTACCACGCCGGCGCGCTGCTGACCGAGCTCTCGTTCCTCGTCGCGTTGTGCGCCGGCGTCGCCGCGGCGCTCGCCGGGTGGCAGTGGTACGGACGCTATTTTGCGCGCCGCTCCGAGGTCGAACTCGTCGACGCCCTGCGTTTCGATGCGATCTCCTGGGCAACGCTGCTCGCGATGTGGCTGACCTTCATCCTGCCGGGTGCCGGCGCGACCGGACGCAGCGTCGCGCTCGCTGCCGGACTCTTTTGCTTGGCGAAGCTTGCCGTCGCGACTCGCTTCAACCGCACGGTCCGTGACGTCTCGATTACCTTCCTCGTGACGCGCGTCCCGATCATCGTCATCGCGGAGCTTGCCTCGGTCATCATCGCACAACGCCCCGGCGAGCACTCGGCGGTATCGTCGACGCCGATCCTAGCCGTTTGGGGCCGCTGGGACGCCGTCCACTACTTGGACATCGCGCGCCAGGGATACTTTGGGACCGACATGGCGTTCTTTCCGCTCTATCCGATGTTGATCGCCGTCGTCGGCGGCTTGGTCGGGAGCAATCTGATCGCGGCCCTGGTGATCTCGAACGCCGCGCTCTTTTTCGGCTTGCTCTTCTTTTACAAGCTGGTCGAACATCAGTACAACCGGCATGTGGCGCAACGCGCGGTGTTCTACATCTCGATCTTCCCGACCGCGATCTTCTTCTCGGCCGTTTACACGGAGGCGCTGTTCTTCGCCCTGACCGTCGCGTCGTTCTACTACATTCGCGAACGGCATTGGGTGACTGCGGGAATCATCGGCTTTTTCGCTGCGATGGCACGCGTCGAAGGAATCTTGCTCGCGGTCCCCTTCGCTCTGGAATGGTACAGCGCGTTACGCCAATCATCGCTCACCGATCTGCGGTCCTGGCCGGAAGAGAAGATCGTCCGGCCGGCGATCGGTTTGGCCCTCATCCCGGCCGGCCTTGTGTCCTACATGGCGTACCTGTGGGTCTTGCGCGGCGATCCCCTGTACTTCTCGCACGTGCAGATCTTTTGGGATCGTCATTTGGCCTGGCCATGGACGAGTATCTGGCATAGCTGGCAGATCATCACGCACGTGCCCAACAGCCAAATCATCGCCAATCAAGCGCTTGAGCTCGCCTTCACCGCATTGATGATCGGCGTCCTGATCGGCGGCTTCCGGCGCCTGCTTCCGTCATACTGGTGGTACATGGCGCTTTCGATCCTCATCCCGATGTCGACGTCGAGCCTCATGAGCATGCCGCGCTTTGCGCTCGTCCTATTCCCGATGTTCGTCGTCCTGGCACTCTGGGGCGAGCGGCACTCGGTGAACAATGCAATCGTCGCCTTCTCGCTGCCGCTGCTCGGATTGTTCACGGTGCTCTTCGCGGATTGGTACTGGGTGGCGTGAGCTCGGCAGCCGACCCGAATCCTCCGCTCGCGGCGTTGTTCGAGCGCGTCACTCGCCGCCGCGGCGTCCGGCAGTTCATCAAGTTCGGCCTCGTCGGCGCGTCCGGCTTCGTCGTGAATCTCGTTATCTTCACCGCGCTGCAGCATCCGCTCTCGCTGCCCGAGCGAGTCCACTGGTACTACATCATCTATTCGATCGCGTTTCTTTCCGGCGGCGTCTCAAACTACGTCCTCAACCGCATTTGGACGTTCCGCTCGACCGGACACGCATTGCGCGAGGGGGTCTCGTTCATCTCGGTCTCCGTCGCCGCACTGATCGTCGCCTTGATCGTCGGACACCTCGTCGCGCCGTTCGTCGGCAACGGCCACAAAAATTGGTTCATCTCGACCGTCGCGGCGATGGTCGTGAACTTCCTCGTCAACAAATATTGGACGTTCAGGAGCGTCCTGTAAGCCTGACGCGCTGGTACTTGGTTGCGATCCTGGTCCTAGGGCTCGCGCTGCGGCTCTACGGATTGCACAGTCCCGTCCTCGATCACCCGGGCTGGCGCCAAGGCGACACCGCGGCGATCGCCCGCAACTTCGCAACGCTGAACCTCAACATTCTCTACCCGCAGGTCGACTACGACGGGCCGAGGGACAACTACGTCGAGCTCGAGCTTCAGATCGTCCCGTACCTCGCGGCGATCGGCTACAAGATCTTCGGCATCCACGAGGTCTTCGGACGGCTGATCTCGATCGCGTTCAGCCTCGGGACCGTCGCCGTGCTCTACGGGCTCGGACGGCTTTTGTTCGGGAGCACGGCCATCGGCTT
>DATNIC010000121.1:0-7756 GCA_035604635.1 Binatia bacterium
CGTCCGGCTCTCACCGTTCGACGCGGCGCATCGCCGCCACACCTCGTTCGCGTCGGTGGACATCATCCCGGAGATCGAGGCCGCCGAGAAGATCGACTTGGAAATCAAGCCGGATGACCTGCGCATCGAGACGTTCAAGTCCGGGGGTGCCGGCGGACAATACGTCAACAAGACGGAGTCGGCGGTCCGCATCGTTCACATCCCCACCAATACGATCGTTGCCTCTCAACAAGAGCGCTCGCAAGTGCAGAACCGTGAAGTCGCGATGAACATCTTGCGTTCGAAACTCTTGCAGCGCGAGCGCGAAGAGCGCGATGCAAAACTCGCTGAGCTGCGCGGCGAGCGGAAGGCGAATGAATGGGGCTCGCAGATACGCTCGTACGTTTTGCAGCCGTACACGATGGTAAAAGATCTGCGGACGAACGTCGAGACGGGGAACGTCGACGCCGTCCTGGGCGGTGAGATTGACACCTTCATCTGGCCGTACTTGCAGCAGCGGCGAACCCTGCGCGCTTCGGTCTAGGATGGCGACCGTCGACGTCATCCTGGTCTGCTGGAACAACGCGGATCGGATCGGTGTGGCCCTCGACTCGGTCTTCGTGCTCTCCGAAGTCCGGGACGATCCGCTCTTCGCCAACGTCGTCGTCTCCGACAACGGCTCGGCCGACGGCTCGCGCGAGCTCATCCGCGCGCGTTACGGCGAGCGAGTCACGATCATCGAGAACGGCGCCAACCTCGGGTTCGGCGCGGCTTGCAATCGCGCGATCGAGCGGACGAGCGCACCGTTCGTCTATCTGCTCAACTCCGACGCCGAGCTCAAGGACCGGGCGCTTGCGAACGTCGTCGCCTTCATGCAAGCGCATCCGCGCTGCGGAATCGCCGGTTCGCGCATCTACGACCGCGCCGGGAACATCGCCGAGTCGTGCGGGGAATTCGATTCGTGGGCGGGCGCGTTTCTGCGTTCGAGCGCCTGGGGCGAGTGGCCGCTGCTGCGCCGCTACGCGAACGGCGCTGAGCTCCGGCAATGGGACTACCAAACGCCGCGCCGCGTCGATTTGGTCATCGGCGCTGCGATGGCGATCCGGCGCGAGCTCTTTCGCACCGTCGGGACGTTCGACGAGCGGTTCTTCCTCTATCACGAGGAAGTCGACTTGGCGCATCGTGCGCGCGACGCGGGATATGAGACTTGGTTCGTCCCGGCGAGCGAGGCGATCCATGAAGGTCGGGGCTCTGCGGGCGGCCGCGATGGGCTGGTCGAGCGGCGCAAGCGCGATTCCCGGCGCCGCTATTTGATCAAGCATCACGGCCGGTTGTGGTACGGATCGCTGGCGGCGGCGGTCGCCGGGCGCTACGCACTCTACGCCGGGGCTGCGGCGCTCCTCGTGGCCGCGGGGCGGCGGCTTCTAGGACGGTAGCGCGCGGCGGTGAATTCGCTCGGGATGGTCGAGCGGCAAAATCTGGTCACGTTCGACGAGCTGGAAGGCTATCGCGTCGTCCGGTCCTTAGGCTACGTCTCGGGGAGCGCGGTGCGGCAGCGGAACCGCCTGCGCGCGACCGTCCGCACGATCGGCGCGCTGATCGGGCTCCCGCCGGGTGACTTTCTCAGCGAGGCCGAGCGGCTCCGCGAAGTCGCGATCGACGCGCTGCGTAAGAAAGCCGACGCGCTCGGCGCCAATGCCGTGATCGGGTTGCGCTTTTACGCGAGCGAAGGTGCCGACGGCGCGACGAAGGTCGTCGCGTTCGGGCAAGCTATCCGCGCGATCAAGCTGGACTCCGCGCAGTGAGCTTGGAGGAACGGGCCGCGCGCGAGCGCTCGCTGGAGCGCGCCGTGGCGGTCGTCGCGGCGTGCCGCAAGTGCGAGATCGGAAGCACTCGTCAGAACAGCGTCTACGGTGAGGGCGATCCGTGCGCGCAGCTCATGGTCGTCGGCGAAGGGCCCGGTGAGACCGAAGACAAGCTCGGGCGGCCATTCGTCGGGCGCGCCGGCGAACTGCTCGAGAAGATGCTCGCCGCGATCGGGCTCGCACGCGAGGACGTCTTCATCTGCAACACGGTGAAGTGCAGGGCGACGGCGCTCGAGGATGGTCGCCTGCGCAACCGTGCGCCCGATCCGCAAGAGATGCGCAACTGCCGTCCGTATCTCGACGAGCAGATCGAGATCATCCGCCCGCGCGTGATCCTCGCGCTCGGCGCGCCCGCGGCGCGCTCGTTTCTGGGCGCCGCGTTTTCGATCACGCGCCAACGCGGCCAATGGTTTGAAGGGCCGAGCGGGATCCCGTTGATGGCGACGTTTCATCCGGCCTATCTCCTGCGCATGACCGGCGGCGAGCTCAACGCGGTCAAGCGGCTCGTGTGGGAAGACCTCAAGCAGGTACGCGACAAGCTCGCCGAGCCGCCGCCCGCACCGCCGCCTCCCGAGGTCACGCAAAGCAGCCTCTTCGAATGACCAACGCCGCGGCTGATTTGTGGGCTGACGAAAAATTGCGGGCCGCCGGGTTCGCGAGCGCCGGGTCGTTTCTCGACGAGTTCAGGCTGAAGCCATATCGTTTGATGCAGCTCTATCGCGCCGCATCGAAGGAGCTGGTCGCGGATCTGGGCGCGGTGACCGTCTTGCCGTCCACCCTGCGTGAGACGCTGACGGAGCGAGGTTTCCGTCTCTCGAGCATCGAGCCGGTCGTGTTGCAGCGCTCGAACGACGAGCAGACGACGAAGGGGCTGTTTCGTCTCTCCGACGGCCTCGAAGTCGAAGCGGTGCTCATGGAGCACCACAACGAACGCAGCACCGTCTGCATCTCGAGCCAAGCCGGCTGTGCGTACAAGTGCGCCTTCTGCTCGACCGGCCAAGCGGGCTTCGCGCGTCACTTGCAGGCGACGGAAATCTTCGACCAAGCGCGTTTCTTCGCGATCGAGCTCGCGAAGAAACACAAGAAAATCACCAACATCGTCTTCATGGGCATGGGAGAACCGTTTGCGAATTATGACGCCGTTATGGATGCAGTTCGCCTGCTCAACGACCCGCAGGGCTTTGGTTTAGGGCACCGGCACATCACGATCTCGACCGTCGGTCTCGTCCCGCAGATCGACCAGTTCGCCGACGAGGGCATTCAAGTGAACCTCGCGATCTCGCTGCATGCGCCGACTGACGAGATTCGCTCGTCGATCATGCCGGTCAATCTGCGCTACCCGATCGCGGAGCTGATGGCCGCATGCGCGCGTTACGTAAGAAAGACCAAGCGCAAAATCTTCTTCGAGTACGTCATGCTCGCCGGAGTGAACGACAGTCCGGAAACGGCGCGGAGACTGGTCGCGCTGATGCGCGGGCACCTCTATCACGTCAACTTGATCCCGTACAACGCAACGCCCGACGCCGAGCTGCGCGGCAGCGACGAAGCCCATATTCGCGCCTTTCACGATATCCTCGAAGCGGCGGGTGTGCCGTGCACGATCCGCGTCCCGATGGGCCGCGACATCGCCGCCGCGTGCGGCCAATTGCGCGCGCAGACGCAGCCGAAGGCCCGCGCGTCTTAGTCTCTTACGGCGCGATCGTAATGCCGACCGGGACGCTCGCCCCGCTCCAGCTGCCGATTGGATTCGGCGTCCCGTCCAGGTTGTAAACGTTCACCGTCCCGGTCGTATTCGTGACGTAGAGAAGATTGCTGTCCGGGTTGTACGCGATGCCCCCGGGACCCGACAATCCGGGGAACGTCCCCGGTAAGGTTTGCCTGTTCCCGTTGATGTCGTATGCGGTAACGGCATTTGAATTCTGATCGGTCACGTAGAGCAGGTGAACGTCGGGAGCATAAGCGATACCGGCAGGCCCGCTGAGAGTTGTGAACGTCACCGCGCTGCGATTCCCTTGCAAGTCGAACGTCGATATCGAATTCACGTTGAAGTTTGCGACGTAGATCAAGTTGTTGTCCGGGACGTAAGCGATTCCATACGGACCGTTCAAGCCGGGGAAACTCCCGCTGGTCGCGATCGCATTTCCGGAGAGATCGTAGACGAAGACTCGGTTTTGGCGGTAATCCGGGACATACAGCTGATTGTTTGCCGGGACGTAGAGAACATTGGGCTGCTGCAGTCCGGCGAAGGCGCCCCCTGCCAAGGGCACAGCGGCGCCGCTCAGCGTGAATGCAAGGACCGTCGTCGCGCCGGTCCCGTAACACGTCCCGCAGTCCGCGACATACAAGCGGCCGACCGACGACGCGTACGTGATCCCGTTTGCCCCCTTGATGCCGGGGAACGTGCCGGACAGCGCGATCAAGTTTCCTAGAGCATCGTAAGCCGTCACCGTCGTCGCACCGACACCACCGCATATCGCGCCGCAATCGGCGACGTAGACGTTTGCGGGCGGAGGCGGCGTCGGTGGAGCGGTCGGTGCCGGGGAGGCGGTTGGCGCGGCAGTCGGCGCGGAGGTCACAACCGGCGAAGGCGTGGGCGACGGGTTCGTTTGCGCGGCGCTTACGATGAGAATGTCGTACGATCCGCACAGCCCCACGGAAAAGCTGCTACCGCCCGACGTGAAGGTGACGTTGCGTCCGCTCCCCTGCGGCTGGAGGACCGCCGGCGCGCCGGGTGACGATTCGGTAACGATTTGGGCAACCAGGCTCGACGGCGGGATTCCCGGTAAGAGCAGGAGCGCAATCGATGGCGGATAGATGAGGGAAACCTGCTGCGCCGGCCCCGAGAACGTTAGTCTCCAGCTCGCGATCGGTGAAGACTGCGCGTTGCGGGAGGCATTCTGCGGCGCACGAGCCTGCGCTGCTGTCGTCGGGCTGATCGTCAGGCCGAGGGGAGACGAAAGGCCGCCGACAACCGCCGGGAACGTGATCGTTCCGGTGATGCCGCCGGACGCCGGAAGCGGGACCGTTGTGAGCAGTCCGGTCAGATTCTGGCTACCGGCGACGCCGCACGTCAGGTGCGGTGGCGCAGGTGCCGGGACATTGGCGGTGCCGCTCGAGCACCCGATCGCGGCCGACGCAAGCACCAAGCTAAAGGCGAGTGCCCCAAAAGGCCGCATACTTAGCTTCTTACGGCGCGATTGTGACGCCGACCGGGACGCTCGCGCCGGTCCAACTGCCGGTCGGATGCGGCGTCCCGTCGAGGTTGTAAGCGGTGACCCCTCCGGTGGCAATCGAATTGGCGACGTAGAGAAGATTGCTGTCCGGGTCATACGCAATGCCGCTGGGACCTGACAATCCCGGGAACGTCCCCGGCAAGGTTTGCTTGTTCCCGTTGATGTCGTATGCGATCACCGCATTTGCGTTTTTGCTGGTGACGTAGACCAGGTGAACGTCGGGAGCGTACGTCAAACCCGCGGGCCCGTTGAGGCCCGGGAACGTAACGGCGTTGCCGGGAGGCATTCGATTCCCTTGCAAGTCGAACGTGAATATCATATTCGTGTTGAAGTTTGCAACGTAGAGCAGATTGTTGTCCGAAACGTAAGTCGCTCCATACGGGCCGTTCAAACCGGGGAAAGTTCCGCTCGTCGCAATCGCATTTCCGGACACGTCGAAGACGAAGACTTTGTTTTGCAGGTAATCGGGGACGTAAATCTGGTTGTTGGCCGCGACGTAGAGGATGCCGGGCTGTTGCAGCCCGGCGAAGGCACCCCCCGCCAAGGGCACAGCGATGCCGCTCAGCGTGAATGCGAGGACGGTCGTCGGACCGGTCCCGTAACACGTGCCGCAGTCCGCTACATACACGCGGCCGACGGACGAGGCGTACGTGATCCCATTTGCGCCCTTGATGCCCGGGAAAGTCCCGGGAAGCGCAATCAAGTTCCCTTGGGCATCGTACGCAGTGACCGTTGTCGGACTAACTCCTCCGCATAAAGATCCGCAATCGGCGACATAGACGTTCGCGGGTGGCGCTGCCGTCGGTGCGGCCGTTGGTACGGGCGTCGCGGTTGGGGACGCTGTCGGTCCCGGCGAAGCGCTCGGTGATGAGCTTGGTGCGGGGCCCGGACCGCCGGTCGATTGCAGAACCTGGATGTCGGCCGCGCCGCATTCGGAGAGCGAAAAATTCGTCCCGCTCGCCGTGAAGGTGACGTTACGCCCGCTCCCCTGCGGCTGCAGCGTTGTACCTGTCGCCGGCGCTGCGGCGGGAACAAACAACGCCGTCAACGTCGACGGAGCGATCCCCGGCGGAAGTAAGAGCGCGATCGAAGGCGGATAATTCAGCGCAAACTGCTGCGCGGGTCCCGAGAACGTCATGTGCCAGCTTGCGATAATCGATGTGGATAGCGGTGCGCGCGCCTGAGAAGCGATGGTCGCGCCGACCGTGATGCCGATGGGAGCCGGAAGACCACCCACGACCTGCGGGAGCGTAATCGTCCCCGTAATCCCGCCGGAGCTGGGAAGCGCGATCGTGGTGAGCAAACCCGTATACGTCTGCGCCCCGCTGGCGGCGCACGCCGGCGGCGGCAACGGTGCAGGGACGTTGGCGGTGCCGCTCGAGCACCCGACCACGGCCGCTGCAACCGCTAGAGTAAGCACGACGGCGTAAAATGCGCGCATGCTTTCTTTTAGTTTAGACGAAGCCGAGTTTGGTGAGTTATCCCGATAGTGCAAGATGCTAAAAACGCTCATCAACTTCTGCGCAGCCTATGCGCTCGCGTTCGCGGCGCATGCGGCTCGCAGCGCGGGAGGCTGGGAATTGGTCCCCATTCGCGAGGAGGCGGAGGGTTTGCCTGCCCTCTCCGTCATCGTCCCCGCCCGCAATGAGGCGCTGAACGTCGAGCGCTGCATTCGTTCGCTGCTCGGGCAGCGCTTGCGCGATTTCGAGGTGATCGCGGTCGACGACCGCTCGACGGACGCAACGCCGTCGATTCTGGAGGGCTTGGCCCGGGAAGATTCGCGCCTGCGCGTCGTCGCCGGAGCGCCGCTCCCCGAGGGTTGGGTCGGCAAGCCTTGGGCTCTGCACCAAGGCGCGGAACGCGCGCGCGGTGCTTGGCTGCTCTTTACCGACGCGGATTCGTATCACGAGCTGAATGCCGAAATCTCGATCTTGCGCTACGCGCTTGACAAAAAAGTAGACGCCGTCTCGCTTGCGACCGGCCAGGAGCTGGGATCCTTTTGGGAGCGCGCGGTCCTGCCCTCGATCTTGTCGATCATCGTCATCGGATTTGCAAATCGACCCCTTGCGAACGGGCAGTACATCCTCGTCTCGCGCGCGGCCTACGAAGGCCTTGGCGGTCATGCCGCGTTGCGCGGCGAGATCGCCGAGGACATCGCGTTCGCGAAGAGGCTGTACGCGGACGGCCGATTCCGGTTGCGCTTGGCGACCGGCGCTCATCTCGTCCGCGTGCGGATGTATCGTTCGTTTTCGCAAATCTGGGAAGGCTTCACGAAAAACATCTTCGTCGGAGCGGAAGGCAACGTGGCGCGCGTGGCGCTCTCGGTCGTCTCGCTTGCGATGCTTTCGATCGTTCCGCCGAGCCTGGCATTGGTGGCGTTGCGGCGCGGTCGTAAACACGCCGCAATCGAGGCGCTTTGCTGCACGTTGACGACGATGGTGGCAGCCGGCCGGCCGTTTTCGGCCTTTGGTATTCCGCGCCGCTTCGGAGTCTATCAGCCGCTCGGCTTCGCGCTCCTGGGCGCAATCATGGTCAACGCGACCTTCCGCGTCGTTTCGGGGCGCGGTATCGAATGGCGAGGACGCCGCTACCCCGGACGCTAAGAGAGGACGGCGATGATCGAACCTGAGGTAGCGACCCACGTTACGATGGACGAGATCACGGCGCTGGCAAAGCGCC
>DATNIC010000122.1:0-35208 GCA_035604635.1 Binatia bacterium
ATGAACGCCGTCTCACCGAATTTCTTGCCGTCCGTTTGGTTCACGACCAAAGACTGGATCTCGTCCCATCCCGACGAGACCAAGAAATTCGTCGCGGTCATGCGCAAGACCGCGGTCTGGGCGAACAGCCATCATCGCGAGTCGGCCGAAATCCTCGCCAAGCACACGCGACTGACGGTCGAACAGCTCGATAGCATAACGCGCGTGACCTACGGGACGGTTCTCAACGCCGGGCTCGTTCAGCCGAACATCGACGTCGCGGCGAAATATGGTGCGCTGCAGAAGAGCTTCTCAGCCGGCGATTTGATCAGCAAGCTCGCCGGCGGAAACGGCTAGGGGTTCCCTAAGAGCTCGACTGCGCGCTCGAGCTGCGGATCGCGAGTCGGATCGCCCGGCTGCGACCCGTCGGGCTCCGCGACGATGACGTCGGGGACGATGCCGAGCCGGTCGACGTCGCGGCCGCGCGCGGTGTAGTAGCGCCCGGTCGTCACCTTCATCGCTGCTCCGTCAGGGAGCGGAAAGACCGTTTGCACCAAGCCCTTCCCGTACGTCCTCTCGCCGACGAGCGCCCCGAGCTTGTCGTCTTGGATTGCGCCGGCGACGATCTCCGATGCGGATGCGGTGTTCCCGTTCACGAGGACAGCGAGCGCTTTGTGCGGCACGGCGCTTTCGTCAGCAGAGAACACCGTGCGCTGGCCGTGCCGTTCCTCGACCGCGACGATCGGGCCGCTTGCGACGAACGCTCGGGCGACGGCGATCGCCGTGTCGCGATAACCACCACCGTTGTCGCGCAAATCGAGGATGTACGCTCGCGCGCCTTGGGCGTCGACGCGTTTGAGCGCGCGCCGCAGCTCCGCGCCGGTCGTCCCGCCGAAAACGGTCAGCTTGAGATAGCCGATCGCACCGGATAAGAGCTTGGCATAGACGGTCGGAGGATCGATGATCGCGCGTACGAGCGTCAGCGGGGCGAGCGCCGTCCCGCCGCGGACGATCTGCAGACGGACCGTCGACCCCGCGACGCCGCGCAGGAGCTTCGAGATCACATCGATGTCGAGTCCGGCAGTCTGCTTGCCGTCGATTTGCGCGATGAGGTCGCCCGACGAAATCCCTGCGCGCTCGGCAGGCCCGTTTGAGACGACGTCGTCGACGCGCGGTTGCTTCGTCGCGCGATCCTCGGACAAAACCACGCCGATCCCCGCAAAGCGGGGAGCGTCGAGATATTGATTGAACGCGCGATACTGTTGGGGCGTATAAAAAGTCGTGTACGTATCGCGGACGGTCGCGACTTCACCGGAGAGCGTTGCGTAGATCAGGTCGCGGGTCTCGACTCGGTCCCCATATCGCAGGATCGTCGAGGCGACCGCGCTTTCGATCGCACGTAACGCATCGTTCTTCGCGGCGCGGATCTGCGGAACGACGGGATCCGCGACTCCCCGGCCGACCAAATACGCGACGATCCCGGTTCGCGCTCCATCCGCGATCTGCTGCGGCGTCGTGCGCCTATAGTATTGCACCGCCAGCGTATCGTAGCCGACCTCTAGATCGAGAAGATCGACGATCGAGATCGCCCTCGCCGCGCCGGCGGTCGCGCCGCCGGCCAAGAATGCAACGGAGAGTGCGCATACGATCGAGCAAGCGAAGCGGATGTTGCGGATCAAAGGAGAAGAAGTGCTCCCGTGAGAGTGGGGCGACCGATCGCTCTTGTTGCGCTCTTCGTTATCGCCATGACTGCGGGCTGGTGGTTTTTCAACCATCGGACGTCATCGGCCGGGGACCGCATCACCGTCTATTACACGAAAATCGACGGGTCGACCGAAGTCCCCTGGACCGTCTCGCTTGGTCCGGCGCGCGACCCGAAGAGCGTCGCATTTTACGCCGCAACGCAAGCAATCGCAGGCCCTCCCGCCGGGACCGACGCGGTTCGCTTTCCGCCCGGGACGCGCGTGCTCGCGGTCACGATCAACGGTTCGACCGTCGATGTCGATATATCTAAGGAAGTCTCCGGTCTGCGAGGCGGAAGCTTTGCCGAGGCCGCAGCGTTCAAGTCATTGGTGTGGACGATGACGGCCTTACCCTCGATATCCTCGGTCACTATCCGCGTCGACGGCGCCCGCATCCCAACCCTCCCTGGAGGTCACTTTGAGCTCGATGAACCGCTTGCGCGCTCGAGCTGGTAGCGCTCTGCTTGCGGCGCTGATCGCGCTCGCTGCAGTCGCCGGTCCCCCGACTCGCGTTTTGGCCGCGGACACGCCGAACTTTTGGTTCGCCGGGACGCGCTTGATCTTGGCCCGTCCGGTTAACGTCAACGGCGAGGTTGCCGTCGCGATCCACGATCCCGGATTCCTGGGGTTCCTCAATCGTCTCGGCGCGACCGTCGCGTGGCAGCCGGGCGAGCGCTACGTCGTTTTTACGGCGTCCGACCATCATACGGTCGCGCTCACGATCGGCGACTCGCAATACCGCGCGGGAGCGAGCTCGGCCCGCGCCCCGTTTGCTCCTTACACCGACGCGCAAGACGTGTATGTCCCCTTCACCACGGTCGCGCGGGCGCTGTACGTCGAGCCCGTCGCCGATGGCGGCGACGTCGTCTTGCAGCCGCAGCTCGCCATCCTCGACGTCCATCAAGACGGTCCGCGGACGATCGTCACCTTGCGGGGCGCGACCCCGTTGCACTTCAAGAAAACGTTCGAATCGAGCGAGCGGGTCGTCCTCGCGTTCACCGGCGTCGGCTCGCCGCTGGCGGCAACGCGGCAGATCCTGACCGCATCCCTCTCGATCGTCGAGATCGCGCCGGGCGGCAACGCTCGCAACCCGACGACGACCGTAACGTTCGGCGGCGCCGCGCTTTCGATCCATTCAATGTATCCAGCGAACGCGCCGAACGAGGTGACGATCGCGTTTGCTCCACAGAGCATCGCGCTCGCCGGCGTCACGATTCCGAGTGACTGGCCGACAACGGCCGCCGCGCTCCCACCGCCGAACCGTCCGCCGGCGGCGGGGCCGCTTGCAACGCCCGCCGCCGCGTTCACGCCGGCGCCGCTTCCGGGCCAGCCTGGATTCGGCGCGCCGCCGGTCGCAGCGACCGAGGCCCCAACGACGGTGACCGGCGTCGATGTCGTCCCGACGAATGACGGCGCGATCGTCCGCGTCGCGTTGAGCGGACCGGCGTATTATGAATGGCACCGTCTCTCCGACGGCCGCTGGTATGTCGATTTTCGCAATGTCTCTCTCGCGAGCGCGCCGACGGAGCAGCAGCTCAACCTTCCCGCGGTGCAATCCGTTCGGGTACGCCAGACTGTCTTCGGCCCGACGCCGGTCGTGCGGCTTGCCTTCACGCTCAACGGTGATCGGACCGTGCACGTCGACGCGACCGATAGCGGCGCGACGGTCACGGTCGAAAGTGCGATCGACGTCAACCTAGCGACGTCGGGTGCGGGTCAGATCGGCGCGGCGGTCGCGGGTGGTCCGGGGGGTGACGCGTCGAGGTTCGGGGCGCCCGTGCCGCCGCCGCCCGGCTCGAATCCGCGGCTTATCGTGATCGATCCCGGGCATGGCGGCAGCGACACCGGAGCGATGCACAACGGCTTGGTCGAGAAAGTCCTGACGCTCGACATCTCCCAGCGCCTGCGCACCATCCTTGCCAGCCGCGGTTGGATCGTGCGGATGACGCGCGAGCGTGACGTCGACGTCGTCGCCCCGAACGACGATGCGAAGACCGAGCTGCAGGGACGCTGCGACGTCGCGAATAACGCCGGCGCGCGGCTCTTCGTCTCCGTCCACATCAACAGCTTTACGATGCCTTACCTCAACGGAACGACGACGTACTACTACAAGCCGAACGATCAGTCGTTGGCAGCGGCGGTGCAGCGTCGCCTGATCGGTTTGCTGGGGACCAAAGACGACGGGGCTCGGCGCGAGAACTTTTACGTCGTGCGCCACACGACGATGCCGGCGGTCTTGGTCGAGACGGCCTTCCTCTCGAATCCCGACGATGCCGCGAAGCTGCGAAGTCCCGCGTTCCTCCAAAACGTCGCGCAAGGGATCGCCGACGGCATCGCCGACTATGCCGGCTCGCCCAGCAACACACCGCCGCAGAGCTCGTTCTCAGGTGAGTGAAACTTACGAGGCCCCTCGGGGGATGGTATTATTAGCACTATGATGAGGGCCTCGATAGTCTGGGGACCCCAAGCGAAGCTTGGGGGGCGGAGCGAGCATGGATGCGAGCCTGTCGCACAGCACAGGATGTGTGCTGGTGCGACCGGAGCCTGGGGCGGAGCGCCTTCCAAATGATCGGGATCTTCGATTCGGGCGTGGGTGGTCTCACGATCTTGCGGCGGTTGCGCGAGCGGCTGCCGAGACACGACTTCCTCTATCTTGCGGATCAAGCGAACGTTCCGTACGGCGACCGTACGGCCGACGATCTTGCCGGTTTGATGCGCGACAACGTCGCGTTCCTCAACGCGGCGTCGGTCGACGCAATCGTCGTCGGATGCAACAGTTCATGCGGTGTCGCCTCCGAGCGCGGGTGGCCGCCGTCGAGGGCCGTCATCGTCGATTTGATCGAATCGGCTGCGGCTGCGGTCGAGCGCAGCGGCGCGCTGCGCATCGGCGTCCTCGCGACGAGCGCCACGGTCCGCAGCCGCGCGTACACCCGCGCGATTGCGCGGCGCGTCCCGACCGCAGTCGTCGAAGAAGTCGCGGCTCCGGCCCTCGTCCCGCTCGTAGAAGCGGGGATCACGGGCGCGGCGGCGCGCGCAGCGGTCGAGGCTGCATGCGAACCGTTTTCGAACCGCATCGAGGCGCTCGTCCTCGCGTGTTCGCACTATCCGGTGCTCGAGCCCGAGTTCGCGCAGGTCTACGGCGCTCGCGTCCCGCGCATCGATCCCGCCGTCGCGCACGCGAGAATTGCGGAAGCGCTCATTCGCGAGCGCGGATTTCTCGCGGGAAGCGGCCACGTTCGTTACGTGACGACCGGCCATCCCGACGAGTTTTCGCTCTCCGTCCGCTCCCTGATGGGCGAGCGCAATCCCGACGTCACGGCGTGTGCGCTCCTGCGCGAAACGGCCTAAATTAGCCCAAAAAGCTTGAAGAAAACGAGGGTCGAGGCCGTTGCCAGCCCGACGCCGGCGACGACTTGCGCGGGCGTGTGCGCGTCTAAGTAAACGCGCGCCCAGCAAACGATCGGGATCAGAACCAAGAACGGCAAGGGCTGCCAACCGTAGAGGACGAGCAGGGTGATCATGGGGGCCGTGATCCCCAAGGCGTGCGTGCTGATCTTCCAAACGCGCGTGATGAGCATGGCGATGAACGCATTCGCCGCATATGCCGCCATCGACGCGATGATGATCGTCGGCGCACCTAGAAGCGCAAGTGTCATCGTCCCGAGCAGCGAGAAGACCACGAACGCACCGAAGACGTGCTGACGCTCGGCCCTGATCGACATGTCCAAATCGGTGATGCGTTCGGTCCAGTAAAGCCAGAAGACGAAGAGCATCGGACCGACCGATGTGAAGAAGACGCTGACAAAGGCCAACGTCCAGAATTGCGTGACCGAACTCGAGCGAGCGTGCGCTAGTATGACGAACAGCGCAAGCGCCGCCAAGAAAGGATTGCAGACCGTCGAGATGATCCGCGCGGTCTCCGTAAGGACGCGGCGTCGGCGTGTGCCCGGCGCGCGGCGCAGGGGCGCCGGGGCGGGGGCGGGCTGCGGCTGCACTGCGCCCTGCATAGGATGCCGCTTGATAAAGTCCTGTCCCCGGGCGCCTTAAGGCAGAAATAAGGGTCCGCCGGGGCCAAAGGCCAAGAATAGGGCCCCATGGTCTTAGAACGCATCGACAGTCCGGCCGACGTCGCGGCGCTCAGCCGCGCTGAGATCGACGTGTTGGCCGCGGAGATCCGTGACGTTCTGGTCGCGACCTGTGCAAAAAATGGGGGACATCTTGCGCCGAACCTCGGCGTTGTCGAACTGACCCTCGCGCTGCATACCGTCCTCGACCAGCCGACGGATCGGATCGTCTGGGACGTTAGCCACCAGAGCTACGTTCACAAACTGCTCACAGGCCGCAGAGACCAGTTTCACACCCTGCGCCAAGGCGGGGGAATCTCCGGTTTCGCGATGCGTAGCGAGTCGATGTACGATCATTTCGGCGCAGGCCACGCGTCGACGTCGGTCTCGGCCGCGCTCGGGATGGCCAAAGCGCGCGATCTCGCAGGCGAAAAATGGACGGTCGTCGCGGTCCTCGGTGACGGAGCGCTGACGGGCGGCCTCGCGTTCGAAGGCCTCAACAACGCCGGCGAGATGAAGACGAATTTCATCGTCATCCTCAACGACAACCAGATGTCGATCGCACCGAACGTCGGCGCGGTCGACAAGTATCTCGGTACGCTTCGCAGCAAGCCGTTTTTCAACTTCGCGCGGCAAAAGACGAAAGACGTGCTGAGCCATCTGCCGCTCGGGAAGACGGCCCGCAAGGCGCTCTCGACCGCTGAAGAGATGACGATGCGGATGTTGACCGATGAGCCGAAGCTCGCCGTCATCTTTGAAGAGCTCGGATTTCGCTATATCGGACCGATCGACGGGCACGATTACGGCACGCTCGTCGACGTGATCTCGAACGCGCGCAAGATCCAGGGCCCCGTCCTCATGCACGTCAAGACGATCAAGGGGAAAGGCTACGAGGCAGCCGAGAGCGATGCGCGGACGTTCCACGGCGTCGGTCCCTTCGACGCGCACGAAAACGGGAAGGTCGAATTCAAGAAGTCATCCCGTCCGTCGTTTTCGGCCGTCTTCGCCGACGCGCTGATCAAGTGCGCGGAGGAAGATGAGCGCGTCATTGGGATCACTGCGGCGATGCCCGACGGTACCGCGCTCGCGAAGTTCGCCAAGCGCTTCCCGGAGCGCTATTTCGACGTCGGGATCGCCGAGGCGCACGCCGTCTGTTTCGCAGCCGGCGCGGCGACCGCTGGTTTGCGTCCAGTCTGTGCGATCTATTCGACGTTCTTACAGCGGGCCTACGATCAGGTGATCCACGACGTGGTCGTTCAGGAACTCCCGGTCGTCTTCTGCATGGACCGCGCGGGCTTCGTCGGCGACGACGGGCCGACCCACATGGGGCTGTACGATGTCGCCTACTTGCGGACGCTGCCGAACATGACGATCATGGCGCCGCGGATCGAAGAAGAAGTGCTCCCGATGCTGCGCCATGCGCTTTCGCTCGGGACCCCGGCTGCGATCCGCTATCCGCGCGGGAGCACGAGCGGTCAGCATCTCGATCCGCCGGCGCCGCTCGAGCACGGCCGCGCGGAGGTGTTACGGCACGGAAGCGACGTCGCGATCTTGGCGCTCGGAAACACGTGTGATGTCGCGCTCGACGCGTACGAGTTGCTCGAGGCCGAAGGGATCCGCCCGACGATCGTCAACGCGCGGTTCGTCAAGCCGCTTGATGAGACGCTCCTCTTGGAGCTCGCGGAGAATCATCCGCATTTCCTGACGCTCGAAGAGCACTCGCTCGAGGGCGGATTCGGATCGGCGATCGTCGAGTTCGTAAACGATCGGGGGTTGCACATTCACGTCCAGCGCGTCGGCGTCCGCAACGAGTTGGTCCAGCACAACAGGCAGGACAAGCAACGGGCGCAGTTCGGGTTGTCACCGGAGAGCGTCGCGGCGCGGGTCCGCTCCGTGACGGCCGCGCTGACATCGTGATATAATCCCCGGCGATGTCTGATACCCCAATCGTCCTAGCCGCGGCGACGCCCGCCGCGCAGCCGTCGGCCGCCGCCACTCTCAATCCCGCGGCAGCGGCGCAGCTGCAGCAGTTCCAGTTTCCGACGATCCCCAAGACGCCGCTCGCGCAGCATCTTCCGTGGCTCACGCACCTTTTTGCCGCTGCGTTCGTAACCGCGGCGATCCTGCTCGTCATCCTGCTGGCTGTCCAGACGACGCGCCAGGAGGGACTCACGGGGACGCTCGGCGGGCGGGTCGACTCGAGCTACCGCGGCCGCCTCGGGATGGAAGGCCAGATCGCGCGGTTTACCGCCTTCATCGCGATCGCATACGTCGTCGTCGCGACGATCATCTCGATCTCGGGAATCTAGGCTGCTTTTAGAAGTCCGGGACTTACGGACGACGTTTGCCACTGACGACGGCATCGTCCGGGCCGTCAACGGGCTCTCGTATTCCGTTGACGCGAACTCGACGCTCGGGATCGTCGGCGAGTCCGGCTCCGGCAAGACCGTGAACGCCCTCTCGATCATGCGGCTCATCCCGTCGCCTCCCGGGAAGATCGAAGGCGGCAAGGTCCTTTTCAAGGGCGAGAACCTGCTCGAAAAGAGCGAGTCGGAGATGCGCCGGATCCGCGGCAAGGACATCGCGATGATCTTTCAGGATCCGATGACCTCGCTCAATCCCGTCTTGACCGTCGGCGAGCAGATCGCCGAGGCGGCTCGCCTGCATTTGGGCCTCTCCCACCGCGAGGCGCACAAGCGCGCGATCGAGATGCTGGACCTGGTCCGCATCCCGCTCGCCGAGAAGCGCGTCGGCGACTATCCGCACCAGTTCTCCGGCGGGATGCGTCAGCGGGTCATGATCGCGATGGCGCTGACCTGCGACCCGGCGCTCTTGATTGCCGACGAACCGACGACGGCGCTCGACGTGACGATCCAAGCGCAGATCCTCGAGTTGATGAACGAGATGCAGGCGCGCTTAGGGTCGGCGATCATCATGATCACGCACGACCTCGGCGTCATCGCGGAAACCTGCCAAAACGTCCTGGTCATGTATGCCGGGAATATGGTCGAGTACGGGACCGCCGAGCAGATCTTTCGCGACCCGAAGCATCCGTACACGATCGGGCTGCTCGAATCGTTGCCCCGGCTCGACGAGGATGGGCGCCGGCGTTTGGTCCCGATCGAGGGACAGCCGCCGAACCTGCTGCGCCTGCCTCCCGGGTGCGCATTCGAACCACGCTGTCGCTATCGAATGGACATTTGCGAGCAGCCGGTCGGCATCTACGATTTCGGCGACGGCCACCTCGCCCGCTGCTTCCTTTACGACGGGCGCTCCGCCCCAGGCTCCGCGCCCCCCAAGCTGCGCTTGGGGCCCCCGGACCATGGCGGCCCTCAACATGATATCGATTCGACCATTCCCCGAGGGGCCGCTCAACAACATTCCGAGCAATGAACGACGAGCTTCTCGTAGTCCGGGATCTTTATAAGTACTTCCCGATTCGGGCCGGGCTATTCTCGCGCCATGTTGCCGACGTCAAAGCGGTCGACGGCGTCGATTTCGCGATCCGCAGCGGCGAGACGCTGGGCCTGGTCGGCGAATCCGGATCGGGGAAGACGACGATCGGCAGGGTGATCTTGCGCCTGACGCCGGCCACGAAGGGTCAGGTCAGCTTCGAGGGCCGCGACGTCCTGGCACTGGGGCGCCGGGAGCTGCGTGCGCTTCGCAAAGAGATGCAGATCATCTTTCAGGATCCCTATGCCTCGCTCAACCCGCGTATGACCGTCGGGGCGATCATCGGCGAGCCGCTCGCCATTCATAGGATCGCGCGCGGGAAAGCCGCCGAGGCCCGGGTACGCGAGCTCTTAGCGATGGTCGGCCTCGAATCGTATCACGCGAATCGCTACCCGCACGAATTCTCCGGCGGGCAGCGGCAGCGGATCGGGATCGCGCGAGCGCTGGCCGTCGGACCGAAATTCATCGTCGCCGACGAACCGGTCTCGGCGCTCGACGTCTCGATCCAAGCTCAGGTGATCAACCTGCTCAGCGACCTCCAGCAGAAGCTGGGGTTGACGTATCTGTTCATCGCCCACGATCTTTCGGTCGTCCGTCATATCTCGACCCGGGTCGCCGTGATGTACGTTGGAAAGATCGTTGAACTCGGCGCGCGCGACGATTTATACGTCCGGCCGCTCCACCCGTACACGCAGGCGCTGCTCTCCGCGATCCCGGTCCCCGACCCCGACGCGGAGCACCGGCGGAAGCGGATCATCTTGAGCGGGGATATCCCTTCCCCCGTGAACCCGCCGTCGGGCTGCCGTTTTCACACGCGGTGCCCGATCGCGTTCGAGCGCTGCTCGCGCGAGGTCCCGCCCTTCCGCGATTACGGAGATGGGCATTTGGCCGCGTGTCATTGGGTCGAAGAGCACGGCGGACGGGCCCCCGACCTGACCGCCGGACCCGCAATCGTAGCCTAAAAAAATAGCGACCGCCAAAGCGGTCGCTCGATCGAAACTCCGGGTAGTCGCAGGTCTACTTTTTCTTGCGTGCCTTCCGGCGCACCTTACGCGCGACCTTGCGGCCGGCCTTGCGCACTTTGCGCGCGGCCTTGCGTGTCTTCTTACGAACTTTGCGGCCTACCTTACGCGCGACTTTCTTGCGGGCGCGGGCCTTCTTGCGAGCCTTCTTTTTACCGGTCTTCTTGGCGCCGCCCGACTTTTTGGCCGATGACTTCTTGCGAGATTTCTTGCGACGCGATTTCTTCTTGGCCGGCGCAGCCGCCGGGGGCATCATCGCATCTAGGTCTGAATCCATTCCGTCCTCCTCGTTATCGAAAAGACGAACTCGAATGTGGAAGCGTCATGCGTTATGACGCACTGGCAGCATCGTACAACGTGTTGCAAAAATATGCAACTCAAGCATGCAAAAGCAGCGGCCCGTTCCGTACTACAGATGACCTGCGGCGGAGGGCTTGTGGGGCCCGGCAATCGACACCCGCTTGACGGCGGGAGTATACTAAGGGCGTTTTCCCCGGCTCCCGGCCGGGGGACGGACTACCCAAGGGGGCCTCGTGGCGAAGCCACTGATCATCGTCGAGTCGCCGACGAAAGCAAAAACGATCAAGAAATTCTTGCCGGCGCGTTACGTAGTTAAGGCGTCGGTCGGGCATGTCCGCGACCTTCCCAAGAGCACCCTGGGCGTCGACGTCGAGCACGGATTCACCCCAAAGTACCTGACCATTAAAGGGAAGGGGGAGATCATCAAGGAGCTCAAGTCGGCGTTACGCGGGGCAACGGACGTCTATCTCGCGACGGACCCCGATCGCGAGGGCGAGGCGATCGCCTGGCATTTGGCCCAGCTCCTCAAGCTCGAGAACCCCAAGCGGATCGAGCTGCATGAGATCACGAAAGAGGCCGCGCTCGACGCGCTCAAGCATGCCCACCAAATCGACATGCCGCGGGTCAACGCGCAGCAAGCGCGCCGGATCCTCGACCGGCTCGTCGGCTATAAGATCTCGCCGCTGCTGTGGTCAAAGGTCCGCGGCGGCCTCTCCGCTGGACGCGTGCAATCGGTCGCGGTCAAGCTGATCGTCGATCGGGAGCGCGAGATCGAGGCGTTCGTCCCGCGTGAGTATTGGACGATCGCGGCCGACCTTGCGAAACGGGCCGATGCGGCCGCGGCCTTTTCGGCCGAGCTGGCGCTCGTCGACGGCGAGAAAGCCGAGATCCCCAGCGGTGAGTTGGCGGAGGCGATCGTCGCCGATCTCGAGGGCGCGAGCTTCGTCGTCGGCTCGATCAAGAAGCGCGAGCAGCGGCGCAACTCGCCGGCTCCGTTCACGACCTCGACCCTGCAGCAGGAAGCTTCTCGCAAGCTCCGTTTCCGCGTTCGCAAGACGATGCAGCTGGCGCAATCGCTCTACGAGGGCGTTGATTTGGGAGCGGCCGGGACGCAGGGCTTGATCACCTACATGCGCACGGACTCGACCCGGATCGCCGATTCGGCGCGGGACGCTACGAAGGTCTATGTCGAGTCGACGTTCGGCCCGAGCTACTACGGCGCGCGCGTCTTCAGGCAGCGTGAAGGCGTGCAAGATGCACACGAAGCGATCCGGCCGACCTCGGTGGATCGGACACCCGAGAGCGTCGCCGGCTTCCTGCGGCGCGACGAGCTGCGGCTCTACAAGCTGATCTGGGAGCGGTTCGTCGCTTCGCAGATGGCGGCCGCCGTCTACGATCAGACGACCGTCGACGTGGACGCGAAGGGCCGCGCGAAGAAATATGTCTTCCGCGCGACGGGGAGCGTCCTCAAGTTCGCCGGCTTCACCGCCGTCTATGAGGAAGCGCGCGACGAGGATGCGACCGAGGCGGAGAAGGCGGCCGACGGCGCGGCCTTGCGCAACGGGGGTACCAAGGGGCGCATCATGCTCCCGCTCCTCGAGGAGCAAGAGGGGCTGAACAACCACGGGCTCCTCCCCAAACAGCACTTCACGGAGCCGCCGCCGCGTTTCACGGAAGCGTCCCTCGTCAAAGCGCTGGAAGAGAACGGAATCGGCCGGCCGTCGACCTACAGCACGATCGTCGAGACGATTCAGGCGCGCGGCTACGTCGAGCAAACCGATCGGCGTTTCCACCCGACCGAGATCGGCTTCGCGGTCAACGATCTGCTCGCCGAGCACTTCAAAGAGATCGTCGACGTCAAGTTCACGGCGACGATGGAGCACAAGCTCGACGAAATCGAAGAGAACCCGTCGGCCGATTGGCAGAACGCGGTTGCGGTGCTGCAAGAGTTCTACACGCCTTTCGAGCACGATCTGGCTGAGGCTGAGCGTAAGCTGCCCAAAGTCGAAGTGCGTGATGAGCCGACCGATGAGATCTGCCCGAATTGCGCGCGGCCGATGGTGATCAAGACGGGCCGGTTCGGCCGCTTTATCTCGTGCACCGGGTATCCGCAGTGCAAGACCACCCGTCCGATCCTCAAAGAGACCGGTGCCATCTGCCCCAAGGACGGCGGGAAGATCGTCGAGCGGAAATCGCGCAAGGGCCGGACTTTTTACGGCTGCTCGAACTATCCGAACTGCGATTTCGTCTCGTGGGATCGGGTCGTCCCTGAGCCGTGCCCCGTCTGCGGAGCGTACGTCGTTGCCAAGACGCGGCGCGGCGGCGTCCTGAACTTCGAGTGTAGCGCAGATAAGACGCATGATACGTCCGCGATCGGATCGGCGGCGGAAACGGACGAGGTCGCTCTCGAAGAAGATCGAGAGCATGCCGGAGTCACCTAACCTCACCGTCATCGGAGGCGGCCTGGCGGGCTGCGAGGCGGCCTGGCAGGCGGCGCTGTGCGGAGTCGACGTCGTCCTTTACGAGATGCGGCCGCATCGTCGTTCGCCGGCGCACAAGACCGATGCGCTCGCCGAACTCGTCTGCAGCAATTCGCTGCGCGGCGCCGCGCTTGAAAATGCCGTCGGCTTGCTCAAAGAGGAGCTGGCGCGACTCGATTCGCTCATCGTCGGGGCGGCGCGCGAGACGGCCGTCCCCGCCGGCGGCGCGCTGGCGGTCGATCGCGAGCGTTTCGGGGCGCTCGTCGAGTCGCGCTTGCGCGAACATCCGCGCATCACGGTCGAGCGGCGCGAGGTCACCCAGATTCCCCGCGACGAGCCGGTCATTGTCGCCTGCGGCCCCCTCCCGTCCGACGCGCTCGCAGCAGAGATCGACGCGCTCGCGGGGCAGCGGCTGCATTACTACGATGCCGCATCGCCGATCGTCGCAACCGACTCGATCGACGAGGCGCAGATGTATCGCAAATCGCGCTACGACAAAGGCGACGGCGACGACTATCTGAACATTCCGCTCGACCGCGCGCAGTACGCGCAGTTTATCGACGACCTGCGACGTTTGCCGAAGCACGATCCCAAGGACTTCGAGCTCGATGCGGCGGCCGGGAAGGTCCCCTACTTCGAAGGCTGCTTGCCGATCGAAGAGATGGCGGCGCGCGGCGAGGACGCCCTGCGCTTCGGGCCTATGAAACCCGTCGGCTTGCGCGATCCGCGGACCGGCAAAGCGCCGTACGCCGTCGTTCAACTGCGCAAGGAGAACGCATCCGGCACGGCGTTCAACCTCGTCGGCTTCCAGACGCGCCTGACCTGGCCGGCGCAAAAGGAAGCTTTCGGGAGACTGCCGGGCCTCGAACGCGCCGAGTGGCTGCGCTTGGGCGTGATGCACCGCAACGCGTTCGTCGACAGTCCGCGCGTGTTGGATGCGGACCTGCGTTTGCGCTCGCATCGTTCCATTCGCCTCGCAGGTCAGATCACCGGGGCGGAAGGCTATGTCGAGGCGGCGGCCTGCGGCG
This sequence comes from Binatia bacterium, assembly GCA_035604635.1. Taxonomy (GTDB): domain Bacteria; phylum Vulcanimicrobiota; class Vulcanimicrobiia; order Vulcanimicrobiales; family Vulcanimicrobiaceae; genus DATNIC01. Next base: position 14,069 of record DATNIC010000122.1, read on the forward strand.
CGATCGCCGCGATCGGAGCCGCTCGCGAGATGCTCGGGCGCGAGCCGCTCGTCGTGCCCGTGCAGACCGCGCTCGGCGCAGTCGTCGCGCACCTGCAAAACACGCAAACCGCTGACTTCCAACCCGCCAACGTCACCTGGGCGTTCATCCCGCCGCTCGAAGCGGCGGAGGCCGCGCGGCTGCCCAAGCGCGAGCGCCGGCGTCTCTTGGCCGAGCGAGCACTCACGGCGATCGACGAGTACGGCCGCCGACTCGGACGAGAGCGCGCTCGCGCAACTTCTTTCGTGGCCGCGGGGTAGTAGCCACGATGAGCTTCCACTCAACGACGATCGTCGCGGTCCGGCGCAACGGCAAGCTCGCGATGGCGGGCGATGGGCAAGTGACGTTCGACAAGATCGTGATGAAGCACGGTGCCCGCAAAGTCCGGCGAATCGCCGGAGGAAAGGTGATCGCCGGATTCGCCGGGTCGGCGGCCGACGGGATCACCTTGCTCGAAAAATTCGAGGGCAAGCTCAACGAGTACAAAGACAATCTGACCCGCGCAGCGGTCGAGCTGGCGAAAGATTGGCGGCAAGATCGCGCGCTGCGTCGTCTCGAAGCGCTGCTGATCGTCGGGACCGCCGAGCATCTCTTCGTGATCAGCGGGACCGGCGACGTGATCGAGCCCGACGAGGGCGTCGCCGCGATCGGCAGCGGCGGCCCGTATGCGCTGGCGGCCGCGCAGGCGCTCTTGAAGTTCAGCGATCTCGACGCGGAGACGCTTGCGCGCGAAGCGCTGCACATCGCGTCGAAGATCGATATCTACACCAACGACGAGATCGTCGTCGAAGTGACATGAGCTCCAAGCCGCTCACCCCGAGAGAAGTCGTCGTCGAGCTCGACCGGTACATCGTCGGTCAGGCGAGTGCCAAGCGCGCCGTCGCGATCGCTTTGCGCAACCGCTATCGCCGCGAGCAGCTCCCGGACGAGATGCGTGCCGAAGTCATCCCGAAGAACATCCTCATGATCGGTCCGACCGGGGTCGGGAAGACCGAGATCGCGCGTCGGCTCGCGACGCTCGCCGGGGCGCCGTTCGTAAAGGTCGAAGCGACGAAATACACGGAGGTCGGCTACGTCGGACGCGACGTGGAGTCGATGGTCCGCGATCTCGTCGAGGTCGCGGTCCGAATGGTGCGTGAAGAGCGTCGCGCAGACGTCAAGGAAGCTGCCGACCACGCCGCGGTCGAGCGGATCATCGATTTGCTGCACCCGGAGACCTGCGCCCCGGGGGCGCAACAAGCAAACCCGCTGGCCGCGACGCTGGGCTCTATTTTCGGGAGCGCCTATCCCGGCCACCAAGCGGCGCCACCGCCACCGGAGCGTCCGGCGCCGCCGCGTGAGGCGGTCACCGCGACGCGCGATGCTGCGCGCGATGACGTCCTGCGCGGATTCTACGACGTCCGGCTGGTCGAGATCGATATCGAGGAGTCGCCGTCGATCCCAATCGGCGTCATCGGCGGGTCGATGGACGGCGGGATGGGCGGCGCTGACCTCGGTGACATGCTAGGGGGACTTCTGCCGAAGCGGCGCAGCAAGAAGAAGGTGACGGTCGCCGACGCTCGGCGCATCTTCGCCGAAGAAGAAGAGAACAAGCTCATAGATCAGGACGCGGTCAAGCGCGAGGCGTTGCGGCGGGCCGCTGAGAACGGGATCATCTTCATCGACGAGATCGATAAAGTCGCCGGACGCGAAGGCTCGCGCGGGCCTGACGTCTCGCGCGAAGGCGTCCAGCGCGACATCTTGCCGATCATCGAAGGAAGCACCGTGAACACGAAGCACGGCGTGCTCAAGACCGATCACGTGCTCTTCATCGCGGCGGGCGCGTTCCACATGAGCAAGCCGTCCGACTTGATCCCCGAATTGCAAGGGCGCTTGCCGATCCGGGTCGAGCTCGATTCCCTGACGGCGGCGGATTTCGAGACGATCCTCACGCAGCCGCGCAACGCGCTCATCAATCAATACAAGGCGCTGCTCGGCGTCGAAGGCGTCGAGCTCGATTTCAGCGCCGATGCGATTCGTGAAATTGCGACGATCGCGATGCGGGTCAACGAGCAGACCGAAAACATCGGAGCGCGCCGCCTGCACACCGTCATGGAGCGTCTGCTCGAGGAGATCGCATTCGAGGCACCCGAGAAAACGGGGCGGATCGCGATCGACGCCCAGTACGTGCGCGACCGGCTCGACCCAATCGTCGGCAACACGGATCTCTCGAACTACATCTTGTAGTTCGGCGGCGGCTTAGACCGCGCGAAGGCGTTTCGAAACGTAGACTTCGCCGCGATTGTAGTGGATGTAGTGGGCGGTCTTTTCGGCCAGCTCTTTGCTCAGAAATCGCTCGACGAGCCACAGACCGAGGTCGATCCCCGAGCTCACGCCGCCGCACGTGATGATGTCGCCGTCGTCGACGACCCGTGCTTCGATCAACTGCGCGCCGCTGGCTCGCAATTCGTCGAGCGCTCCGTGGTGCGTGATCGCCGGACGTCCCTTGAGCATCCCGAGCGACCCGATCACCATCACGCCGGTGCAAACGCCTGCCAGCGTCGTCCCCCCGCGGTGGAGTTCGGCTGCCCGGCGCGGGAGCTCGCCGTGCTCGATCTCGGCGCGAACGCCCTGCGGGGCGCGGGTGACATACCCGCCGCCGGGGATGATCAGGACATCGACGGGGGCATCCAGGACGCCGTCCGGGCGAAAATGCATCCCGAGCTGGGCCGTGATCTCGTCCGTCGGCGTCAACGTGAGCATTGAGACCCGGTGTCGCTCGTCTGGGATGAGCCCGGTCGCGTAGCGCAGGACTTCCCACGGGCCGACGATGTCGAGCTCCTCGACGCCTTGAAAAACCACGATCGCAAAGTGCATGGGGACCAGTCGGGTACGACCTCGGCGCGTTCAGCTCCTCGCCCGGCGGGCGGCCGCTCACGCCCCTCCGGGGCTACGCGGCACTACGCGCCTCCTGCGCTTCGCAACCCGGGGTGAATCGGACGATGTAGAATAGTAGACGAAAGCCATGGCCTATTTGCGCACGATCCTCACCGACAATCATCCGACCCTCCGCAAGATGGCGAAGCGGTACAAGGCGTCCGAGATCATCGATCCGCTGACGCAGCAGCTGATCGAGGACATGCTTGCGACGATGTACGCGGCCCCGGGCATCGGATTGGCCGCGCCGCAGATCGGCGTCAGCAAGCGAATGTTCGTCGTCGATCTGCAGGATCGGGAGGGCGAGCGCATCGGTCCGCTCGTCGTCTTCAACCCGCGCTTCACGCTGACGGAGGGTGAGGTCGAACTCATCGAAGGCTGCCTGTCGGTTCCTGGATTCATCGGAGACGTGACCCGCTTCGAACACGTCGTCTGCGCCGGCCTCGATCAGAACGGCGAGAAGGTCGAGTACGACGCGATGGGTCTGTTCGCGCAGTGCCTGCAGCACGAGATGGATCATCTCGACGGAATCTTATACACGGACAAAGCGCGCAACGTTCGACCAGCAGTCACGCAATCGGAAATCGACGCCGCCGAAGGCGGCACCGATGCGCCGGCCGCGCAGCCGGAAGAGATCGCACTTTCCAACTGAGAGCTGTTTTCTTCGGGACGAGCCCGTTCGCGCTCCCAAGTCTCGAGACGGCGCGCGCGCGAGCGGACGTCGTCGCCGTCGTTACGCAGCCCGATCGCCCGGCGGGCCGCGGACAGCGGCTGGCGCCGGCGCCGGTCAAGAGCGCGGCACTCGCAGCCGGACTGCGCGTCTTCGAACCCGAGCGTTTGCGCGACATCGCGGAGGAGCTGCGCTCACTCGAACCCGATCTGTTCGTGGTCGTCTCTTACGGCAAGATCGTCCCGGCGAGCATGCTCGCGATTCCCAAGACAGGCGTCGCGTTGAACGTCCATCCGAGCCTGCTCCCGCTCTATCGCGGCGCGACGCCGCTGCAGAGCGTGCTGCGCGACGGACGGTCCGAGAGCGGCGTGACGATCATCGCCATGGACGAGGGCATGGATACCGGCGACATCGTGCTGCAGGAGAAGACGCCGATCGGTCCCGATGAAACATGCGGTGAGCTGCACGACCGATTGGCGCGAACGGGTGCGCGGCTGCTGGGCGATGCGCTCGATGCGCTCGCAAGCGGTACGCTCGAGCGCCGCCCGCAAGCCGGCCTCGCTCCCGAGTCCGAGATCGCCGCGACGTTGACCCATCCGTTGCGCAAAGACGACACCGTCCTCGACTGGCATCTCTCCGCTGGGCAGCTCGCAGCCCGTGTCCGGGCCTTCGCGCCGCAGCCCGCGGCCCGGGCAACGGTCGGCGGCAGCGCACTGAAAGTCTTGCAAGCGCGCGCCTGCGGCGAGCCAAGCGACCCCGCGCGTGCCGGCGAGATCGCCGGGATCGAGGGCGATGCGGTGCTCGTGTATGCGGGGAGCGGGCGGCTTGCGCTCGAGCGCGTCATCCCGCCGAATCGCGGCGCCATCGACGGAGCGGCCTTTGCCCGCAGCCTCCAGCGCGTCAAGTAAGCGCACGGACGCGCGCGAAGTCGCGCTACAGGTCGCACGTGACGTGTTCGGCGGGCCGCGGCGTAGTGCGCGTGAATCGCTCGACTATCGCGCGCGGCGAGCCGACCTCGATCCGCGCGACCGCGCGTTCGCGATGGAGCTCGCGTACGGGTCGATCAAAATGCGCCGCCTGCTCGATTGGTATCTCGAGCCCTATGTCGGCGCTCGCGCGAAAACGCTTCCGCCGGCGATCGCGGAAGTGCTGCGCCTGGGCGCGTATCAGCTGCGCGTCATGGGCGGGGTAGAGAAGCATGCCGCGGTCTTCGAATCGGTCGGCCTTGCTCGCAAGTTCGGCCATCGTGGCACCGCCGGACTGGTCAACGCCGTCCTGCGTCGCGTCGCTGAAGACGAACGCGAACCCAAGCCGGACGATTTTGCGGATCGTAACGAATATCTGTCGGTTCGATACTCGCTCCCGACGTGGATCGTCCGTCATTGGGAAGAACGGTTTGGCGCCGACCGCTTGGAACAGATCGTCGACGGCGTCAACCAACCGGCACTCATCTCGTTGCGCGTCGATCTTGGTCGCCTCAGCCGTCAGGCCGCGCTCGAGCGGCTCTTCGCGGTGGGGGTCGCCGCGCATCCCTCGAGCCTTGCCAGCGACGTTGTCAATCTCGAACGTGGAGCGCCGGACGGCTTCATCGAGCGGTTCGACGATTGGACCTTACAGAGTGAGTCGGCAGCAATCGCCGTCGACGTCCTCGATCCGCAGCCCGGCGAGCACATCATCGAGCTTTGCAGCGGGCGCGGGAACAAGACGCTTGCAATCGCGACGCGGATGCACGATCGGGGACGGGTGGAAGCGATTGAGATCGATGCTCGCAAGATCGAACCGGCGCGCCGGATGCTCGCGGAAGCGGGGATCCACTGCGTCGAAGTCATCGAGGGCGATGCGACGCAATCGCGCTCGAACATGGCCGATGCCATCCTGGTCGATGCGCCCTGTTCGGCGTTGGGGATCCTCGGTCGTCAACCCGAGGCGCGCTGGCGCAAGTCGCCTGAGGATCCTGCGCGCCTGGCGGAGGCTCAGCGCGCCATGTTGACCGCCGCCGTCTCGTCGCTGGGTCCGGGTGCGCGGCTGGTCTATTCGGTCTGCACGACCGACCGTCGCGAATGCGAAGACGTCGTCGATGCGGTCCTTGGGTCGGATGCGCAGTTGCGTCGCGCCCATCCGGATCTTTTGACGGCGCCGGGAATCGAACGCCGCGACGGCTTCTTCGTCGCGTTGTTGGAGCGGCCATGAACGTCTTCATGCGCATCGAGACGGCGTGCGCTCAGGTGGTCGAGCGAGCTTTTGCGCGCGTCTTTCCGAGTGCGCTCGAGCCGTCGCAGATCGGCCGCAAACTCGTGGCGTTGTACGAGAGCGCACCAAGCGACGCCTACGTCGTCTCGGTCCATCCGAGCGATTTTGCGCGCCTTGTTACGCATCGCGAGCAGCTGGAGAGCCAGTGGCGCGAGCTGCTTGCCCAATTGGGGAGTGCTCTGGGCGGTTCCCGCGGTGCCGCATCGGTCGTTCTGCATCCTGATGCGCGGGTCGTCGCCGGCTCGGTCGTCATCGAAGCCGTGGTCGACGCCAGCCCGCCCACTCCGCAACGCTATGTCCTCGCGGTCGAGAGTGGACCCGAACATGGCCATCGGTTTCCGCTCGACGCAGAGGTGACGATCGGACGGAGTCCGGAAAACGACGTCGTGCTGAGCGATCCGCAAGTCTCGCGGGTGCATGCGCGAATCGTTCTCGATGACGGACGGGTCGCAATCGAAGATGCAGGCTCGCTGAACGGGACATACGTAAACGGCGAGCGCGCGGGCCGCGCGCGTTTGTCGGCGAACGACGCCATCGTGATCGGCGACACGAAACTGCGGGTGATCGCCGTTGCTTGATCCTCGCGCTGCGGGGGTGTGCCTCTCCGCGGCGGTCGGCGCGTTTCTCTTGCTCTTACCGCGCGTCGGCGACATCGCCGAGGAAGCCGAGCCGGACGCCTACGACGTGCGATTGATCGAGGTCGACGTCGAGCTCGGCGGCCGGCGGCACACGGAGCGGCTCCCACGCTCGGCCTTGATCGGACGCGGTCACAATGCCGATCTGGTCCTGAACGACCCGCAGGTGAGCCGCCTTCACGCACGGCTGGAATTGCGGGACGGCGTTGTCCATTTGGAGGACCTCGACAGCTTGAACGGGACGGGACGGAACGGGCAAAGGTTGAACGGAATAACCCGGCTCGATCCTGGGGACAGGCTCCAGATCGGGTCGGCAACGATCACCTTTCGCGGAGTCGGCACATGGAAATAGCGGTCGGTACGCATCCAGGAGTGTGGCAAAAACACGGGGGCGATGCTGCACTCGCCGAGTCGCTGGCGCCGAACGTCACGCTGCTCGCCGTTGCCGATGGATTCGGATCGATCTCGCGCGGTTTGTCGATCGCGCAATCAGCTCTCTTGTTCGTCCGCGACTTCCTGCGCCGCAAGGCGCGGACCGGGATCTTTTCGACGCGCGCTACGTCGTCCGCGGCCCGGCGCCAGCTCGTCCTGGCAGCACTCTCGTATGCCAATTCGCGACTGTTTTCGCAAAGCGCGAGCCACGACGACTACGTTGCGGGGGGCGCCTCGGTGACTGCGGCGCTCTTGGTCGGCGAGCATGCGTTCGTCGGGCACGTCGGGACCTCACGCGCGTACTTGATGCGTAAGGATGCGCTCGAGATCGTGACGCATGATGACGCGTTCGAGATGGCGCCGCTCGACGAGGCGCGGTCATCGTCGGCGCCGGCCGGCGTGCACGTGCATACGATGGTGACGCGCACCTTGGGGACACAGCCGATGCTCGAGGCGAACGTGGTTCACGTCGAGCTGGGGGAACACGATCAACTTTTGCTCTGCACGAGCGGTTTTCACCGGCGCGTCGCAACGAGCGAATTCCATCATGCGCTGCGGACGACTGAAGCCGTCGCCGATGTGGTGACGAATCTGCTCGTGACCGCGAAGCAACGACGGCTCGACCACGGATCCGTCGTCGTCGCGAGCGAGCTGGCTACGCCGCTCTCAACGTCCGATGTCGCGACCAGAGCTCCGCACGGACGGGTCTTCCGCGCGCTGGCGTTCACGCTGGTCATCGTGTTGCTTTTCGCTTTGGCAGCCGTCGCCCAGTTCTGGAGATAAGTCCGCCGATTGCTGCAGCTTTGGTTGAGCGCGCAGCGATTGCTCCCGATGGCGGGGGCACTCGTTGTCGGTGGGTGGGCGCTGTCGTTTGCGCCGCGCGGTGCGCTTGGGCCGCCGTGGCTGCTGGCCGCGTTTGCGGTTGCCGCCTTGGCATGGGTCGCGCTTGGGGGAAGCGATGTGCGCCGTGACGACACCCTGCCGGCGCTCGCCGTCTTACTGACGGCATTGGGGCTGACGGCGGTCGCGCGCCTATCGCCCGATCTCGCGCATCGCCAGGAGATTTGGTTGGGGATCGCTTTGGCGCTCGTCCTTGGCCTGGGTCCTTGGCTGCGCCGCTATCGCGTCCTTGCCGCCTTCAAGTACATCTGGATCCTGGGTTCGATCGTCCTCTTCGCGCTGGTTGCTCTCTTCGGAGTGGAGGTCAACGGCGCAAAATTGTGGATCGGTGTCGGAAGCCTGCGTTTCGAACCGATAGAAGTGATCAAGTTGTTCCTCGTCTTTTTCATGTCTGCGTACCTTGCAGAGACGGCCGACGTGATCGCAAGCGCCCGGCCGTGGTCGCTGCGCGCGAACGCAAAGTATCTGGGCCCGCTGTTCATCGGATGGGGATCATCGATGGCGATCCTCGTCTTTCAGCGCGATCTCGGGATGGCGATCCTGCTGCTCGCGACCTTTGCGGCGATGCTTTACGTCGCCACGCGACGGATCGATTTGATCGTCGGAGGGATCGCAGTCTTCGCCTTCGTCGTCTTCTGGGCGGCGTCACACTTCGCGTACGTCCACACGCGCATCGCGGTGTGGCGCAATCCATTCGCCGATCCGCTGGGTGCGGGCTATCAGACGATTCAGGCGCTTTTTTCGATCGCGGCCGGCGGTCTGTTCGGGACGGGATACGGTCTCGGGCATCCCGGGTACATCCCTGACGCCGCGACCGACTACATCTACGCTGCCTGGAGCGAGGAGCTCGGTGCTTTCGGGGCGCTCGTCGTCTGTGCCGTATTCTTCACGGTCGTCGTCCACGCACTCGGCGTCGCCGCGCGCCAGCCCGATCTGTACTCGAAGCTGCTGGCGAGCGGCCTAGCCGTCACGTTCGGCTTCCAAGTCGTCATCATCGTGGGCGGCGTCTTGCGTCTGTTCCCGCTGACGGGGATCACGCTCCCGTTCTTTTCCTACGGCGGCAGCTCGCTGGTTGCGAATTTCATCTTGATCGCGCTTCTCTGGACGATGAGCGCACGGCGGGCCGACGCTTGAAACACCTCGGAACGATGCTGTGGATCGTGCTGCTCGCCGGCTCGTTGGGATGCGTCGTCGCCGGCTTCTCGGGTGCCCGGAGCTTCCACACGCAAACGGTCGCGCAGCTGCGCGCGTCCCCGGCGGCAAAGGCGCCGGCGGCCGTGAGGCCGCGGGAGTTTACGCGTCAATTGATCGGCGCGCATTCACTCGTGACGGATGATGATGACGCGCCGCCCGTCGACGACGTTGTGGTAAAGCGCTTCGGTGATTGGGCTCCTCCCGTCGTGCAGGCTTCGGTCGTGCATCCCCGCCTTGCGCTGATCGTTACCGATTGCGGCCACGCCCTGCCGCTGGACACGAAGTTCGCCGCGCTCAACGTGCCGCTGACCTTAGCCGTCGATCCTGAAGGCGGCGATAGCGCCGAGTTCGTCCGCGCGCTCGGAGAGCGGCGCGTGCTGATGACGATCTCGAATCCGATTTTCGCGAATCCCTCGGATCACGCCCTCGAACTGCTTGCCGCGCGGTACGCGACCGTCCACGCGGAAGGCGCCCTCTCACCGCTCTCGGGGAGCATCGATGGCACGCAAGCGCGGCGAGTCGTCGCGAGTCTCCCGGGGTCGAGCATCGTCGTCGACGGCATGGCCGAAGGTACGGCGACGGTCTATCGCTACGCGCGCGGCCGCGGTTTACCGAGCGTTACGCGTGACGTGGTGATCGATTCGCGCGACGAACCGCGGTACATCGAGTTCATGCTCAAACAAGCGGCCGGGCTTGCGCTGCGCACTGGGGTTGCAGTCGCGGTTGCGCGGTCGCGGCCAGCGACCCTGGAGGCGATCCAGGCGGCGCTGCCGATGTTCGAGCGCGACGGGATTGAGATCGTCCCGGTCGATGCGCTGGCAGCTCGGACCATCACGCAACGTTAGAGTCCCCCTAGGTAGGGCGCTGTTCGCCGCGAAGGGGCCGCCCATGAAGATTCTCGGCATCTGCGGGAGCTTGCGTAAGGGGTCCTACAACAAGATGCTGCTCAATGCGGCGATCGAGCTTGCGCCCGACGGGATGGAGATCGAGGTTTATGACGGCCTGCGCGAGCTGCCGCAGTTCGACCAAGACTTCGAGAAGAATCTGCCGGAGCTGGTCGTCGAGCTCAAGACGCGCGTCAAAGAGGCCGACGGGTTGCTCTTCGTCACGCCCGAGTACAATCACAGCATCCCGGGTCCGCTCAAGAACGCGATCGACTGGCTCTCGCGACCGTCGGGCAACAACAGCCTCGCGGAGAAATCGGTCGCCGTCTTCGGCTGCGGCGGGTCGACGTTCGGCGCGGTGCGCATGCAGATCGCTTTTCGCGAGATCCTGTTCTCGCTGAGCGTCGATATCTTGCCCAAGCTCGAGGTCATCGTCTTTCGCGCCCAAGAGCGCTTCGATCCCAACGGCAAGCTGAAAGACGAAGTCACGATCGGCGTCGTCAAGGAGGCGCTCGGGTTGCTGAAGGAGCGGATCGAGACGGCAAAACAGATTCGCGAACTGAAGGCTGCTCGAGTCTAACGGATCTCTCGCCGAAATATTTCGTCGATCAAATGCGCGATCGGGGGATCGATCGCGAGCAGTCGAGCGCGCGTCGCCGGCGGCCAGAGCGATGACGCATCGTTGACGCCGACGTACGCGCGGACCGATTCGGCAAAGTATTCGTCGATCCCCGACGCGGCGTACGGCGTCACGAACGTGCGGGCGCGCGCGTAGGCGCGGCGGATCCGCGGATCGACGCCGGAGCGATAGACGCCGCCGCCGAGCGCGCAATCGAGGGCATGACCGAATTCGTGCGCGACGGTCATGCGGCTGAAGGAACGCAAGTACATCGTGCGCTCCTCGACGACGAAGAGGCCGGCCGGCGGCGCAGGCCAATCATCGATCTCGATCCCGAGACGACGCAATGCCGAAGAGACGCCGGTATAGCGCTCTCCCGCGGCCAGTGGGACGATCCGGATCCCGGCGCGAGCCGCGAAGCGCAGTGCCGGCTCGCCGAAGGAGCGTAACGTCTCTTCGATCTCGGTGACGATACGCGGGTCGTCCGAAGCGACCAGGTACGATACACACATCGCGCGAGCGTAGCGCGCCCGCGTTGCGAGGATGTGACCGGTTCTTTACCGCAACGTCGCTTGATGCTCCATGCGGTGATCACGGCCGGCGGCCGGGTCGACGGCACGTTTGCGCAAGCGATCGGGACCGACGTCAAGGCGCTCGCACCGCTCGGCTCCCGGCGCTTGATCGATACGGTCATCGATGCAGCGCGTGGGATCGGCGTCGCGGCGATTGCAGTCGTCGGCGGTGAAGAGGTCCGCGCGCATTGCGGCGAACGGACCGAGCGGTTCATCGACGAATCGCCGGACGGCGGCGAGAACGCGCGGCGGGCGCTGCGCGCCTTTCCGGGGCGCGACCTGATCTATCTGACGAGCGACATCCCGTTTCTCGACGCCGAGGGCCTGCGCGATTTTACTGCGCGAGCAGAAGGGCTCGTCGCATCGATGCCCTTGGCCGCTGCGCAGGATTACGCGCGCGCCTTTCCGGGCGCGCCGGAGCATACGATGTCGCTCGCCGGGGAGCGCTTTGCGAGTGGGACGGTTTTCGTATTGCGCGCGCCGGCGGTCGCGCACATCGAGGGACTTGCCGGTACGTTCTTCGACGCGCGAAAATCGGCATGGCGTCTAGCGACCTTGTGCGGCCCGAGCCTGCTCATACGATACGCGCTACGACGCCTGCATATCGCCGACGTCGAAGCGCGCGCTTCAGGCATTCTCGGTGGTCCCGTGCGCGCGATTCGCGATGCGTCGCCGGGCTTGTGCTACGACATCGATACGCTCGAGGAGTGGGAGTATGCCCGTGCGCGCTCTTGAACGAACCGCGCACCCGGCCGCGATCGCAGCCTACTGGTTCGGAATCCAGTTCGTTTGGGGCGCGATCCTGGCCGTCTCGCTGCAGGCACGGATCGAGACGCTCGTCCCGTTTTCGAGCGTCGATGCCTATGTGAGACTGGCGGCGATCGGCGCATTCGTCGCGATGGTCACGCAGTTGGGCGTCGGGCCGCTCTCCGATCGGCTGCGCATGCAAGGGCACGACCGGCGCGCATTTTACGCCGCGGGCCTCGTCGTCGCCGTCCCGTCCCTCTGGCTGTTCTACGCCGCGCCGAACTACGCGCAGCTCACCCTCGCGTTCTACGGCCTCCAGGTCGGGATGAACGTCGCGATCGGGCCGTATCAGGCCGTCATCCCGGACTACATCACGCCGGGCGCGAGCGGTCGCGCATCCGCGTGGCTGGCCGCATTTCAATCGCTCGGCAATGCGGGCGGCTTGATCGTCGCGGGCTTCGTCTCCGACGTCCGTATCGTCGCGCTCGTGCTCGCCATCGTTCTCGCGGCCGGCTATTTCATCACGATCGTCGACATCGCCGGCGTCAGGCCGCGACCGGTCGGCGAGGTCGCGCTGGCGATCGACGCGTCCTTTCGCACGCTGCTGGTCTCGCGCGGCTTCATCAATCTCGGCTTTTACACGCTGCTGGGCTTTCTGTTTTTCTTCGTCCGTGAAAGTCTCGGCATCATCGACGCACGGACGCCGACAGCGATCTGCTTCTTGGCGTTTACCCTCTGCGGCATCGTCGGTGCGGCGCTGGGCGGGCGTCCGGCGGATCGTTACGATAAGCGCTTGGTCGTGACCGGCGCAAATGCGGTCGTCGCCGTCTGTCTGCTCGGGCTGGCCGCCGCGCCGCGTTTAGAGATCGCTTACATAGCGAGCGCGCTGGCAGGTTGCGCCTGGGGCGCGTTCTTCACCGCCGATTGGGCGCTTGCGTGTAACGTCTTGCCCCAGACCGCGATGGCGTCGGCGATGGGAGTCTGGAACGTCGCGACGACGATTCCGCAGGTCATCGCTCCGCTGGTGACGGCGCCCCTGATTCACGCGCTCGACGCGCGCTCGCGGGGGTTGGGCCCGCGCGGGGCGATCGTCCTTGCGATCGTCGAGTTTACGGTCGGCGCGCTGTGGCTGTGGAGGCTTAGTGCCGCCGCCGCCGGCGGTTCCGGCGCACGCGACCGTTCGTGTGCCGGCTGGACGCCCCGTTGACGCCGGCCGGCTCGCCGGCCTCGAGCCGCTTCGCAACTTCGGACATCGCCAGCGGAAGGTTCGGCGAGGTTGAGATCTCGCGCGGGTTGGCGTTCCCGGAAGAGAGCATCGTGACGTATTCGCTCTCGCGCAGCTCGATGTCGTAGCGCAGAAACTCCTCGCTGATCGAGCGAGGATCGGCATTCTTCATCTTGAGGTACTGCGCTTCGGCGTTGATATCGGGGCGCATCCGGCGCGCGTTTTCTATGAACTTGCCGTAGTGCTCGCCGAACAATGGGACGGTCCGGCCGCGCCGGTCTTTAGCGATCCGGTTGATGACTTCGAGCCGCCAGTTTTCGAAGCCGACTTGCTGCCACACGCCATTGGTCGCTTTCTTGTGGTGGCCGTTCGTCGGCGCGATGTTCGCAAGGGCAGCTTCGATCTGGTCGGCCGTGCGGACGCGAGCCGCAGTGTGGGGGTCTTTCTCGACGAGCTCGTCGTACATGTCGGCGACGATCGAGACGAATCGCCCTTGCGCATCGATTTGGCCCGGAAGGCCCCATAGCATCGGGAGGGTGATGATCTCGCGCTGGCTGACGTCGACGACGTCGAGGATGATGACGTGCGGCTTTTCGCTCGCCGCGATCCACACGCGCCGCCGGTCCGGATTCGTCTCGGTCGAGAGCTGGTCGGCGATTGCGTCGGGCGGGCGGAGTCCGCGCCCGGTGATCTGCGTGTAGAGGGTCGTACTCTGCGTCGGCCGGGCGTTGAGGATCACCTCGATCGACGGGACATCGAAGCCCTCGAGGTAGAGATTGCAGTTCACGAGGACCCGGATCTTATCGCTGCGGAAGTCGGCGACGATCCGTTCGCGCTCGGCGGTCGGCGTGTCGCCGCTGGCCCAAGCAGCCTTCACCCCCGCCTTTTTGAAGACATCGCAGAGGTTTCTCGCGTGCGCGACCGAGGCGGAGAAGACGAGGGCCTTCGAATCGGGCGTAAACCGCCGGTAGGCGTCGTAAATCTGCGCGTTGCGTTCCGGGTTGTCGACCGCGTCGGCCAACTGACCCAAGACGAAATCGCCGCCGCGGGTCGCGACCTCGCGCAAATCCGTTTTGGTCGCGACGCGGAACGAGCGGACCGGGACGAGATAGCCCTCGGCAATCGAGCGGCGGGCGTCCATCTCGTAGACGATCCTCTCGAAGAGGACCCCATCGACGATCTTCACGCCGTCGCCGCGTTGCGGGGTTGCGGTAAAGCCGAGGATCGTGGCATTGCTGCGTTGCGCCAGGATCGCGTCGAAGATCGCGCGGTACGTCGGGGCGGCCGTGTGGTGCGCCTCGTCGATGACGAAGAGCGAGATCCGGCGCCGGAAGCGCTCCATGAACTTGGTCAGGCGAGTCCGCGTGAGGGTTTGGACCGTCGCGACGACGACGTTGCACTCGGGCGGGGCGCTGCGCTCGGCCTTCTCGATCCCGATCTTGAGGTCCGGGTTCCTCGCGTAGACGTGGTCCGAGATCTGTTCGATCAGCTCTTCGCGATGCGCGACGACGAGCATGACGTCATTCGGCCCGAGGTTGAGCAGTTTGGGCAACGTCGCGATGACGACGGTCTTCCCGGTACCCGTCGACATAGAGATGACCTGACGGCGCACGCCCTCGGCGCGCGCGTCGACGATCGCTTGCTGCGTCGCTATTTGATACGGGCGAAGTTGAAAGCTCAACGCACGCTCACCGCATCGGTCGATTCACTTTAGAATGACGCTCCATCGCGGGCGCCCGCACGCACGAAACCGCACGGGGTCGTTTGGTTTATCGGTCCCAGCCTCACGCGATCGGTTGACCACGGAGACTACGCATCACCTCGCCGAGTTACGACGTGGGAACCGATGGCTGTTTCGTAACCGGGGGGCTCGTCCCCTGGCTCCCGAAAGCCTCGACGTGATCCTCGTCCCGCGCGGGCCAGAGTACGACGCGGTCAGGCGCGGTTGCGCGGGCACGGCTGCCGCGACCTCGATCCTCGCCGTCCCGGCGGGCAGCGCCGCCGCATCGGCCTTGGAGGGCGCCGCCGGGAGCAGCTTCGTCATCCTCGGGCTCTGCGGCGCGCTCGATCCGGCGTTGCACGTCGGAGACGTCATCGCGTGCGCGGGCGCGATTTTCGGCAGCGAATCGCTCGCCTTCGATGCGGCGCTCACGGCCCACGTCGGCGAGGCGACGGGGGCGCGACGGGGGGGGCATGCGCTGACCCTCGACCGCATCGTCACGGCGCGCGCCGAGCGCGCGGCACTCTATCGCGAGACCGGCGCGGCCGTCGTCGAGATGGAGGGCTTCCACCTTGCGCAGCGGCTGGCCGGGCAGGGCTGCACGGTGGCGATGGTGCGCATCGTCAGCGACGATGCGAGTTACGATCTGCCGGATATTTCGGGGGCGATCGACGCGGACGGAAGGTTACGGCCCCTCGCGCTGCTCGCCGCATTTGCGCGCGCACCGCAAAGAGCGCTGCGCTTCATCGGCGAGTCTCGTCGGGCGCTGGCTGCGTTGGAAGCGACGGCGCGCTCGATTTCCCGTTGAGGGCTCGGCCCTTCCAGGGGTTCCCGATCCCGCTTTCGTGCCGGCGTGCCGAGTCGAGCGTCATCAACGTGTAGAGCGCAGCCGACAGCGGAAGCTGCAGCCCCGCGAGCGGCGGCCGGCGGTAAAGACGCAAGGTCGGCAAATAAGCGAGCCACATGATCGTCCAAGCCGATGCGCCGGCGGACAGCGTGACCCGATCGTTGCGCAGCGCTCCGGCGAGGGTCGCAAGGGGCGGGACCAGATACAGCAGACTCATTCCGAGCACGGTCCCCGCGAGGTTGGTCTTCGAGTAGCCCAGCTGCGCGTAAGCGCTGCGCGCGACCATCTTCCAGATCTCTTCAAGCGAATCGTAGGGACGAATGCTTGCGACGCGGGTCGAAAACCCGAGCCACAAGCGACCGCCGCTACGTTTTACCGCGGCGGCAAGCGAGCAATCGTCGATGACGGCCGAGGCGACGCGCTCGAGTCCGCCGATCCGGACGAGCGCGTCGTGCGCGATGAGGACGCAGCCGCCCGCGGCAGCTGCGGTCAACTCGCGATCGTCCTTGACCCAGCGGAACGGGAACAATTTCCGGAAGAAGAAGACGAAGGCCGGAATCAATAGCCGCTCCCATGGCGTCGAGCAGCGTAACTGCGCCATGAGCGAGACGAGATCGCGGCGTTCGTCGACGGCTGTCGCGACGAGCGAAGCGATCGATCCGGCATCATGCGCGATATCGGCGTCGGTGAAGAGCCAGTAGTCCGGTGCGTCGCGCTGCGCGAGGGCTGCGGCGACGCCCTCGCGCAGCGCCCACACTTTGCCGGCCCATCCTTCGGGACGCTGGCCGGCTTGGACGATCGTGAGTCGCGCGCCGGCGGGATGCGTGCTCGCGATGGCGCGCGCGACGTCGACGGTTGCGTCATCGCTATGGTCGTCGACCAAAGTCACATCGAAGCCGCTTGCATCGCGCTGTGCCAACAGGGTCGGCAAGGTCAGCGCGAGAACGGCCTCTTCATTACGCGCCGGGACGACGGCGTGCACGCGCGGCGCCTCGGTGAATGGCCGCGACGGTTCTCGCAAGTCGTCGGCGCGGGCCTCCCAGAAGCGACCGCGCGTCAAGACGAGCCCGGCCCACGCCGCGAGCGCGGCCATTGAAGCGACTTTCAATACACCCATGCAACGTACCGATTCGCACTCGACGCTGACCCGTCCCGCGACCGATCGTGTTCGCGACGCGATCGATCGCTCGATTGAGTATG
Organism: Binatia bacterium; assembly: GCA_035604635.1. Taxonomy (GTDB): domain Bacteria; phylum Vulcanimicrobiota; class Vulcanimicrobiia; order Vulcanimicrobiales; family Vulcanimicrobiaceae; genus DATNIC01. Next base: position 30,919 of record DATNIC010000122.1, read on the forward strand.
TGTTTTCGCGGCAATACGCCGAGGGTTATTGGTGGGCGGAGTTGGAGTCCAACGTGACGATCACCGCGGAGGTCGTGCTGTTGCACCGCATCTGGGGCACCTTGGACGCGATCCCGCAAGCCAAGGCCGCCACGTACTTTCGCAATCAGCAGCGTGCGCACGGCGGCTGGGAGTTGTTCTACGACGACGGCGGCGAGCTGAGTACGACGGCCGAGGCGTACATGGCGCTGCGGATCCTCGGCGTCGACGCGTCGGATCCGGCGCTGCGGCGCGCCCGCGAATTCATCGTCGCTCGCGGCGGGATCACGAAGACGCGCATCTTTACGAAGATGCACCTGGCGTTGTGCGGTGCCTACGATTGGCGTGGGTTGCCGGCGCTCCCGCCGGCGCTGATGCTGCTGCCGGGGAACGGACCGTTCTCGATCTACGACATGTCGAGTTGGGCCCGCGGAAGCACGGTCCCGCTCATCATCGTCTTCGATCGCAAACCGGTCTACGGCCCGCCGCTCGATCTCGATGAACTCTATACCGAGGGCCGCGCCAACGCGCGGTACGAGCTCCCTCGCGGAAGCGACGCGCTCGAGAACTCGTTCGTCGCGTTGGACGGCGTTCTGCGCCGCCTCGAAGAATGGGGCGTGATCCCGTTTCGCAAAATCGGACTCGACCTCGCGCATCGTTGGACGATCGAGCGGCAAGAAGCGAGCGGTGACTGGGGCGGGATCATCCCTGCGATGCTCAACTCCATGCTCGCCCTGCGCGCTTGGGGCTACGACGTCGCCGATCCGGCGGTCGTTCGCGGTTTCGCCGCGCTCGATCGCTTCGCGATCGAAACGGAAGACGAGTATCGGATCCAGCCCTGCATCTCCCCCGTATGGGATACGGGCCTGGTGATGCGGGCTCTCGTCGACGCCGGCGTCCCCGGTAACGACGCCCGGTTGGCGCGCGCGGCGCGTTGGCTTTTGGAGAAGCAAATTCTCGATCGCGGCGACTGGTCGGTCAAAAATCGCCGCGGACCGTCCGGAGGCTGGGCGTTCGAGTTCGACAACCGGTTTTATCCCGACGTCGACGACACGGCGGTCATCGTGATGGCGCTCGACGCCGTCTCCATCGGAGAGGACCAGCGAAAGCGCGCCGCGATGATGCGCGCCGTCGAATGGGTTGCGTCGATGCAGTGCCGGTCCGGCGGCTGGGGCGCATTCGACAAAGACAACGACAAAGCGTGGCTGAACAAGATCCCGTACGGCGATTTGCACGCGATGGTCGATCCGAATACCGCTGACGTCACGGCCCGCGTCCTCGAGATGTACGCGCGTTGCCGCATCCCGATCGATCCGGCCGCGTACCGGCGCGCTCTGCGCTTTCTCCTCGACGAGCAAGAATACGACGGCGCCTGGTTCGGCCGCTGGGGCGTAAATTACGTCTACGGGACCGGAGGAGTGCTTGCCGCGCTCGCGCTCCTCGAACCGCATCCCGCGATCGACGACGCGATCGCGCGCGGAGCCGGCTGGCTCGTCGGGGCGCAGAACAGCGACGGTGGATGGGGCGAGACGTGCGCCAGCTACGCCGATCCTTCGCTGCGCGGCAAGGGTCCGAGCACCGCTTCGCAAACGGCGTGGGCGCTGATCGGGTTGCTCGCAGCCGCCAAACGCGATCCGCAATGGTGGGATCGATCGAATTCAGTCGAGCGCGGCGTCGGCTATTTGCTCGACACGCAGCGCGACGACGGGACCTGGGACGAGTCACACTTCACCGGAACCGGTTTTCCGGGACACTTCTATTTGAAATATCATCTCTATCAGCAGCACTTCCCGCTGACCGCCCTGGGTCGCTATGAATCAAGGAGACGGTGAAGGGGCCCCCTCGGGGAATCGATCTCCTATGAAAAAAAGCTGATGGGCCCTAGTGGTTTGGGGGCCCCATGCGAAGGATGGGGGGCGCGGAGCCTGGGGCGGAGCGCCTTTTAGAATGCCGACAGCGTTTGTCACCGGAGCGAGCGGATTCGTCGGCGCGAATCTGGTGCGCGAGTTGCTCGATCACGGTTGGGACGTTCGCGCTTTGGTGCGCGATCAGCCGGGGATCACGCTTGCAGGCCTGCCCGTCGACATCGTCCGCGGCGATCTCTTCGCGCCGGATCTGGCCGGTGCGATGCGCGGATGCGACGCCGTCTTTCATGTTGCCGCGCTTTACAGCTTGTGGCGGCGCGAGCGCGGGGCGATCATGCACAGCAACGTCGACGGGACGCGTGCCGTCTTGCGCGCTGCGAAGGACGCCGGTGTCCGGCGCGTCGTGCATACGAGCTCGGTCGCGGCGATCGGCGTCCGGCACGGCGCGATCGCCGATGAAACGCACCAGAGTCCGTTGACCGAGCTCGTCGGACCCTACAAACAATCGAAGCTTCTCGCCGAAGGCGAAGCGATGCAAGCGGCCGCCGAAGGGCTCGACGTCGTCATCGTCAATCCGAGCACGCCGGTCGGACCCTGGGATGCGAAACCGACCCCGACCGGCGACATGCTCCTGCGCTTTCTACGCGGTGCGATGCCGGCGTACGTCGACACCGGGCTCAATCTGATCGACGTCCGGGACGTCGCAGCCGGCCACCGGCTGGCCTACGAGCGCGGGCGGGCCGGCGAACGCTATATCCTGGGAAATGAAAACCTTTCGCTTCGTGAGTTGTTTGAGCGCCTGGCGACGCTGACCGGCCGGCCTGCTCCGCGCGTGCGGCTCCCTCTCGCCGTCCCGTTCGCGATCGCCGCCATCGACGAATTCGTCCTCGGCCGCTTGGGTCACCGGCCTCAGATCGCGCTCGACGGCGTTCGGATGGCTAAAGAGCAGATGTTCTACGACTCGTCGAAGGCAGTTCGCGAACTAGGCTTGCCTCAGAATCCCGTGAGGCAAGCCTTAGCTGATTCGATCGAGTGGTTCAGCGCGCACGGCTTACTCACCACCCACCATTAAGGAAACGCGGAACGAATGGCGATCACTCTCCGGCAGGCAGTAGCCGTCGGCGGCTATCTCCTCAAGCAGCGCTTGAAGGGCAACAAGCGGTACGCGCTGACCCTCATGCTGGAGCCGTTGTTCCGGTGCAACCTTGCATGCGTCGGGTGCGGCAAGATTCAGCATCCGGTCGAGGTTTTACGCAGGCATCTTTCGCCCGAAGACTGTTTCAAAGCGGTCGACGAGTGCGGCGCGCCGGTCGTCGCGATCCCCGGCGGAGAGCCGCTGCTCCATCCGCAGATCGACGAGATCGTCGCCGGGATCGTAAAACGGAAAAAGTTCGTCTACCTGTGCACGAACGCGCTTCGGCTCGAGCAGAGTCTGGACAAGTTCAAGCCCTCGCCCTACCTGACGTTCAGCGTCCACCTCGACGGCGTGCGGCACGTGCACGATCGTGCCGTCGACCGCGAAGGGACGTTCGACATTGCGGTCAGCGCGATCAAGGCGGCGAAGGCGCGCGGGTTCCGCGTCACGACGAACACGACGATCTTCAACGATGCCAAGGCTGAAGAAGTGCAAGAGTTCTTTGATTTCGCAACGTCGCTGAACGTCGACGGGATGATGTTCTCGCCGGGCTACCCGTACGAGAAGGCACCCGATCAGGAACACTTCCTCCATCGGGATCAGAGTAAAGCGCTCTTCCGTGAGATCTTCGCGCCGTACAAGAGCGGGAAGAAGAAGTGGGAGTTCAATGCGAGCCCGTTCTTCATCGATTTCTTGACCGGCGAGAAGGACTATGACTGCACGCCTTGGGGGATGCCGAGCTACTCGCTCTTCGGCTGGCAGCGCCCGTGCTATCTCTTCGCCGACAGCTACGCCGGCTCGTATCAGGGGCTGCTCGAGACGACCGACTGGTCGCAGTACGGTTACAAGAGCGGGAACCCCAAATGCGTCGACTGCATGGTCCACTGCGGTTACGAGCCGACGGCGACCGACGACGCGATGAAGCCCGGGAACATCCTCTACTCGCTCAAGAACGTTTTCGCGCGCTGAAAGGTAAAGGCTCGGTAAACGCCATAGGGAGTGCCCGCTCGTTTCGTTAACTCCAGCAACCGGGTTCTATTTCATTTTCTGGAGGCACGATGGCCGATGCCCAAGCCGCCGCCGGCGGCGCCCAAAGCGGCTCCCTGTGGCTGACGTTAGACGAGCGGATCAATTGCCACATCCCCGGTCACGCGGAGATCTCCGCGACGCTCGCGCGTATCTCCGAAGAAGGCGCTTGGGTACGCGCCGCGCTGGAGTTGAAAATCAGCTCGTTCCTGACGTTGGAGTGGAAGGCCCTCTCCGACCGTGCGC